>CAXTVY010000081.1:3609-17869 GCA_964247665.1 uncultured Chthoniobacterales bacterium | reverse complement strand
TCTTGAGCGTAGCCATGTGCATGGTCTGCTTTCGTCATTTGTAAACAAGCTCTAAATACCGATGCTGGTATGTTGCAAACGTGCTGGGGGTTGCAGCGGTTGGCGACGCGGCATAACCCGAATGCTTCGGTGGTCATTTTGCATCATTCCCTGGCTGGCCGTGCCGGTATGAGAAAGGCCATTGGATATGACGCAGGGGGATATGCCAAAGGCAGCAAAGCATTCGTCCAGTGGGTACGTGGACAGCTCAACATTGCACCTGCCAGTGAAACCGATAACACACGGCTGGTGGTGAGCTGTGGCAAGAACTCGAATGGGCCATGGTTTGAACCGTTTGGCGCGGTGCACGACCCCGATACGATGGTCTATGAGGTGGATGATACCTTTGATCTTGCCACTTGGCAGGCAAGCCTCACCGCACCCTCGGCGGCGACAACCAACGACCGCCCCACCCCAGAAAATATTGCCTTACTGGTGAAGCATCTACCGCTGGCTGGCCCGGCCTTCGCAAAGGCGATCATGGAGGAATGGGGCGTCAGTCAACCCACTGCCTACCGCCAGATCTTGGCCGCACGTGGGAAGACTATCAAGCGCAACGCACGCCGTGAATACATGGCCTTCTGGAGCACCAGGAAGCCCGTACAACTTGCCACTATGCGACACCAACACCCACATCGCTCGGTGCGTCCCGCGCCTCCTACGACGCGCCAAGTTTCTCGTTTTCTCATTTTCTCACATGGAGCCGATGAGAAAACTTGGGAACCCCTACCCCTGCACATGTGAAAACAAACAGTAGGTATGGGCTTCAACACCCATGCCTAACCCCCAGCGGTTACAGCTTCACCGGTTTGTTGCCTTTGCCGCATCAAAAGCGACTGCATTCTCTTGCCAAAACCTTGCCAGTTCAACCCTCCTCAACCCCTTATTAGAACGAATTTCGACCCAACATGGGGTCAAAAAATTTCTATAGTAACGTGTTCAACCTTAGGAATTTATCACAATTTCAGTGCAACCATGACGGAGGGTTTCAAGACCGGCGCAATCGACCACTCTGCCACCCCTCCCAGGAAACGGTGCGTCCGCTCCCGACATGGCCAGAGTAGCACGAGGCACCCAACCCGCAAAGCGGCTTCCACGCGCAATGTTAGCGCCCACCGCCGAAACTGCCCGCACCCGCCCCCCCACCCGAGATGCCCCCGCCGTTCCCCGCACCGCCCAGCGAGGGGATGACGCTGCCGGGGAGGGTCGTGGTACGGGTATCAATGGCCCCATCCCCCGGCCCGGGCCCCTGGCTGACAGGACCGCCCGGATCAGCGCAGGCCCCGAGTGCCATTACCAGTGTGAAGCAGGCAATTCCAGATAATGTGAGGCGCGAAAACCGGTTCATCTTCATGCGTACAAATCGCATGGACAAACCTTTGTGCATGTACCCCGGCTGGAGGCAGGAGCAACTGGTAAACACGCTTCCGCGACGGCGTCATACCGTCGAGCAAGGACAAGTCCACATCTCGCCAAACCTTTCTTTTGCCCTCGTGGCGAGGCCGGTGGCGGCACCTGGATCATGCAATACCGCGATCATCGTAGACCCCGAGCCCGACATCAAAGCGCCTGCTACATCCGTCTGCGCCGACAGCCACATCTTCATCTCCGGCAACAACTGGTACTTCTCGAAGACCGGTCTTTCGAGGTCGTTGATCATTTCTCCCCAGCCGAACGTCTGGGCTGCATAGAGAACACCGGGGAGTTCGCGTGAGTTCGCCCAATGTTGATAAGCCCAGGGCGTGGGCACCGGGAACTCAGGTTTGAGCAGCAACAGTGGAATCATTGCTGGCAGGTCCGTGGGCTCGACAAGTTCGCCCCGTCCGCGGCAGACAGCGGCGCTGCGGAACACGAAGAATGGCACGTCGGAGCCCAAGCCCGCCGCCATGGCCGCCAGTTCCGCGACCGTCAATCCCGCCCCCGAACTCTCGTTCAAGGCGAGGAGGACGGTGGCGGCGTCGCTGCTGCCGCCGCCCAGACCCGCGCCATGCGGAATATTCTTGCGCAACGTGATGCGGGTGAAGGGCAGCTCGACGGATACACTCTCACGAAACAATTCCGCCGCTCGCCATGCCAAGTTGCCGCTGCCAGACGGAAGCGTGGGATCCAAACAAATCAAGTCGAAGTGGCTAGTTCCCGTTTGCCCGGCATCTCCAGCGGCTTCCAAGGTAACCTCGTCCGCGAGGTCTAATGGAGCCATCAAGGTCTCCAACGCGTGAAAGCCATCGTCGCGGCGGCCGAGGACGCGCAAAGAAAGGTTGATTTTAGCCGGGGCGAGCCATTTCATAGCACAGTTCCCTCCCCATCTTGTGACAACTTCGCCGCACCCGAAAGACAAAATCATCCTTCCGCTCGACGTGCCAGACGAAAGTACGGCCCTGCGCATGATTGAGCGCCTAGGCGATGCCGTCTCCTTCTACAAGGTGGGACTGGAGCTTTTTACCCGCTGCGGCCCGGAGGCAACCCGCCGCATCCGGGCCGCCATCGAAGCCGCAAACCCCGGGCGGAGCCGTTTGTTCCTGGACCTGAAGTTTCACGATATCCCCAACACGGTGGCGGGTGCCGTCCGCTCGGTCGCCGCGCTGGAAGCCGACCTGCTGACGGTCCATCTTTCCGGCGGCCGGCGCATGCTCGAAGCCGCTGCCGCCGAGGTATCCGCCGGAACGTTGCTCCTGGGGGTCAGCGTGTTGACGAGCAGCGATGAAACGACCTTGCAGGAAACCGGCGTGATGGCTCCGGTGGCAGCGCAGGTGGTCAGACTGGCACGCCTCGGTTTCGAGAGTGGACTACGCGGGGTCGTCGCCAGCCCGCAGGAAGTGGCGTTGCTGCGAGCCGAGTTCGGGCGTGAACTTACCATCGTGACTCCCGGCGTGCGCCCGGCCTGGGCAAAGGGTGGTGACGATCAGCGCCGGGTGATGACCCCTGGAGAGGCGGTCCGGGCCGGGGCGGACTACCTCGTGATCGGCCGCCCGATCACCGCCGACACACATCCAAGAGAGGCCGCGCAACGCATCGCCGGGGAAGTGGCTGCCGTGCTGGCCGCCAAGAACTTCCCTGGCTGACGGTGCTCGCTGTGATCGACTCATCTCAAACGGCGGCGCTACCGTTCTCGAAGCTGATCGTGATCGACGACCCCGAGCCGCATCCCGCTGCCCTGAACATGGCTCTGGATGAGGTGCTGCTCGCGGGCCTGGGCAGCATTCCGCTGCTACGCTGTTACCACTGGTCGCAAGCCTCGGTATCGTTCGGCTGTTTCGGAAACGTTGCCGCCGTCCGGGAAAACTATCCGGGCCTGCCGCTGGTGCGTCGCTGGACCGGGGGCGGGATCGTCGAGCACGGTGCCGATTTCACGTTCACTTTGCTGGTGCCACGTGCACTGCCTTTGGCGGTGCTCCCAGCCCGGGAGTCTTACCGCCAGGTTCATGGCGCGGTCGCCTCGGCGCTTTCGCGCCACGGTGCCGGGGAGGTGGAATCGGCGGCGTCCGTGGCGAACGAACGCGCGCGCTCTGCCGGGGATGCCCCGTTCCTCAAGCCCTGCTTTGCGCATCCCGTCGCGCACGACTTGATAGTGGATGGACGCAAGGTCGCGGGGGGGGCTCAACGCCGGACACGAAACGGTCTGCTGCATCAGGGCAGCATCCAGGGGGTGCACGGAATCGGGGAACCTGACAACGCTTTCGGGCGATCCTTCAGGCAAACCCTCGCTTCCACGCTTGCCGCCGTCAGCCTGATCCAACCCGTTTCACTCACCGAACTCATTGCGGCAGGTGAAATGGCGGTCAGAAAATACGACTCCCCGGCCTGGACAGAACGGTCCTGAGCGCATTGTTCCGGCCGGACTTTTCCGCTTACCGCCGGAGCGGCAACACACGGCGCACGTTTGTTCTGGGTGTGACCATAAAAGCCGCCGGGGCGGGCCGGTACTCCATGATCTCCAGCGCACGGAAGCGGTAGAGCAGCAGGAAAGCGGCTTCCGCAGTGATGCCCATACCCTTGGCGATGCTTGGCAGATCCAACCGGCCGCTGACACGGCGGACCATTTCTTTCTCCTCGGCCGTCAAATTGAGGAAATTCAACAGCGACGGTCCATGGCGCGAGAACACCGGCGTGCCGACAAATCCTTCGTGCTTGGCCGTGGCGACGACATCGTCGGGCTGTAGACAACGCAGTGTGGAAAGCAACCACTCGTCGATAGACTCACGGCGGGTTTCGAGCCGCAAAGCGAAGCCAGGCAAAGCGTCCAGGTGCGTAAACTCACAATGCAGGTGCGACGAGCGAAGTTCCCAGGTCTGAGCGAACAACCGCTGGCCGAACCGGTGGACGAGATCCACGGCAGCGGCCTTCGAGAGCAAACCCCGCGCGCCGAGCGTCAAAAAGAAAGGCACGCTGCTGAGACGCTGCTCGTCGACGGCTGCCTCCAGCGTGGCCGGACTCACCTTCGCCGGGAGCACTCCTGCGGCGTCACGGCTGTAAACTCCCGCGTCTTTGGTGGTCACCACGACCAAATGACCCGCCTCGAAGTACACATCCATCGGAGGGCGGTCGAGAAGCCTTAGCGAGAGCACGCCGCTCAATTTCTCTGCCGCGATGCTCTTCATGGTCGCCCGCAACGACCCGGACCCCGTCAGCACATGCCCGGATGGCTGGTGATCGGCGCTGCTTGGTTTGTCATGGGGGAGTCCCCGGGCAATCAGCGGCGGTGCCGCCCCGGTGGTCCAGTGCTGCCTGGAGGATCGGTCCGCCTCTGGCATGGGGGCATCAGTAACGCCTTGACGGTCAACGAGCATGGTTTCTCCAGGAACCCGGTCACCGCGCAGGCGGCGGATCGATGCAAAGTCGCGATCCTCCTTCGTAGCACCGAGAATCGCTTTCACCGAGGACGTTAGCTGTTCTGGCGTGAAGGGTTTAGAGAGGGTGTCCACGATGTTCTTCGGCAGGTCGTCCCACTTGGGGGGTTGTACTCCTTGCCCCAACAGAAGGACCATCGGGACGGCTGCGGTCCTCGGCTCATCCAGGAAGCGCTGGCAAAGTTCCGCCTTGACCGTGCCCGCAAGGCGCGCGTCCACCAGGATCAGCGCCGGTTGCGTGCCACACGCCAACGCGAACCCCTCGGTAGCCCTGGTGGCGGTCATTACTTCGTAATGGATGGCACGGCCGCCGAGGACGTTCGTGGCAATCCGCCGCAGAATCGCGCTGTCGTCAATCAGCAAGATAGTTTGTGCCATGATGGTCGTGTGTCGGGTGGACGCGGGTGCGGTCGGCGAGTAGACCCTGCACCAACACGCGATTCCTGTTTACATGAACACCTTGCGTGCCAATCGCCTTGCTCCTGAGCCTGGGCGGCTGGCCTAAGCGCGCGCGCGAGCAGTCTCGGGTAATTACCCCAGAGAAAAACCGGCTCTTGACGACCCCGAAAAGAGTCATAATAGCCACAGCTTCTTCCGAAGCAGATTATCAATTTTGCAGTCTCCAACGCAATATTTCTCAATTTTGGTAAAATCAAACTCCTGCTCGTTCCAATAATGAGCCGAGTACTTTCTCCGCCTCGAAGCATTCGCGCGCGATTTCGGACGCCACCCGGCAGTGCGCCGGGTAATCCGCATTGATCCTCCTCACGGCTTCCACGACTTCATCCATGGATGAAAAAGCGAAAAGTCCGCCCTCTCCGCCATACAAACGGCTAAAGCCGGTTTCCTGTGTGATCACTGGTCTGCCAGCGGCGAGATAGCATGCGCTACGATCACTGAACCAGCCCGTGTTGAGGCGAACGTATTGATCTTTTGCCACCGTGAATTCCCCCTTGGCTGCACGGATGTAATCGACGTAGGCGTAGGGATCGACGCTGATCGCATCCGGGGAAACGACGCGCCAGTCCGCCTCCCGGAATGAATCGCCTAACGCGCGATCCTTGAAACTCGTCGCCAGCTCGAACGGTTCGCCGCAACGACGGGGTGCAGCACGATATTTTTCAAATTCGGGTAATTTACTCCAGAGGTAGGTTTCTCCGCGCCAAGTGATGTCCTTTTTCCCGCCCGTGGCCAGGTTGGCAATCGACGTGAAATGCCGGCTACCTCCAAGCGGCAGCAGTTCCGTGCGCCAGAAATCGGTCACGACGGGCTGACGCGTGGGCAGCCAACTCAGGCCGTGCAAAGGCACCGGAAACTCTTCACGCCCCACGTTTTCCCCGAACGTGAACCGGGCGCAGTGGCGCGCCAGAAACTCCATCGTGGCCGCCGAGCCGAGGTCCACCCGGATTTGCTCGACCGCCGGATCGCTTTCCACGTAGATGATGCGTTCGCTGCGCAGGAGATCGTCGTTCAACTCGTGCGAACCGCAGATGTTCAACAGTGCGTCCGCCTCCGCGTACAGCGTGTTCAGGAACCCGCGGGACAGCCCCGCCGTTTCGGCGGAGGATTTATAACGCGGAGAAAACGCCCACCGGCCCTCGAAGCCGAACTCGCCAGCGAGTTTCGCCAGGATTCCCGCGGCGTAAGTGTAGTCTTCCGTGAGTGTCTGCTGCACGGGATCATAGGGAATGCGGGACGTGTCCTCGATGTAATACACCTCGTGCCCGAGCCGTTGCAGGCCGACGATGTAGTGAATGTGCTGCCAGATAACGCCCGCAATCGGGCAGTTCGCCATGAAACCAAGGACAGCGATTTTTTTGCGGCGATTCATCGTCGGATCAGCACAGAGTTGCGCTCAGGATTCGTTTGTCCGGGCCATTGCTAGTGGTGCCGCCTCCGCGCCGTAGTTTCCCGAGCGGTACAATTTGGCGTAAACCCCGCCCCGCGTGAGCAGGTCCGCGCCGGTGCCAGTCTCGCTGATGGCGCCATCCTTGAGCACGACGATGGAATCGAGGTGGTGCACGGTCGCCAAACGGTGCGTGATGATGAGCGTGGTTCGGCCGCGCATGAGTTCCTCCAGCGTGTCCATGATTGCCCGTTCGGTCGTGGGATCGAGCGCGCTGGTCGGCTCATCGAGGAGCAGGACCGGCGAATCCTTGAGGAACGCTCGGGCGATGCCGATGCGCTGCCGCTGGCCGACGCTCAGGTGGCCGCCGCGCTCGCCAACGGGGCTGTCGTAGCCCAGCGGCAGTTTGCCGATAAACTCGGCCGCCTGCGCGCGCCCGGCCGCCTGCATGATCTCGGCCTCGGTGGCATCCGGCCGCCCGTAGGCGATGTTTTCGCGGATCGTGGTCGAAAACAGAAGAGTGTCCTGGAGCACGAGGCTGATCTGCGAGCGCAAAGACTTTTTGGTGACAGTGCGCAGGTCACGGCCATCGAGCAGAACGCGGCCTGCCGTCGGATCGTAGAAGCGTGGCACGAGGGACAGCAGCGTACTCTTGCCCGCGCCCGTTCCTCCCACGAACGCCACCTTCTGCCCTGCGCGGATTTCGAAGATGACATCCTGAAGGATCCGGCGGTCGCTCGCGTAGCCGAAATCGACTCCCTCGAACCGGATGTCGCCCCGCACCCCGGTCAGGACAACCGCGCCAGGAGCGTCCTGGACATCGTCGGCATGGTCGAGCACCTCGAAACACCGTTGCGCGCCCGCCGACGCTCCTTCCAAGGCCCAGGCCGTCTGTGTCAACGCCTCAACGGGCGCATACAACGTGGCCAGAAAAGTCATGAAGGCCGTCAGGCTGCCAAACGTGATCCGTCCGTCCAGCACATGTAATGTTCCCAGATAAATCATTGCCGCCGAGCCCAGTGCCATCAAGGTATTGATGACCAAAGCGCTACGCACGTTGGTCATGGTTAGCTTGAGGTTGGCGGCGAGGCTTTCGCCTGCTTGGGTGCGGAACTGGTCCACGGCGGCCTGTTCCTGCCCGAAAGCGTGCACCACCTTGATCGAGCTGAGCCCTTCTTGAACGAGCGTTAGCACCGCGCTTTCCTTCTCCTGGATGGCGGTGGAATCGCGCCGGATGCGGGCGGAGTAATGATGGATGGCCCAGACCACCAGCGGCACGATGGAGACTGACAGCAGCGTCAACGCCCAATCCATTCGCACCATGATGACGAAGATCCCCACCAGCGTGACGCCCGAACCAAAAATATTCGTAAAACCCCGGTTGTAAATCGTTTGGATGCTCTGGGAATCGTAAGCCACCCGAAAGGAGGAATCGCTGGAACGCCGTGCATCGTGGAACTTTAGTGGCAGGCTCTGGAGGTACGCGAAAAGATCGGTGCGTAGCTTTAGCAGGGCCTGCAAGCCGATCCGCACAAAAAGGAAGTTGCTCCAAAGGCCGAGCAACCCGGCAGACAACGTGACAGCGACGAGGAGGCCACAAATCACGAGCAACTTGCCGTGCTCGCTCCCTGACCCCGGGCCGAACGAGACACTCTGGCTGGCGAGCGCACCGGAGGGCGTATGGCGACCAATGATATCATCGACGACCACCTTGAAGAGAAGTGGCTTGAGCAGATTCAGGCCAATGGTAAACAGAGAAATGCCCAACGCCAGGAAGGTCGGCGGAAAAAACGGCCGGTAGTAAAGAAGCACGCGCCGGTAGAGAGGCATATTTGTACGGATGACAGAGCGGAACGGCGGAGTTTCAGGTTCCTGCTCGCAACTCTAAGCTCCTGAGCAACGCGGAGCGCGAGCAAAATCACCGCTGGCGGCGTGAGAGGGTTGCATCATGTAGGATTGTCTGATTACCCTCCCGGCCGTCACTCCCGCGCCTGACCCTCAGTGACCCCAGGCATTAACACTCCGACGAACACCGCGCTTTCTTCTTCAATCATGATGCATCACCTCTTGGAAGTCTGGTATGGTTGGGTCAGTCACGGCGGCTACTGGGGCATCGTATTGCTCATGGCGATGGAAAGCTCCATCATCCCTGTGCCGAGTGAGATCGTCATCCCACCGGCCGCGTTCCTGGCAGCCCAGGGACAATTGAGCTTTCCCGGCGTCATCCTCGCGGGCACGGCGGGCTCTTACATCGGCTCGTCACTTTCCTATTGGGTTTCCCTCTGGATCGGGCGTCCGCTTGTCATCCGCTACGGACGTTACTTCCTGCTCGGTGAGGACAAAATCGCCCGGGCGGAAGCCTGGTTGCAACGATACGAGGCTGGCGGCGTCTTCTTTGCTCGCCTCCTGCCGGTAATCCGGCATCTCATCTCGATTCCCGCTGGCTTGGTGCGGATGAATTTTGGCGTCTTTTCCGCCGTGACCATTGCTGGTGCAGCCATCTGGTGCAGCGTCCTGGCGTATCTCGGGGACAAACTTTATCGCGTCGAACCAGACCTCATCAAAAACCCCGAAGCGCTCGAAAAGTTGGTCAAACACCAATCACTGAGCATCATCGCAATCATTTTGGTCCTGGCCATATTGTATTTCCTCGTGCTGCGGCTCTCTGTACGGAAGGCCGTTTGATGCCAGCACAACCGCCGGTGCCATCTAACCGCGCAACGTGCTCAACAGGAACTTTGATCGGTGGACATTGCGACAAAAGTGTCAGCAAATGGACAACTGTGTCACACTTCGGCGAACGATTTGAAGCTGCCGCAGCGACACAGAAAAGCGGTTTCACTCTGAAAAACGAGTTGTTTGGGCGGTTGGCATCACGGTTGCTTAATGAACGGCACGCCATCCGGCAACGTCCTAAACAATTAGCCACGCCCAATTTTATATGAAAAAGCAAGACCACAAAGCCCACCGTCAGACCATGAACCTCGGTGACTTGATTCTGACTGTCAGCTCCTGCTCAAAGAACAATCGCGAAACGGTTGCCACTGTTGCTGATCTCCTGGCCAGTGGCCGGGTACTTGTACACACCAATGGACATGCCTCGCGCGCTCAGGTCGTCCGCTGAAGCATCTTTCTTCCGTCCTTCACCGCCAGTTGGAGTAGCCTGCTCTGTAGGCAACCTCTAACTGGCGTTTGCTTTTTAACGGTAGAACAGTTTTCGTTGCGGTCCCATGATTAGCCGTTACTCGCGTGCTCCAATGCGCGACCTGTGGTCCGAAGAGCGCAAGTTTGCCATCTGGTTGGAAATTGAGGTGCTGGCTTGTGAGGCACTGGCTGACCTCGACCTAATTCCGAGGGAAGACGCGCAAACCATCCGTGCAAAAGCCCGCTTTTCGATTGAGGACATTAACGAGATCGAAAAGCGCACGCAGCACGACGTGATTGCCTTTCTGGAGAACGTTGCCTCCTACGTTGGCCCGGCGGCGCGATGGATTCACCAGGGCCTGACTTCGTCGGATGTCCTCGACACGACCCTGGCGGTCCAGATGACCGAATCGTGTGACCTGCTGCTAGCCGACCTGAAAGAACTGCAGACCGCTGTGGCAGAGCGCGCACGCGCCTTCAAAGACGTGCCGATGATTGGGCGCAGTCATGGCATCCACGCCGAGCCGATCACCTTCGGGTTGAAACTGGCTCTGATGTATGATGAGTTCGGCCGGGCGGAGGAACGACTCAAGCAGACGCGCGAACGCATCAGTGTTGGCAAGCTCAGTGGTGCCGTCGGCACGCACGCCCATCTCGATCCCCGGGTTGAAACCCAGGTCTGCACCGGTTTGGGGTTAAAACCCGCCATTCTGAGCACGCAGATCATCCAGCGGGACCGGCACGCCGAGTTTTCCACGACCCTCGCGCTCATAGCATCGAGCATTGACCGTTGGGCCACCGAATTCCGGCACCTCCAACGCACGGAAGTGCTTGAAGTGGAGGAATTTTTTAGTGTGGGCCAGAAGGGCAGCTCGGCCATGCCGCACAAGCGCAACCCGATCACGGGCGAGCGCCTGAGCGGACTCGCACGCGTCCTGCGCGGAAACGCCGTGGCAGCACTGGAAAACGTGGCGCTATGGCACGAGCGAGATATCAGTCATTCCAGTGTCGAACGCATCATCCTGCCGGATTCCTGTACGCTGCTCGACTACATGCTCGACAAGCTTCGGGGTCTGGTGACGGGGCTGATCGTATACCCCGAACACATGCAGCGGAACCTGGAATTGACGAAGGGGCTCTACCATAGCCAGACGATCCTGTTGGAACTCACCCGGCGGGGGCTGGAGCGCAAAACCGCATACGAGGCGGTGCAACGCGCCGCCATGAAAACGTGGCGCGGCGACGAACCGCTGGCGGAGAACCTGCGTGCCGAGCCGGAAATTTCTGCTGTCCTGAGCGCACAGGAGATTGACCGTCTCTGCTCGCTGGAGCCGCATCTGCGCCACGTGGACGAGACATTCCGGCGGTTGGGGTTGCTGTAGTTCAAAATGACGGACTCTGCGTGTCTGATGCTTGACACCGGACAGCGTGCGACCATCGTTGGGCCTGCCTGCGAATTCGCCAAGTTGCCGGCACCTCGAACCCAGCGCCACGCTCTCTAATGCCCGGATGATCTGATGAAGTCTTTTTATTTCCACGCCATTGGTTGCGCCGCGCTGCTGGCCGTCGCCGTTTCGCCATTGACCGGGTGCAGCAAGATCAAAGCATTGGTCGCCCGCAAGCCCGGTCAACCCACACCCGCGCCTGGATCGCCTGCTCCGGGTGCGCCTGTCGATCAAGCGACCGCGGCGAGCAACGCGAACCCGGCCCCGGTGCCCGGCTCCGCCGCGCCGCCGACGCGGGCCGTTGCGAGCGTCAATAAAAACGCGGCTGCCATGGTGCTCTGCTACCACCGGCTGGAGGACCACCCGAAGCCCAAAGATGAGCTAGCGATCACCCCACAGGAGTTCGAGAAAGAGATGCAGCAGGTCAAGGATGCGGGCTTCACGGTGATTCCGATGCAGGATTTTCTCGCTTGGCGACGAGGTGAGAAAGACATCCCCACCAAGTCATGCGTCATCACCATCGACGATGGGTATGTGTCCGGCTATGACACGGCCTGGCCAATCTTGAAGAAATTCGGCTACCCGTTCACGATGTTCGTTTACATCAATTACATCAACTCGGGCGGCAAATCCGTCTCTTGGGATCAGTTGGCGGAGATGCGCGACGCCGGGGTAGATATCCAGTCGCACACCTACTATCACGACAATCTGCGCAGTCCGCCCTCGCTCGTCGATCCGACCACCCTGAAGCTCATCCGGCAGGATATCCAGACCCTTGGTATGGATGGTTACATGCACAAGGAAATCGTAGACTCGAAACGAATCCTCGAAAAGCAACTCGGCATCAAGGTCAACTGCATCGCTTATCCCTATGGCAATTGGTCGCCCAAGGTGCGTGAGTTGGTCAAGGAAGCTGGCTACGAAGCGGCCTTCACCACGTATGGTCAGCGGATCAGTCACAGTTCCCCCGCCTCGGATATTCTCGGGCGGTATGCCGTGTCGCAAACGATGCCGAAAACTTTTCAGGACGCGCTGACCATGCAGGGAGGCGGCACGGGCGGTCCGCCGCCAACGGAATCCTCGGTCGCACAGCTTGCGGCGACATCCATGATCACCCAGCCCATGGAAAATGAAACGATCACCAACTCGAAGCCGTTGATCAAAGCCAATCTGGCCACGATGGGCGACGTGGACCCTAAGAGCGTTGAGATGCGGGTGAGCGATATCGGCTTGGTCCCGTGTCAGTACGATTCAAAAACCAAGACCGTCAGCTATCAGGTAGTCCAGCCATTGCGTGAGAAGAACTACAGCGTGATTCTCACAGCCACCGTCGGCGGCAAGCGGGCAGAAACCCGCTGGGATTTTATCTTTGACCCTTCGAAGGCGTCCCCCACCCCGGCCGCCGGGTCGGCCAAGTCCGCCGTGAAGCCCTGAATTGCTCCGCTCATGTTCTCACAACTCGGCGACAAGCTGCAGGATATCTTCAAGGACCTGCGTGGGCATGGAGCGATCACCGAGACCAACGTCAACGACGCGATGCGCCAGGTTCGTCTGGCGCTCTTGGAGGCGGACGTCCACTTCCAGGTCGCCAAAAATTTCATTGCCAAGGTCAAGGAAAAGGCGCTCGGCCAAGACGTGCTGCGCAGCATCACGCCCGGCCAGCAGATCGTCAAAATCTTCCACGATGAACTGACCACCCTGCTGGGTGGTGACGCGGAACCGCTGAACCTCGACAAACCCGCGCGGATCATGATGGTGGGCCTCAACGGCGCGGGAAAAACGACCAGTTCTGCAAAGCTGGCCAGATTGTTGAAGAAGCAGGGGCGCAGCCCGGTGCTCATCGCGTGCGATCTCCAGCGCCCAGCGGCCATCGAGCAGTTGGCAACGTTGGCGGGACAGATCAGCGTGCCGATGTTCCGTCCGGCAGCGGGCGAGACGGATTTAATCAAGGTTGGCCGCGAGGCGGTGGCCTGGGCCGCAGCACAACCCGGCGCGAACGTCCAGATTTACGATACGGCGGGCCGCCAGGAGATTGATGAGCCCCTGGTGCAGGAACTCAAGCGCCTGCGCGACTTGCTCCAACCGCAAGAGGTTTTGCTGGTTGCCGACGCCGCCACGGGTCAGCAGGCCGTCAGCGTTGCCACGCACTTCAATGATGCGTTGGGCATTACCGGGCTCGTGCTCACCAAGTTGGACGGTGACGCCCGGGGTGGTGCAGCTCTCTCGATGCGCGAGGTGACGCATCAACCCATCAAATTTGCAGGAGTCGGCGAGAAGCTCGACCAATTCGAGCCGTTCTACCCCGAGCGGCTCGCCGGACGGATCCTGGGCATGGGCGACATCGTGGGCCTCGTGGAAAAAGCGGCTGAGGCCATCGACGAGGAGGAAGCCCGGCGCATGGAGGAAAAACTGCGCACGGCGAGCTTCAACTTCGAGGATTTTCTGGTTCAGATGCGGTTCATCAAAAAGCTCGGGCCCATGGAAAACATCCTGGCCATGCTTCCAGGCATGAGCAACGTCAAGGATTTGCCCACGGACGGCAAGGAATTGAAGCGCGCCGAGGCCATCGTGCTCTCCATGACCACGAAAGAGCGGCGCAAGCCCGACCTGCTCGATGCCCGCCGCCGCCGCCGCATCGCCGCCGGCAGCGGCACCAGCGTCACGGAAGTTAACGATCTGCTCCAACGTTTTCAGCAGATGCGCAAAATGATGAAGAACATGGGCAAGATGAAAAAGATGATGGGCCGCATGGGCGGCGGCCTTCCCGGGATGCCCGCGGGCGGCGGACTGCGCTGAATCCGGTTTTTTTGCTTTCGCGCGGCGTGAAAGTGTGCGAAGTCACCGGTCCAACCGAAACCAGCCAAACAGAAAAGATTTATGGCAGTTGCAATTCGTCTGAGGAGAGAAGGCAGTCTCAACCACCCGTACTACAAAGTGGT
>CAXTVY010000081.1:0-3599 GCA_964247665.1 uncultured Chthoniobacterales bacterium | reverse complement strand
CAGCAGATGCGCAAAATGATGAAGAACATGGGCAAGATGAAAAAGATGATGTCCCGTATGGGCGGCTTGCCAGGTGGCCGCCGTGCCTGAGGCGAACTAAACCGTGAGGAAAACACGTTTTACTATCTTGCAGGGAAAATGTGTGCTACAGAATCCCTCCTGAGCGAACAACCGATAGAACCCCAAGATTTATGGCAGTGGCAATCCGTTTGAGAAGAGAAGGCAGTTTGAACCATCCGTACTACAAGGTCGTGGTCGCCGATAAGCGCAGCCCCCGTGACGGCAAATTCATCGAGATCATCGGCACGTATGACCCCAAGGTCGCCGGCGAGAACGCGACTATCGACGTGGCACGCGCGGATTACTGGATCCAGTGTGGTGCGCAGCCTTCCGACACCGTGCGCAGCATCATCAAAAAAGTGCGTCGTTCGAGCTTGCTGGCTGCGGAGACAACGGCGGTTTGAGAATGAACAACGGTGGCCGAATTGTAACCTTGAAAGTCTGCGATGCGGCAGTTTCTTGAGTTCGTCGTCCGCCAACTGACCGACCGGCCAGAAGAGTTGGTCATCAACTCCCATTTGCGTGGCGAGAAAGAGCAGAATTTTGTTTTGCTGTTACCACGTTCCGAAGTTGGGAAAGTGATTGGGAAGCAGGGGCACACCATTCGTTCCATCCGGGGTTTACTGATGGCGACTGCTTCGCGGAACGGAGCGACAGCGTCACTGGAAATCGTCGAACAACCGGAAGTTTGAGCCTGTAAGAGTCAGCCTGTGTCAGCGAGAAGGTAGCGTTTTTACATGGGCACGCGTTCTCACCAAGTAGTCGCCCAGAAGCCAGAAGGCTGATCCTGATTGGGGAAAGGTCGCTGTGCAAGTACAATGCATCGCATGGAAATCGACGTTCTCACGCTGTTTCCAAGCCTTTGCGAAGGAGCGTTCACTGGCAGTATGATGAAGAGGGCACAAGAAGCTGGAGCCGCAGCGATTCGTGTGCACAACTTGCGAGATTGGGCACACGACAAACACCGTACCACTGATGATACGCCCTTTGGTGGCGGCCAGGGTATGGTGATGAAGCCAGAGCCAATTTTCGAGGCGGTAGAAGCATTGCGCCAAACGAACAGCTTGGTGATTTTGATGAGTCCACAGGGGGCAGTTTTCCGGCAAGCTCGCGCGCAGCAGCTTGCCTTGGAGTCGCATCTTATTTTCATCTGCGGCCACTACGAAGGCATTGACCAGCGAGTCAGCGAGCATCTCGCCGATTGCGAGTTATCAATCGGCGACTTTGTCCTGACGAACGGAGCCATTGCTGCCGCAGTCATCGTGGACGCTGTCGTCAGGCTGCTCCCGGGAGTGTTGGGTGATGGCCAGTCCGCGGGGTACGATTCGTTTAGCGCGGGCCACCAGGGCCTCTTAGAGGGGCCGCAGTACACACGGCCCGCTGACTTTCGCGGTTACCAGGTTCCTCCGGTCTTATTATCAGGCAATCACGCCATCATCGCAGAATGGCGACGGATTCAAGGCCAACAGAGAACCAGGAAAATGCGGCCAGACCTTTTAGCTGAAGGCTGGACGGCCGAAGAATGAATTTCTGCCTCGGGCTGACTGGATTCGAACCAGCGACCTCTTGAACCCCATTCAAGCGCTCTACCAAGCTGAGCCACAGCCCGTTTGCAGAAAACCGACGCTTTAAGCGTCGGAGCCGGAAGCTAGAGGAAAACTTCCGTGCGGTCAAGGTCAACCGCCGCTAATTCCTGCCTAGATGGCTGGCAATTTGAGCGATCACGACTGCACCGAGCGATTTCACCAATGTCGGATGCTGTGCGTAGAAACCCATCGCTTCATGAAACAAGTCTGGATTGTTCGTTTGGGCGTGAGCTGCAAGGCTGGCGACTTCGTCGGGCGTTGCACTTTGTGGGTTAGTAGCAACCGCTTGATTGATACCGAGTTGGGAAAGCAGCGAACCTACATTCATCCCTGAGGAAGAAGTAAGTCCGCCCAGCAGTTGCTGCATCATGCCTCCCCGCTGGTCGGGTGTCATTTGTTGCGCGGAAGCGGCGATGCGCTTCTGCGCTTCTTCAGGCCCCAGCGCTTGGAGCGCCGGACCCATTGCCGCGCCCAACGTTTGCTGAGGGACTGTTTGTGCGATCTGATCGTAGTTGGAATGAACTTCCTGCTCGCTGAGATTGCCGCCGATGACGTTGTTCAAGACGCCACTGAGTTGGTCGAGGATAGACATGATTTTGTAGACCGATTGGAGTGGAAAAAAGACAATCGGCGATTACAAAGAGTAAGCGCCGATTGCACAGGGAATTGAATTGATAGGGTCGAACTTAAAACATCTTCTTGGCCCGCTTGATGACTGGATCGATGTAATCGCTCACATCAACGTTGGACGCTTTCTTGTAAGCACCCTGGACGCCTTTGCGAGAGGCAGTATAGTTCGAGGAGAAAAATTTCACGACGGGCCAGAGAAAAGGTAGGAAGGCCGCTTTGTAATCGTAGTCGCGCACCTGTTGCACAGCCTTGGGAATTGGGACTTCAATGTGTTCGCGACTCGGACGCTCCAGTAGTCGGACAAGCAAGCCAAGTGCGAAACCCACGCCAAGAGCCGTCAGAATAGAGGGCAACGGATTTTCGCGCACGTATTCTTCGGTCGTCCTTAACACGTCGTCCGTGCGCGTCTTCGTATCCGACCAGCTATCCGCCGCCGAGGAACCTAAGGCGCGTGTTTTGCTCTGGAACGAAGCCCCCATGTCGCTGGCAATCTGACCCGCACTGCGGCCCGGAGCTTTCTGCGCTGCGAGTTGATCACGCAGTCCGCGCACCGAATTGTGCGTTGCGAGAACCTCTTGGAATTGCTGTTGCACAACCTCGAGCAGCGTGGCGGAGAGTCCATGACCATTAACTGCCTTCCGGTACTCGGAAACCGCACTATCCTCACCACGCTCACATTCAGCGAGGATTGCATGATTATCATTTCCACTAAGAACAGTTTTCAGCTGGATCCAGCCGCGATGCAGCGTGGAAACGACCGAACTGGAGTCCGTCGGGCCGGGTTCACCCAAAGCAATGACCTCGTTTTGGAGTTCGCCCGCAAATTTTGAACGTTGCAGGGAACAGGAAAACAGAAAACCCTTGAGGTCCTCGTCACCAGTAATACCTTCGGCGGCCAGACGGAATCCTTCCTGGCCGTCTTTACACGTCTCGATCAGGGTGTTAAGCGTCGAAATGGTTTCGGAGAGAGTGTTGCTCATACTGCTGCCTGATTCGCGTTCGGTGAATTGATTGCGTCCCCCCATTTCATAATCCCTCCATTTTCGCGTCGCTGTCGGCCGGGGCTAAGCGCCGCAAGCTATTACACGCCAGCCACTAATTTCTTCCAACTGCTGAGCTAACCGCCCGCCTCCATTTTTCGCAGAGAGCCTGATGAGACAAGCCCCCAAAACCGTGTTCTTCGATGCTGTGGGCACGCTGATCTATCTGTCGCGGCCGGTCGGCGAGCACTACCGCGAGATTGCCTTGCATCACGGCGCAGACTTGCCCGCTGACCTGCTGGAGCGGGAATTCCGGCACGCGTGGAAAACCGCGCCCGCGCGC
>CAXTVY010000080.1:17434-17966 GCA_964247665.1 uncultured Chthoniobacterales bacterium | reverse complement strand
ACTCGAGCTTGAGGATTACGCTGGAGGCGATCATCAGACCGACGGTCACCACCGTCGCGGCGAGGCACGCGGACCAGAATTTCTGCATCAGCACCCGCCCCAGACCAAGCGGCGCGAGCCCGAGAATCCACAGTCGCCGCCCCTCCAGGCTGAACTGCGGGAAGACGAAGCGCGTCGTCAGCGTGGACAGCGTCAGCGCGCAGGCGGTCAGGTTGAGGTAGGAGATCATCGTGCTCCAGAACTTGCTCTGGAGGTCGTAGGCGACGTTGCGCAGGTTGAGCACGTAGATCGTCAGCAGGCCGAAGAAGATCATGACCTGCGTCCACTGGGCCGGGTCGCGCCAGAACACCCGGGCATCCTTGAGCACCAGCGCGCGCACGGGCAGGCTCACCAGCGCGCGGACGGGGGCGAGGTCGAGCAGGTGGTCGAGCAGGCCCTGGCGCAGCCGGGCGGAGCGCCGCTGGTCGGCGCGGTGCTGGCTGCGCTCGGACCGGTGGCCGAAAGCGCGCGTCCAGCTCTCGTAGAAAAAGCG
>CAXTVY010000080.1:0-17424 GCA_964247665.1 uncultured Chthoniobacterales bacterium | reverse complement strand
GAAGTCGAACCCCAGCAGCAGGCCCAGCAGCGCGTTGCTCAGCAACAAGCAAAAGAAAAAGAAGCCTTCGCGCGCCAGCCCGCCGCTCCAGGACAGGACGGCGTGGGCCATCCAGGCGCTGGGCAGGAAGGGGTTGAGACTGAAGTGGGTATGGCGCAGGAGCTGGTTAAAGATGCGGACTTCCGAGGGCGTGGCGACGTTGTCCGCCTCGGACGGCCGCACGAGCGCGAACACCAGCCCGAGCCCGGCGAGGCCCAGGATGAGTCCGGCGCGTTTTGCCCAGGGCTGCGCCAGCACGGTGACCAGGGCCAGGATGATCCCGGCCCCGAGCACGGCCGGGATGGCGATGAAGGGCAGGTAGAGCAGGGCGATCTGGAAGTAAAACGCCGGGCGGACCTCGTTGACCTGTCCGAACGCGGCCATCATCGGAGCGGAAAGGAAGATCAGCGCCCAACTGGACACGCAGACGCCCTCCAGGAACTTCCAGCGGTAGATGTCCTGGTGGGCGATGGGCAGGGTCAGGAACCAGTTGGTTTCGCGGTTCTTGAAGAGCGTGCTGTAGCCGATGATGAGGTTCGAGAAGACCAGCATCACGAAGAAGAAGCCGAAGAGGAGGTAGAGGATGCGTTGGGAGAGCAGCGCGCCGACGGCCGGGAACGTGTAGATGAAGTGCAGGCCCTGGTGAAAAAGGAAGTAACCCAGCAGCAGATAACCCACGACGAAGGCGACGAGCAGGGCGGGCAGAACGGCCGAGCGTTTGCGCAAGGACCGCACGCGGGCCAGCAAGCTGCGCCAATGTACCCAGAGCAGCAGGCGGAAGAGACGGAGGGTGCTCATGGAGACAGTGGCTATTCAATCCGGGACGGACCCGGGAAGCAAGCGGGGAACAGATCCGTCGCAGCCGAAGGGGGGATATTCCCCGAAAGACGGCATAGCGCGTGCTTTGCCTGATGGTCACCATGACCAAGCAATTCCGGCTGCTGCTGTTGGCCGTCCCTTTCGCCTGCATCTTCCTTCCCCGGGCCCACGCGCAGGATGTCATCACGAACATCACCACCACCGACACCGCGCCGCCGCCCTCCGCCTACACCCAGGCGGACACGGGCTCGCTGACCTTCGAGAACGCCAGCAGCGCGCTCAACAGCTTCATCACCAGCACCGACACGTACACCGTCAGCGGGACCGCCGACAACGCCCTCGTCCAGCGCAACGGCACGCCCTACCAATCGTCCGTCTGGTACGACGACGGCACGGGCAGCGACCTCAGGGGCGTGCACCAGGACACCTATGGCGCGATGCTCAAGTCCAACAACTTTTACGAGGGCAGCGACAACACCTTCGCCAACGGCACCGGGTCGCAGGTGGGCAACATCGAGCGGCTCGATTTCACCTACAACACGGCGCTCACCAATCTGAGCACCCTGGCTTTCGCGGTGTTCGACCGGGGGGCGGTCGGCGTGCACGACGGCTTCACCATCGCGCTGGTCACCGGCGTCGATTCGACCGGCAAACCGACCTCCTACGGCGGGGCGCTGCACGTCGGCGGCAACTGGGGCGGCAGCACGAACGTCGTCGCCACCCAGAACTACAACCTCTTCCGCTACAGCACGTCCGCCTCCGCGCCCGACGCCACCACGGCGGCGAACAGCACCAGCGAAACCAACTCGCAGGGAGTCGGCGGGTTGGTCATCAAGGTCTCTGCCTTCGGGACGCTGGCCCCCGGCACGCAGGTCTTCGGGTATTCGCTGATGGGTAATGACGTGGACATTTCCAACCTCAACAACCTGCTCGACACGACCAACACGGCCGTTTACCCGGCGAACACCAACAGCACGACCGGAGCTGGCGGGATCGACCTCGCGGCGGTCAACGGGCTGGAGATCCACGAGATCCCCGTTCCCGAGCCGGGCGCGGTCGCATTGCTGCTGGCGGGCGGCGGACTGATGTTCGCGTGCGCGCGGCGCGGCGGCCGGGCTGGCTCAAGGTAGTAGGGAGCACTCTCCGGGCGGTGTGCCGCGTGCAGCGGCGATCCGGAGCGGATTTTGCCGTCAATGGCGCTGGCGCTACCTGGGATCCCGGCGTGGGAAGGCTGGCTTCACGCGCCCGCGCGGCGGGGTGGCCGGGGCGGCTTTCCCCGGCTTCATCCCGGAGCTGGGCGCAGTCTCAGCCTTCCGCGGCTTCTCGTCGCCGCGCAACGCCGCCACTTCCCCGGCGTCGAGGAAGCGCCAGTCACCCGTCTTCAAACGGCCCAGGCGCAACGGACCCAGCCGGACACGCTCCAGCCGCTTTACCTCGTAGCCGAATTCCAGGAACATCAGGCGGATCTGCCGCTTCAGACCCTGGCGCAGGATGACCTTGAGCTTGTTCGGCCCGAGCTTGTGGATGGCCTCGGCCTTCGCGCGCACCCGCTCGGGCGGGCCGCCTTCCTCGCGGCTGTCTACGGGGATGTACACACCCTGGAGCAGTTTTTCGGTCAACCCCGTCTCATACTGGCGGTCGAGCGAAACCTCGTATTCCTTCTCGATCTTGTAGCGTGGGTGCGTCAGGCGCAGGGCGAGGTCGCCGTCGTTGGTCAGCAGCAGCAGGCCCTCGCTGTCGAGGTCCAGACGGCCGACGTGAAAGAGCCGGGGCATGTCCGGCGGCAGCAGGTCGAAAACGGTGTCCCGCTGGTTGGGATCGGTGCGCGTGGACAGGTAGCCCACGGGCTTGTTGAGCATCACGCACACCTGCCGCTCGGCCTGCACCGCACGGTTATCCACCTTGACCGCGTCCTCGGGCAGGACGGTGGTGGCAAGATTGGTGACGGGGCGGCCGTTGATCGAGACGCGTCCGGCGGTGATGATCGCCTCGCACGCGCGGCGCGAGCCCAGCCCGGCGGCGGCGAGGAAGCGGTTCAGGCGCACAGCGGGAAAGGCAGAAGGCAGAAGGATGAAGGCGGAAGGAGCGGAAAAAGGCGAAAGATTAGATGAGCAGGTTTTCTGTGCTGCCTTCTACCTTCTGCTTTCTGCCTTCTGCCTTTTCTTCACGCTTCCGGCTTGGTCTTGGGCAGGCCGATGACCTGCTTGGTCGTGATGCCGCGCTTCTTCATGAGTTCCACGCGCTCGAAACGCTTGAGGACGTTGCGCTTGACGGTGATCTTGGAAGCGCCCTTGAGGCTGCGGTGCTGGGACATGACGGAAGAAAGCGGGTAAGGGTGGTGACGAAAAGGATGGGTAAGGTGTCAGATTTCGGGCGGATGGCAACCGGAATTTTCCCGCCTCTGGTCCGGTCGGGGGACCTCCTAACCCTCTTTATCTTCGATGATGATATCATCCATCCCGGCTGGCAGCACCGCGAGGAAACGTTCGATGGAGGAAGAGCATGGATAAACATGGTCATCGCTGACGACGCACCATACTTCCGACGAAGCCGGGAAGCGCGGATCGACGCACACGCTGTATGCCGGGCACCAGATCAAGGTGTCACAAAAGCAAAGATGCAGCACCTTTTCACCAGCGGTCATTTGATCCGTCTCAAGGCAAAGGCGCTTGGTTTCCAGTTCGGCCAGCGAAAAGAAACTCCATCCCGAGGTATCGTTCGGGTCGCGTGCTCCATCAAAGATCTGATAGAGCAAGCGCAGAGTCGGGGGCAAATGGATGCCGAGCCTGTCTTCTGCCGCGCGGATGTCGGCGTCCTTGGCTGGCGGATTGATCGTTGCCCCACGCTCGCCCAAGGCAGTGCGAACGCCGTCGACCAGTGCCGAAACCTCGCCGGAAACGCGCTCCGCTTCCACCGGAGGATCAGAGAATGCCCAGCTTCATCTTGCCTGCCTCGGTGATCATGTGCTGGTTCCACGGCGGGTCCCACACGAGGGCGACTTCTGCCTCGGACACGCCGGGGATCGTGCGCAGCTTGCCTTCGGCGTCGGCGGCGATGCTCGGACCCATACCGCAGCCGGGCGCGGTCAGCGTCATCTGCACGTTGATCTTGCTGCCCTTGCCGGGCGTCTCGCCGGGAAGAACCTGACAATCGTAAACCAATCCCAGGTCCACGATGTTGACCGGGATTTCCGGATCGAAGCACGTCTTGAGCTTGTCCCAGGCGGCTTTTTCCTGCTTGGCGGGGTCGAGGTCGGCATCCGTGAAGGTGGCCGCCTGCTGCTCGCCGCCGGTGGTCAGGCCGAGCGCGTCAGCGTTGGCTTCGGTGATGCGCGACAGGCCGCCGGGCGACGCCACGGTGTAGCTGCCGCCGAGCGACTGGGTGATGACCACCGTCATGCCCTTGGGCAGCGTGATCGTCGTGCCCGCCGGAATCTGGATGGCCTCCACGTCGCGGTTGAGGGTAATTTCAGAGTTTTCGTGCATGGAAGAGGGTTACGGGTGGCGATGCGCCTGCGGCGCGTGGCGGGTTGCGAGCCGGAAGAAAAATTAAGCCGCGCCGGTGGGTTTGTCCATGAGCTTGACTTTGAGCTTGCCGGGCGCGCCGGTGCCGCCGGTCAGCGAGTCATAGAGCGTCGGTGCGGAGGCGGGCGCGGCGGGGACGCTCAGCGTGGCGAGGGGTGTCTCGACGGTGGCCGTCGGGGCACCGGGCAGGTTGTTGCCGCTGACGGGGATCGTCGCGTCCGTGGGCGCGAGGGCTGAGCGCAGCGCGCCTTCGACCAACTGCGCACAATGAATTTTCATGGGCGGCAGCGCACCAAGCGGAGCGGCGAGTTCCTCGCCGGAGAGCGCGAGGGCCTCGTCCACGGTCTTGCCCGCGATGAGTTCCGTCGCCACGCTGGCCACGGCGATGGCCGTCTGGCAGCCGAAGGTCTGGAACGTCGCGCGGTCGATCACTTTCCTGCCGCTGGGGTCGTGCTTGAATTTGACCCACATCCGCAGCATGTCGCCGCAATCGGGGCTGCCGACGGTGCCGACAGAATCGGCGTCGGCCATCTCGCCGATGTTCTGCGGGTTTTGCTGCGCGGCGCGGATTTTCGTTTCGATGTCGTCCATGATGTCGAAGGGGAATTTAGCCGCAAAAGGCGCAAAAATCGCAAAAAAGGAAGAAGAATGTTTTGGCTCTGCCCTGTTGCGTTTTCTGCGCTTTTTGCGGCTAAAATGCCGGCTTATTCCAGGGTATAACGCGGCAAGTCAGGATCGACCTCCTGGCTCCAGGCGTCGATGCCGCCCAGCAGCGCGCGGACGTTCGTGAACCCGTGCCCGGCGAAGTACGCCGCTGCGTCCAGACTGCGCGCGCCCTGGTGGTCGATCAGCGCGATGAGCCCCTGTTCGCGCGGCCACTGCATGAGGATCGTGTTCATCAACTCCTGCGTGAAGTGCGCCGACCCGGGAATGTGTACGGCGTCGAACTCCTCGCGCGTGCGGATGTCAAGCAGGTGGACGGGGCCGCCCTCTTTCTGTTCGTTGAGATTGCGGAGTTCGCGCGGGGTGACCTGCATGGCGCGGTCCTCCTCCTGGCTGGTCTGGAGGAAGGTCATTACTTCGGGCAGACTCATGTGCGGGTTGCGTGCGGCGATGCCGGCGAGGGTTTCCGTCGGTGCGAACCCGCAGGAGGAGCATCCACCGACGTGGTACTTGCGGAACAGCGCCCGTTGCGCGCCGGGGTACGCCTTGAGCACGTCGCTCATGGGTTGGCCGGGATCGATTTCAGAGAGGGTGGCGGTCATGGAAAGTTAGACGGCAACTTTAGCATCAGATACTTTTTCGGCACTGGTGATTAGTAAGACCGATAGAAAATGCATCCTGTCATTATGCTCTTCCTCAACCACAATCTCGGACTGGTTTTTGGACGAGGCCAAGATGAAGTCTGGATGCTCGATTCGAAATTCACGTCCGTCTGCCATGCGAATAATAAAAGGCTGAAAAGGGACTGCTTGGATAAGATTGCGGATGCGAGCTTTCATGTTCGAAAATAGTAACATTAGACCGAGCGGCCGTCCAACATCCCGGCTAGGCCTGATTCCAACGAACTCACCGTCTTTTCCTGCATGACAAGGCACGATCTAAGGCGTCGATATGCCGTACGGAGCGTTTGCCAGCACGTTCCAGTTCATCGGCTAGTTCGGGGCGGCGACGCTCCGGCAGAAACCCGGGCCAGTGCGGGCAGTCTTTCAGGACTACATCCCACACAAAACGCAAATCTTCGCGCGGACATCCGTGTATCAGTGAGGCCCGGTAACCAAGGAGAAAACGCATGGCGTAGCCAGCCTGGTCATCTCTATATTCCTCCGAAGGCTTTTCGTCCGACCACAAGAACCCGCCGGACATCATCTCGAACTGACGTGTCGCGTTCGGGTCAGAAACGAGACGGCGCAGATAATCGACAAGTATCTGTGTCTGGCGTCTCTGGGACGGAGCGCGCTTGAACCAAGCCGACAAAAGCTTAAAAATTCTCGCCATCTGCGTTGTCGAGACTGAACTTCGCCGCGCCCGCCGTCTGCGCGAGCGCGCCTTTGAGCGCGTGCCAGCCAAGGGTTGCACATTTGACGCGTTGCGGGAACTTGCGCACGCCGCTCAACAGCCGCAGGTCGCCCAATGCTTTCGGGATTTCGGCCTCGGGCGTCTTGCCGGTGATCATGCCCTGAAAATCGTTGAGCAGCGCGCCCGCCTCGGCGCGGGTCTTGCCTTTAACCTTGAGCGTCATCATCGACGCCGACGCCATGCAGATCGAACAACCGCTGCCCGTGAACCCGATGCCCGCCACCTTGTCCTCCTGCGGGTCGAGCCGGAGGCTGAGCGCGATCTCGTCGCCGCACGTCGGGTTGTCGCCGCTGACGGTCACGGTCGGGTCCGCCAGCGGGCCGAAGTTCCGCGGCTTGCGTGAATGGTCCAGGATGACGGTCTGGTAGAGTTCTTCAAAGTCTAGGTCCATGGATGGAAAGGAAGGCGGAAGAAATTAGCCGCGAAAAGGCGCAAAAAACGCAAAAAAGAGGCAGAGGGAAAGAAGGAGTCAGCGGGCGAAGAACGCGCGGATTTTCTCCACGGCTTCGACGAGTTTGTCCACCTCATCGCGGGTGTTGTAAAAATAGAAGCTCGCCCGCGCGCTGGATTTCACCCCGAGTTTGCGGTGCAGCGGTTGGTTGCAATGGTGGCCGCCGCGCAGGGCGATGCCGTAGCCGTCGGCCATCGTCACCAAGTCATGCGCGTGCACGTCCTCCAACAGGAAGCTGACCAGCCCCGCGCGGTCCGTCCCGGGGCCGAACAGGCGCACGTTGCCCAGCTCGCTCAGGCGCGTGTAGGTATAGGCCGCGAGGTCACGGTCGTGCTCCCAGATATGCTGGCGGCCGACGTTATCGAGGTAATCCATCGCCGCGTGCAGGCCCACGGCCCCGGCGACGTGCGGGGTTCCCGCCTCGAAGCCGTGTGGCGCGGGCTTGAACTTCGCGTCGTGCCAATCCACGGTCACGATCATCTCGCCGCCGGTCTGGTAGGGGGGCATCTCGGCGAACCGCTCCGCCCGGCCGTAGAGCACGCCGAACCCGGTCGGCCCGAGAACCTTGTGGCTGCTGAAGACGAGAAAATCGCAGCCGATTTCCTGCACATCGACGGGCATGTGCCCGGCGCTCTGCGCGGCGTCCACCAGCGTCACGGCCCCGACCTCCCGCGCGCGGCGGCAGAGTTCGGCCGCCGGGTTGATCGTGCCCATCGTATTGGAGATGTGCGTGAAGGCAAAGAGCTTGACCTTGCGCGTGAGCAGTTCGTCCAGTTTGGAGAGGTCGAGCAGGCCGTTGTCGCCCTGGACGGGGATGTAAAGCAGTTCCGCGCCCTTGCGTTTGGCCAACTGTTGCCAGGGGATGAGGTTGGCGTGGTGCTCCAGCTCGGTGATGAGGATGTGGTCGCCCGCCTGAACGTGCCGCTCGCCCCAGGTGGCGGCGACGAGGTTGACGGATTCCGTCGTGCCCCTGGTGAAGACGATCTCGTCCGGGCTGTTGGCGTTGAGGAAGCGGGCGGTGCGCTCGCGCGCGGCCTCGTAGGCGGCGGTGGCGCGGTTGCTCAGCTCGTGGATGCCGCGATGGACGTTGCTGTGGTCGTGCTCGTAGTAATGGGTGATGGCGTCGATCACCTGGCGCGGCTTCTGGCTGCTGGCCCCGCTGTCGAGATAGACAAGCCGCTTGCCGTGGACTTCCTGGTCGAGGATGGGGAAATCGCGGCGCAACGCGGCCCAGTCGATGGCAGTCCCGGCGGCGGCCGGAGCGGAAGTGGCAATGTCGTGCATAAGGGCCGCGAGCGGCGGGAAAGGCAGTCTAATTTAGAATCATTCCAAATACAAGGCGTCCCCGCGTGATCTTGTCGGCTAAATCGCTCGCCAGGGCGGTGCGTGGTGCCTACCCTCCCGGCTCTATGTGGAAGCGTCTGATTTTCTTTGCCGCGATGACCGTGTTGGCAGCGACGACCCGGGCGCAGACCCCCGAACCAACTGTCAGCAAGGAAACCGTCCGGCAAGCCATCGCCATTTTCCGCCAGAATCCCACCGGCGCGCAGGCGGAACTCGCCCGGTCGGTCATCGTCCGTTTCGCGCGCGAAAGTCCGGACGTCACCATCTCGATGGTGCCCAAGGCGTTGCCCTGGTTGGACGACCCCAAGGTCCCGAAAGACATCGGAGGGACTCTGCTGGCGGCCTTCGTGGCGGGTGACACCCAGTCGCAACTCGACCAGGGAAAAGCGAAGGATGATCCCGTGGCAGGTACGGAGCAGGTCATCGCCACCTACCGGCAATTACAGAAGGCACAGCCGTCGCTCAAGGTCCCCGGGGTGGAAGAACTGATCGACCTGCAGAAGCAAGGGAAACTGGCCGATCATCTGAAGGGCAGTTGAACGGAACGGCATTCAAGCGGGCCGTTCCGCGCCGCATTTCCAGCACACGTCGAAGGAGCCGGGCACGTTCTCACCGCATTTCGGGCAGGTCCAGTCGGGCGCGTTGGACGGCGGCTCGGGATGCGACAGCCGGAGGGTTTCCAGCGCACGCTCGTAGTCCTCGTCGTACGTGACGCAGAGCGTGCAGGTAAGGGAATTATACGGGTCGTTGTAATTACGGATGAAGCAGGGAATGCCCGCGCTCTCCAGCACGGACTGGTAGTAGCCCATGATCGCGGTGTCCCGTCGGGAGAAAATATCGCGCATGACAGTCGCCCGGAACGTGGACCCGGGGCCGGGCAGTGTCAATCTCCCCAGCCCCCGGCGCGCGGCAGTTGCCCCCGGCGGCATCCCCGCTTAGAGTCGCCGTCCGATGCGTTGGCAAACCCTCTACGAAGCCCGCTGGATCTTCGCCGTTCTGGTGATCCTGGCGCTGGTCAGCTTTTTCATCCACCCCTGGCTCGCGCTGTTGTGGGTACTCCTGATCGCCTACACGTTTTACTTCTTCCGCGACCCGGAGCGCACCGTGCCCGCCGACGACAACGTCGTCGTCGCGGCGGCGGATGGGGTGATCGCGGGCATCGAGGAGATCGAGGAGCCCGAGGTCGTCAAGGCCCCCATGAAGCGCGTGGCCATCTTCCTGAGCGTGTTCGACGTGCATACGAACCGCGCGCCCGTGGCGGGCACGGTGACATATACCGAGCGCCGCGTGGGCAAGATGCTCGACGCCCGCCACCCGGACGCCTCCCGGCTCAACGAGTGCCGCACCTGGGCCATCGCGCACCAGGGCAAGACCGTCGTGGTGCGCCAGATCACCGGTGCGATTGCCCGGCGCATCGTCGCCTGGGCGCAAGTGGGGCAGGCGGTCGCGCGCGGGGAGCGTTTCGGGATGATCCGCTTCGGCTCGCGCACGGAAGTTTACCTGCCGCTGGAAGCGGAAATCCTCGTCAAGGTGGGCGACCGGGTGCAGAGCGGGGTAAGCATCATTGCGCGATTGCCCTCCTGAGGGCGCATCGGGTAAGCTGCGCGCATGGAAGTCCCTCCCGCGCTGCCGACCGGGTTCACGCTACCGCCGATAGAAGTCCAACGGATCAAGGACGCCGAGCACCTGCGCCTGCTGGGCATCGGCTATTACATCGTGGGCGCGTTCACGGTGCTTTTCGGCTGTTTCGGGCTGATGTACGTGGCGATGGGGCTGCTGATGTTCAGCGGCGCTTTCCCGCCAAACCCGCCGCCCCGGCCGCCCCATGCGCCGCCGGTCCAATCGTTTGTCGAACCGGGCGGAGCAGCGGCAGACGCCCCGGTGGATGCGGGCACGCCCCGGCCGACCGCCGCTCCCTTTTCTCCGGACCGCCCGTCGGCCCGCGCCCGCCCGCCCGAAGAATTTCCTCGTGGGATCGGCCTCCTGTTCGCGGGCCTCGGCGGAGTTTTCGTGTTGATCGGCTGGACGGTGGGCGGGCTGACCATCTACGCCGGGCGCTGCCTGCACCAGCGCAAACACCGGACGCTCACCATGATCATGGCCGGGCTGAACTGCCTGCAAATCCCTTTCGGGACGGCCTTGGGCATCGCCACCTTCCTCGTCCTGCAACGGCCAACGGTCGAAGCATTGTACCGCCAGCCACCGGGGCCGGTCCGGCCGAGCCCCTGATCCGCGCGCCGCCACCCGTCCGTATGAAAACACCCGTCTTCCTGCCGCCCCGCGCGGCGCGCGATCCCTACGACCCGAAAATCTACCTGCTGCCCAACCTGATGACGGCGGGCAACCTGTTCTGTGGGTTCGCGGCGACGCTCAAGATCATTTCGGGCACGCTGGTCGGCCCACCGGCGCTGGTGGCGGCCAGCCGGTTCCACGAGGTCGTCTGGTCGCAAGCGTCCATCAACAAGTTCCACGACGCCATCTGGTTCATCCTGGGCGCGTGCGTCTTCGACGTGCTCGACGGCCGGGTGGCACGGCTGGGCGGGCGCGAGAGCCCGTTCGGGCAGGAGTTCGATTCGCTGGCGGACATCGTCAGCTTCGGCGTGGCCCCGGCGCTGCTGGTGTACAAGATCGTGCTCTACCAGTACGAACGGGTGGGCCTGCTCATCGCGTTCCTGTACCTGGCGTGCGGGGCGCTGCGCCTGGCGCGCTTCAACTGCATCGCCACGGCGACGGCGGCCGACAACGGCGCGCAGGCGACCCCGGCGGAGAAGGGCAAACCGTTCAAGGGGCTGCCCATCCCGGCGGCGGCGGGGGTGATCGCGTCGCTGACGGAGCTGCTGTTGTGGTTCGACCAGGACCGGCGGGAGATCGGCGCGTGGCGGTTCGCGCTGCCGCCGCTGATGGTGTTCCTGGCGTTCATGATGTTCAGCCAGTTCCGGTACCCGAGCTTCAAGGCGATCAACTGGCGCACGCAACGCACGCTGCCGACGCTGGTGACCATCGTGGTGTTGGTGTTGTTCACGGCGTTCGAGTACCAGTGGATGCTGGCGGTACTTTTTCTGAGCTACCTCATGTACGGGTTCCTGCGGCCCTGGTTGTCGCGCTCGTGGCGGCGGTCCATCGAACAGGAGCTGGGCGAGCGCGGGGAAGAGGCGGGGACGGAGGAGGACGACGAGGACGAGGACAACGAGGATGACGCGCCGGACGCGTAGAAACGGAGGCGGGGGCGGGGAAGGCGGCCGGCACCTCGCGCCTCAATCGGTCCGCGTCGGGCGCATCGCGCGACGGTCGGCATGGCGCTCCATGGCGTAGGCGATCCAGATGCACGCCTCGTAGAGGATGT
Source organism: uncultured Chthoniobacterales bacterium (assembly GCA_964247665.1). Classification (GTDB taxonomy): domain Bacteria; phylum Verrucomicrobiota; class Verrucomicrobiia; order Chthoniobacterales; family SZAS-18; genus CAHJWO01. Next base: position 5,825 of record CAXTVY010000080.1, on the reverse strand, counting down.
ACATGGGCCCGGCCACGATGGCCATGGTCATCGGGTCGGGCGAAGGCGCGACGAACGCGGCAAACCCCAAAATCAGGACCACGGCATAAGCGCGTGTGCTGCGCAGCGTCTTCGCCTTGAGCAGGCCAAATTGCACCAGTGCGATGACCACGACCGGCAACTCGAACGACAGGCCGAAGATCAGGATAAACTGCGTAGCGAAGGAAATGTAGTCGCTGATGGTCCATTCGGGGTCGAGCCCCAGGTGGACGGAATCGTAGTAGAGCCAACGCAACGTCAGGGGCAGCACGAAGTGGAAGCAGAAGAACGCCCCGAGCAGAAACAGGCCGAAGCTCACGCCGATGGCGGGCAGCACGAACGCGCGCTCCTTGCCCGTGAGCGCGGGCAGGACGAAGCCCGCCAGGAAATAGAGCTGAAGCGGAAAGGACACGACGAAGCCCGCGTAGAACGCCAGGCTCAGGCTGATGCTCATCGAGTCCGTCGGGTGCAGCGAAATGGGGTTGACGAACTTTTCGCCTTTGATGGCAGCTTGCTCGGCACCGCCGTTTCGGATCGACTGGCTGATCTCTTTGCTGATGACCCGCAGGGGTGACTTGACGACATCCATCAACTGCGCCCGGAAGCAGAAGGAGAGGATCATCGTCAGGGCGAGCGTGCCCGCCATTTTCACGAGGGTCCAGCGCAGGTCTTCGAGGTGGTCCAGGAAGGGCTTGACGCTTTCATGGTCCTGGCCCTCGCGCAGCTTGAAGATTTTGCCGAGAAGCGGCCGGAGGAAAAAGGACATGCAGGGAGCAAGGGAGATAGCAGAGGAAGCGCCCCGGTTCAAGGGGCAGCGGCGCAGAATCGGGCCGTTGCCGGGCGGCTCCGGCCCGGAGAAAAACCGCTCATGGCATCGGGGATTCTTTTATGTTTCCGTTTCGAGGCAGGTTAGTTATGGTGCGCGCCGTGATCCGAAAAACATTATCCTTGGGCTTGCTGGCGGCCATCGTCGGCATGGGGGTTGGCTGCACGCACGACAACGACCACAAAAAGACGGTTTATTACCATGACCACCGGCGCGTGCCGACGGGGTCGAACCTTCCCGCGACGTACCATGACAGCGGTGCCGCCCCCGATGAGCACCAGACGGACATGGACCGCGAGCAGTTCCAGACCTTGAACACCCGGGCGGTCGGCCGCGGCGGCAATTAGAGGAGCTAACAGAGCCCACGCGCGCACAACCGCGCGTAGAGGCTCAGCGTGTTGGCGTTGTTGATCTCGCCGCTGGCGATCATCCGCACGAACTCGGGCAGGGTGAATTCACGGCAGGCCGTGATGCCCTCGTTCGCGTCGTGCGAGGCACCGGCCTTCGCCGCAACCACGCCCCGCGCGAGAAAGAGGTGGCCGTGCTCGTCGGTGAAACCCTGCGAGGTGAAGAAGTAGCCCAACCCGACAAGTTCCACTCCGGCGGCGAGTTCGTAGCCAGTTTCTTCGAGCAATTCGCGCCTGGCGGTGGCGCGGAGGACGGCGTCGTCCACGGAATCCTCGTCCACCTGACCGGCGGGAAACTCCCAGAGCAGCGCGCGCACGGGGATGCGCTCCTGCTGCACGAGGACCAACTTGCCCTCGGGAGTCATGGGCGCGATGACCACGGCGGCCTTGCGGTGAACGACGGTCCAGTGGGCGGGCTTGTCCTGGCGGGTGGGCGTGAAGACTTCCTGCGACGTGACGTGGACATTTTTGTCCTGGTACACGGTCTTCTCGCTGACCGTGCGCCAGCCTGCCTTGTCGGCAGTGAGGGAAGATTTGCGCATGGCAACATCAGTTCGCCTGACTCGGCTGCGAATCGGCGGTTCCGAGCAACTGACTCACGCTTTCGTGGTCGAATAGGCTGGGTGCCCCGTTGGGATCAATGTAAACGGCCAGTCCTCCGTTGAAAGCCAACGCTTCGGGATGCAAAACCTGGAAGCGTGCGCCGCTGGTCAGCTCGACGGTGAATGGCTGGAAAGGGGTACGACGGACGAAGGCGCGCAAGCTGCGTTCGAAAGCATCAGTTTGCATAGATGTAATAATGCTGCAAGAGCGCATGTGCGTCCAGCAAGTGTCCGATTGGATGCATGGACTCAAGTATGACCGAAGTCGGTTGCGCGCTGTTGCCAAAGTGTGTTGCCGCCCGGAGTGCGGCCAAACCAGAATCCACGAGCATGAGTTTGGTCAATCTCTCGAATCATCTCGGCGCGATTGAAGTTTGCCTGGAGTGTAAGAAAGACAAGACCCTCGGAATAAAGATGTTCCAAACGGTCAATAATTTCGAGAGCTGGCGCAGCGGGCCAATCGTTGCGAACGCACTGGATAATCTGCTCAACTGATTCGTAATCATCGGAGAGGGAATCGAGAATAAGCCAATCACGAAATTCGATGTTACGTGAATCGGTTTCCATAGCGTACGTAATTACCGCGACTCAAAATAAAATCAGGCGTAGCCTTTTCATGCGCTCACTTTTCACGCGTTCGTTGAAGCTCTCCCCGCCAGCGTGCCAACTGCCCGGCCACGTTCTCGAAACTTGGCGCGCCGATGCCCTTGCGGCTCTCCAGCGAACGCCGCACGTCTAGCACCGCGTACACGTCGTCCGCGAACGCCGGGCTGGCGGCGCGGTAGTCGTCCATGCTCAATTCCGCGAAACCCACCCGCCGCTCCAGGGTCAGCGTGACCAACTTACCGATGACCTCGTGCGCTTGCCGGAAGGGCACGCCGCGCAACACCAAGTAGTCGGCCAGGTCCGTCGCCAGTAGCAGCGGGTCGGCCGTCGCGCGGGCGGCGGTGTCCACGTCCAGCCGCGCCTCATCGAGCATCCCGGCGAACACGCCCAACGCAGCCCGAAGTGTGTCCACGCTGTCGAACACGGCCTCCTTGTCTTCCTGCAAATCACGGTTGTAGGTCATGGGCAAACCCTTGAGGATCGTCAGCAACCGGAACAGGTTGCCGTAGAGCCGGCCCGTCTTGCCGCGCGTCAGTTCGGCCACGTCGGGATTCTTCTTCTGCGGCATGAGGCTCGATCCCGTCGTGAACGCATCGCTGAGCACGAGGAAATGGAACTCGCTCGTCGCCCAGAGAATCACGTCCTCGCTCAGGCGCGAGAGGTGCATCCCCACGATGGCCGCCGCGGAGAGGAACTCACAGGCGAAATCCCGGTCGCTGACGGCGTCCATGCTGTTGTCGCTGACCCGCGAGAAACCCAGTTTTTCCGCCACGAGCCGCCGGTCCAGCGTGATCGTCGAGCCCGCGATGGCCCCGCTGCCCAGCGGCAGCACGTCGAGCCGTTTTGCCGTGTCCGCGAGGCGGCCGTCGTCGCGGGCCAGCATCTCCACGTAGGCCAGCAGATGGTGCGCGAACAGCACGGGCTGCGCGCGTTGCAGGTGCGTGTAGCCGGGCATCACGGCGTCGGGATACCGCCCGCCCAGGTCCACCAACGCGCGCTGGAGCCCGCGCAAGCCCACGCGCAGATCGGCAATTTCGGCCCGCAGGTAGAGCCGCAGATCGAGCGCGACCTGGTCGTTGCGCGAGCGCGCCGTGTGCAGCTTGGCCCCCGGCGCGCCGACCCGGGCGGTCAGCGCGGCCTCGATGTTCATGTGCACGTCTTCCAGCTCGGGCTTGAACTCGAAGCGGCCCGCCGCGATGTCCTCGCCGATCTCGCGCAGGCCCGCTTCGATGGCGGCGCGCTCGGGTTCCGTGAGGAGGCCCGCCGCCGCGAGGGCCGCCGCGTGCGCGATGCTGCCCACGATGTCGTGCGCGTAGAGCCGCCAATCGAAGGAAATCGACTCACCGTAAGCGCGCACCTGCGCGTCGGTGGCCTGTTGGAAGCGTCCGGTCCACATAGGGTAGGACGCAACGATGCCGGGCCGGGCCGGAAAAGCAAGCGGCGCGCGTTCGGAGCGGGCACGGGCGTTCAGTGGCGAACGCTGGCGGGGGCGGTCAGGTCCGGCCCCGGACGGCCCGGCTCGCTCAGCGCCACGGCGAGGCGGGGGCGGAACCTCGGCCAGAGGAAGGCGGTCTGGCGCATCCACTCGCGGTAGGCGGGGCTGTGGGCGCTGAGCAGCATTTCCTCCAGCCGCGCGCGCCAGATCAGCAGGCTGAACGCCCCCACGGTGAGCACGCCCATGCGGAAGGTGCACGCCGTCAGGAACAGGCCGCCGAGCACGAACAGGTAGCCGAAATAGATCGGGTGGCGCACGTAGCGGTATGGTCCGGCCAGCACCACCGCGCGCGCCGACACCACGATCCCCATCGAGCGGCCCAGCCAGGAGATCGCGTAGCCCGAACACAGGAGGCCGAGCAGGGAGATGACCAGTCCGGCCGCCGCCAGCGGTCCACTCCAGGCGGCGGACACCCATGGCAGGGTCATCCACCGCGGCAGGGGCATGGTCTGGTTGAAGGCCAGGTAGGAGAAGGTGGCCAGCAGCGGGACGATGATCTCGGCGGGCCGGGCGGGATAGCGCGACGGCCGGCGGCTGATGAGCAGCAGCACGCCGCTCAAGCCGTTGAAGGCGGCCAGCAAGCTGTAGCGCACGTAGTCCTCAAAGTGGACCCCATCGAGGAAGCCGGCATCTCGCGCGACCATCGACGGCGTGATGAACTCCCGCGAACTGGAAACCAGGACCATGAAGCGCAAGGTGTCGAAGTATTCGTAAGCCAGGAAAAGGAAGAGCGTGGAAAGCACCCAGCGCTCCACGAAGAATACGAAAAGGATCAGCGGACGGGAGAGCAGCCAGCGGGACATGCGAGAGGAATGATGGAGTTGAGGACCGAAGCGAACCGAGCGAGAGATTGCGCCCAGTGGTGGGACGCCATGAAAGACGCGGATGCTCCTGGAGTTCTGTAGCAGGATGATTGCCAAGCCACTGAACGGCAGGATGTAATGAAAAGCCTAACTTTCCTGTAAAGAATAGCGCCACAAGACTGCTTCCTAAGAAAGACGGGATAATAGCGGCTCCATGAAAAGCACCCGCGCACCCCACCCGGCACCGACCCCGGCTGCCGCCGGGGCGATGCGGCTCGTCGGCATCGACCTGGCCTGGGGCGAGCGCAACGGGGACGGCCTGTGCCTGCTCGAAGCCGTGGAAGGACGCGCGCGGATCGTGGAGACGGCGCACGTTTTCGGCGACGTGGCGCTGCTGGAGTGGCTCGAAACGCGCCTGCCGCCCGCGCCCGCGCCAGCCGCACTGCTTTTCGACGCGCCGCTGATTTGCCCGAACGTCACCGGCAGCCGTCCGGCGGATCGGCAGACGCACACGGTCTTCGGGCGGTTCCACGCGGGGGCGCATCCGGCCAACCGCCGGTTGTGCCCGCGGCCGTTGCGGCTGGCGGAAGCGGTGGGGTCACGCCTGGGGTTCGGGCTCGGTTGGGCGCGGCCGAGGGAGTCGCGGCTGGCGGTGGAGGTGTTCCCGCATCCGGCGTCGGTGCGCTGGCTGCGGCTGGAGCGCATCGTCAAGTACAAGCGCCCGCCCGTGGCGTTGCGCCGGGCGGAGTTCGCACGGATGCAGGGGTTGTTGGCGGGATGCCTGCGGGAGCGCTTCCCGGAACTGGAGGAAAACGATGTGTTGCGGGCGGTGCTCGCCGCGCCCTGGACGAAGCCCGCCGAGGACCGGCTCGATGCGCTGCTGTGTGCGCTGGTCGGCTACCATCACTGGAAACACGACGGCGCACAAAGCCAGGTGCTCGGAGATCTGGAGACGGGGTTTATCGTGGTGCCGGCGGCAGAGGAGGGGTGAAGGCGGAAGGCAGAAGGCAGAAGAAGGCAGAAGGATGCAGGATGCAGGATGCAGGATGCAGGATGCAGGATGCAGGA
>CAXTVY010000079.1:0-18000 GCA_964247665.1 uncultured Chthoniobacterales bacterium | reverse complement strand
GCGCTCTACCAAGCTGAGCCACAGCCCGAACGGTGTTGCCACCGGAGGTGCTATTTTGCCACGCCCCGGCGGCAAGGCAAGTGGAAAAGTCGGAAGGCGGCAGGAAGCAGGATGCAGGTAGCCATGTCTTCCCATCATGCTCCAGGTTAGCTCAGAACGAACGCATGCAGCAGCCTCTCAGTATCTGTCATCCTCCCGGCTGCGTTCACCGACTCGCTGCGTTCGGGAGGACAAGCAGTGAAGAGGCGTTCGTCCCATCGGTGATCCCGCTACCTGCCTCCTGCATCCCGTATCTTTCTGCCTTCTGCTTTCTGCGGCACGAAAGTTGCCCACCAAGCACCCATGGCCGCCGCTCGTAAACGCATCCTGCTCTTCCTAGTCTGTGCCACCGTGCTGCTCGCCGCAGGCTACGGATGGGGATACTCCAACGCCCACGACCAGTTCTACGCTCCCGAATCACTGCTCGAAAACGAACTCGTCAGCCTCGACTTCAACAACCGGCTGCTCCACTACGCCAACCTTAACCAACTGGCCGAAGCCCGCCGCGAACTGCTCACTCGCCTGCACGAGCAAATTGCCTTCGTGGAGAGTGTTACCCCCGATTGCCACGATCCCGGCAGCCGCCACCAGGCGGAACAGAGTGTCCTGAATGCCCGGCAGGTCGTCAATGGCCAACCCCTCGTCGCCAACGCGCTGGCGAACCCGGCTGCACCGCATTGATCCATCGCCCGGTCGCGGTCAGGTCGCCTGATCCACCTATCCAGCCCGAAATGCGGCCACCGCCGCCAGGTCGTCCGAGAACGATTCGCTGCCGCCGTACCGGCGCAATCGTCCGAGCAAAGTGCGCAGAAAACCGTCCGCGCCGCTTTCCCCGTCCGCCGGGGCGGCGTCCGGTTGTCCGAAGGCCGCGCACACGTCGTCCTCCAGCGTGCTCATCTCCATGCGGACCCCGTCTGTGCTGACCACGTCGTAGAATCCATCGGTGAACAGAAAGAACCCTTCACCGGGCGCCAGGGTCAGCGACTCTTCTTGCGCCGTCAACTCGGCCTGGAGCCCCAGCGGCGGACACTGTGAGCGCCGGGCCTCCACCCCGCCGGGCCGCACGACCAACAATGGCGGGTGACCCGCTCCAGCCATCGTCAACTCGCCGTTCGTCGGGTCCAGCGCAACCCCCATCGCCGTCAGCAGCAACCGGCCCTTGAAATTCGCACGGAAGTCCGCGTTGACCAGCCGCAGGATTTCCGCGGGAGAATCACTCAGAGCCGCCGCGTGGCGGAAAAGCAGTTTGGCCAGGGCTGTCAGCAGCGCCGCCGAAGCGCCGTGGCCCGTGGCATCGGCGATCCAGAAAAAGAGGCGCCCGCCGGGCAACCGCAGCCAGTCGTAGATGTCACCGCCCACCTGGATGACCGGTTGGTAATGAGATGCCAATTTCCAGCCCGGCAGCGTGGGCAGGCTCTGGGGGATGATTGTCTGCTGGGTGAGCCGGGCAGCCTCCAGATCGCGCTCCAGTTCCATGCGCCAGTCAGCGAGTTCCTGGTTCTGGGCTTCGAGCTGCTGGCGCAAGGCGCTCAGGCGGAGCTGGGTTTCGATGCGCGCTTTGAGCACGGCGGGGTTGACCGGCTTGGTGACAAAATCGTTTGCCCCGGCCCGGAGGCAGAATACTTCCTGCTCCTCGCCGCCCATGCCGGTGAGCATGATGACCGGCAGTTGCGCCACGGTGCTGTCGCTGTGGGCGCGCAGTTGCTCACACACCTCCGCACCGTTGAGGCCGCCGGGCATGGCATAATCCAGCAGCAGCAGCGCCGGGGGAGCCTTCTCGATGAGTTGGAGCGCTTCCGCCCCGCCCTCGGCTTCGCGGCAAGTGAAACCAGCATTGTTCAGCGCGCGCACGAGCACGCGGCGGCTGAAGCGCTCATCGTCCACCACGAGGATGTCGGCGGGTGGCGGGGTGGGGGTCATGGCAATAAACGGCGACGGCTTACCGGAGAGCATCGGCTGCCGCCCGCTTGGCGGGCGTAGAAAGGCAGCAGGCGGAAGGTGGCTTATCAATCAGGAAGTCAGTATCTGCCCCGATGGGTTTCCTCTGACTTCCGCCTTCCGCCTTTTCACTTGTCCACTCCCCTGGAAGCAATAGATAAGCATTGTCATGGACAGACCCTTGCGATAATTAAGCAACGCTCGTCCGTACCAGATCACCGTCGGGAGCGCCCGCTTTCACTTGTTGCATAACCAAATCTGATATGACCCTTCCGCGCCGATTGCCCTTGGTCCTCGCCTGCCTGAGCCTGCTGACCGTTGCCGCCTGCCAGCACGACGACGATCCGCCACAAACCGTGTTCACCACCAGAGGCAGCACACCGGTCAAAGTCAAAACGCAGACACAAACGACGCAGATCCTCGAGGACCCGGCAGTCGCCGACGCCACGCCGTCACCCGAACGGCACTCGGAGCCGACCTCGCCCGTGCAGCAGTCCGCCGCGCCGCAGAAAGTGGATTATCCCTACGCCGTTCCCGTGCAGGGCAAGCCGGGCTACGTGACCAGCCCCTACGCGCCGGAGGCCGGCTACGTGGATGTTAAAAACATGACGCCGGGCCAGGAAGCGCGTGATCCGTACACGAACAAGATTTTCCTCGTGCCCTGAGCCGTAGAGCCGCCGCTGCACCGGGGGCGGCAATTCTCGTGTGTTTGCCTATTGAGCACCTGGCCATTTTCGGGCCGGGTTTGATCGGGGGTTCCGTTGCGCTGGCGGCTCGCCGCCGCCAGCTCTGTACGCGCCTGGCTGTCTGGAGCCGCGATCCGGCCGAGCGCGCTGCCGTGCGGGCCCTGGACCTGGCGGACCTCGTCACGGGTGACCCCGCCGAGGCTGCCCGAGGGGCCGATCTGGTCGTCCTCTGCACACCGCCCGCCGCGATGGCGGCGTTGGCACGGGAGATCGTCCCACACCTCAAGGCGACGGCGGTGGTTACGGACGTGGCCAGCGTCAAGGCGGGCGTGGCGGAGGAACTGACGGCAATTTTTCAGCGAACCGCGGGCTTGGAGGATGCCGGCCGGAGTGCCTACGCTGGCGCGCACCCCATGGCAGGAGCCGAACGGCACGGGCTCCCGGCTGCGCGGGCAGACCTTTTCGAGGGCTCGGTGTGTCTCCTGACTCCAGACGATTGCACGGCCCCGCAAGCGTTGGAAGTCGTCGGCGCATTCTGGCATGGCCTCGGCGCGCGGGTGCGAACCCTGTCACCGCAGGCGCACGACGAGGCGGTGGCGCTGGTCAGCCACCTGCCGCACGTCCTGGCCGCCGCGCTGGTGGATTTCGTGGGCGGGGAGCCCGGCGAACCCGCCGGCTGCGCCGGACCGGGCTGGCGCGACATGACCCGGCTCGCCGGTGGGTCACCGGAATTGTGGACAGAAATCTTGAGCCGCAACCGCCGCCCGGTTACATATGCACTCCGCGGTTTGATCGACAGGCTGCGCGCGGTGCTCGAAGTTGTGGAAACCGGCCGCGACGCAGAACTCGAAGCATTCCTAGACGCGGCGAAAACGCGGCGGGCCCGCGGGCCGCTGGCCGGACGGTAAGGATCATTTCCCATTTCAGAAAGACAGCACGTGCGCGAGAAAGACACTCCATTAGAAATCCGGGTCCGGCGGGCTCCCCTCATCCAAGCGGAAATTCGTGTGCCGGGTGACAAGAGCATCTCCCATCGCGCGGTGATGTTTGCCGCCCTGAGCAACGGCGTCTGCGTGCTGCACGATTTTTGCCCGGGCGACGATTGCCAGCGCACGGTCGAGGCGATGCGCGCCCTGGGCGTGCAGATCGACCAGCCCGATCCGCAAACGATGACGCTCATCGTCCACGGCCGCTACCGGCAGCTCACCGCGCCGGCGGGCGACATCGACTGCGGCAATTCGGGCACGACCATGCGCCTGCTCGCAGGATTGCTGGCCGGGCAGGGGTTCCGCACCCGGCTGACGGGCGACGCCTCGCTTTCGCGGCGGCCCATGCGCCGGATCATGGAGCCACTGGGAGCCATGGGCGCAAAAATCACCGCCGAGGGCGAGAACGACTGCGCGCCGCTGGTCGTGGAGGGCAGACCGCTCCAAGCCATCGATTACACGCTGCCGATGGCCAGTGCGCAGGTGAAAAGCGCCGTCTTGCTGGCCGGGCTGTTTGCCCACGGCGAAACGAGCGTGGCCGAACCCAGCCAGAGCCGCGACCACACCGAACGGTTGATGCGTTATTTTCTCCTCAAGCTCCAGCAGAGCGAGGTGCACGAGGCTAGCGAGGCCGAACCGAACCGGCTGACCGTTGCCGGAGGGCAGATGCCCGAGTCGCGCAACTTCAAGGTGCCGGGCGACATTTCCAGCGCGGCGTTCTGGATGGCGGCGGCAGCGGCGCAACCCGGGGCACGGCTGCTGGTCAAGAACGTGGGGCTCAACGACACCCGCACGGGTATTTTATCCGTGCTGCTGCGGATGGGAGCCCATGTGCACGAGGTGATCGAGGACATCGAACAGGTGGAGCCCACGGGCACCGTGGAAGTGCAGGGCGCGCGGCTGCACGGCACGGTGATCGAGGGGCGGGAGATCCCCAACGTGATCGACGAAATTCCGATCCTGGCGGTGCTCGGCGCGCTGGCCAGCGGCCAGACCGTGATCCGCAACGCGGGCGAATTGCGCGTCAAGGAAACCGACCGCCTCGCGGCGTTGACGACGAACCTCAAGGCGATGGGCGCGCACGTGGAGGAATACGCCGACGGCATGGTGATCCACGGCGGCCGGCCGCTGCACGGCGCGCGGGTGCACAGCTACGGCGACCATCGCATCGCCATGGCGTTTGCCGTGGCGGGCTTGTTCGCCGAGGGCGAGACGATCATCGAGGATTGCGATTGCATCGAAACCTCGTACCCGACCTTCGGCGAAACGCTGGAGCAGATCATCACGGCCTCGACGAGCGGAGCCGTCCCGACGCCGGTGATCTCCGACGCGCGCCAGTTTCTGCCCCCGGACAGCCCGGTGACGACGATTGGCCGCCGCACGCGGGCGGCGCGGGAGGAGTGAGTCGGGCGGCTGGCACGCCGCTGCGGCTGGCGAGGAACTTGGCAAGCCTCTTTTCCGAGTCCATATAGTGCATCCATCTTCCTGTGACTGCCGACATTTCTGACCTCCCTGCCACCGTTGTCATCGCCATCGACGGCCCCGCCGCGAGCGGCAAGAGCACGGTAGCGCGGGCGCTCGCCCAACGGCTTGGCTTCGCTTACGTCAACTCCGGCGAATTTTACCGGGCGGCGACGTGGTTCGTCCTGGAACGCGGGGTCGAGCCCAAGGACGCCTCGGCCGTCGCCGTGGCGCTGGCGAAAACGACGGTCGTGTGCGGCCTGCGCGACGGGCAGTCGTTCATCGAGTTCAACGGGGTGAACCCACAGCCCTTCCTCTTTGCGGAGCGCATCAACGCGCACGTCTCGGCCGTGGCTGTTGTGCCCAGCGTGCGCAGCCTGCTCACGGCACGGCTGCGGGAGTTCGCCGTGGGGCGCGACGTGGTCATGGAAGGGCGCGACATCGGTTCCGCCGTGTTCCCGCGCACGCCGTACAAGTTCTACATCGACGCCTCGCTGGAGGTGCGCGCCCAGCGCCGCGCCGCCCAGGTGGGCGCGGGCCAGGACAACCTCGCCGCGCGCGACCACACCGATTCCACCCGCCGGACCTCGCCGCTGGTCATCGCGGAGGACGCCCACGTCTTGGACAGCTCGCGGCTGACCATTGACGGCGTGGTTGGCGAGATCATCGGCCGCCTGAAGCTCAAAAAGCTTCCTGCGGCCAGCGCGCTGCCTTGACGGCCAGCGACCGCTGGTTACAACCGAGTTTCCCGTTTGTCCCCCCCGCCGCCCATGAACCCGACGTACTGGTTTTTCGTCCAACTCGCACGGTTGATCGCGCGTTCGTGCTTCTCGCTGGAGATCATCGGGCGGGAGAACCTGCCGCCACAGGGGTCGGGCGGCTACCTGTTGGCCATGAACCACCAGAGCTACCTGGACCCGCCCATCGTGGCGCTGGCGGTCCAGCCGCGCCCGATCTATTTTCTCGCGCGCAAGACCCTCCTGCAATGGCCGGTCATGGGCTCGATTTTCCCGCGGCTCAACGTCGTGCCCATCGACCAGGACCGACCGGACATGAACGCGCTCAAGAACGTGATCCGGCTGGTGAGGGCGGGGGAGACGACCATCGTGTTCCCCGAGGGGGCACGCACGCTGGACGGCGATTTCCAGCCCGCGCAACCGGGCCTCGGGCTCATCATCGCAAAGACTCTCGTGCCGGTGGTGCCGATGCGGGTGTTCGGCGCTTACGAGGCGATGCCGCGCGGTGGCTCGGGCATCCACATGGTCCCGATCAAGGTAAAAATCGGCCCGCCGTTGACGTTCTCGGCCGCCGATCTGAGCCGGGGTACGGGCAACGCGCGCGAGTCGTACCAACGCTTGAGCGAGCGGGTGATGACGGCGATTCGCGCGATAGAGTTGTGAGGCGGAAGGTGGAAAATCGTGGTGGCTGGCTCGAAGATTTTTCCGTCTTTGCTGATGGCGTGAGGGTTGCTGTGCAGGGGGAGAGATTCTCTCCCATGAAACAGATTCGATTGAGTGGCCGCGAGGCCCTGGTGGTTCGTTCGCTCGGTTTTGCGCTCGCGATGCCCGGTCCGGAATTGGTCGAGCACTCACGCCTGTCGGCCGAAGACCTCGTGGACGTGCTCAACGGGCTGATGGAGGTGGGCTACGTCGAATGCACGCCCTACGCCGACCAGACGACCTTGGATTTGCTGCCGGCGACGGAATACGAGGTCAATAGCGCGTATGCACACGAACTCAAGGCAGCCCTGGGGCTACACCACCGGTAGGCACTGGGTCTGAGCCGCCCGTGCAGGTTTCCCCTGGTGAAAATGACGCGATCAAGGAAAACCGGGCGTGCCTGGTCCGGCCGCGCATCTCGACCGCCTCGGAAACGTCACTTCGAGCGTATATAAGAAAATGTCCGACACCGCCGCCCCCGCCGCCCCCGTCTCCGACACCGCGTCCATCCACCTGGAGCCCAAGGAACTCGCCGAACTCGCCCACCTGCGTTACTACACCGACGACAAGTCGGGCTACACACGCCACAAAGCGAATGGTGAAGGCGGTTTCGATTTCTTCGACCTGCACGGCAAGCGCATCACCGACGAAGACGAAATCAAGCGCATCCATTCGCTGGCCATTCCGCCCGCCTACACGGACGTGTGGATCTGCCCCAGCAAGAACGGCCATCTCCAGGCCACCGGCAAGGACGCCAAGGGGCGCAAGCAGTACCGCTACCACCCGAAATGGCGTGAAACAGCCGACGCCAACAAGTACAGCCGCGTCATGGCGTTTGCCTCGGCCCTGCCGCGAATCCGCCAGCGCGTGGACCACGATCTGACCCGGCCCGGGCTGCCGCGCGAGAAGGTGCTCGCCACCGTGGTCAAGCTGCTGGAAACGACGCTGATCCGGGTGGGCAATGAGGAGTACGCCAAAACCAACAAGCACTACGGCCTGACGACCATGCGCAACCGTCACGTCAAGGTGAAAGGTGCGTCCATCGAGTTTTCCTTCCGGGGCAAGAGTGGCGTCGATCACACCATCGAACTGGAAAACCCGCGCATGGCGAAGGTGGTCCGGCGTTGCCAGGAGATCCCGGGTCAGGAACTTTTCCAATACCTTGACGACGACGGTCAGCGGCACAGCATCGACTCGTCCGACGTGAATGCTTATCTCCAAGAGATCAGCGGCCAGCCGTTCACGGCGAAAGATTTTCGCACCTGGGCGGGGACCGTGCTGGCGGCGATGGCGCTCAAGGAATTCGAATCGTTCGATTCCGAGGCAGCCGCCAAGAAAAACATCGTCACCGCCATCGAGCACGTTTCCGAGCGTCTGGGCAACACGCCGAGCGTCTGCCGCAAGTGCTACGTCCATCCGGCAATCATCGAGGCCTACGTGGAGGGCGCGATGCTCGACGCCCTGCGGGTCAAGGCGGAGAAGGAACTGACCGGCAGCCACCTCGCGGACCTCAAGCCGGAAGAAGCCGCCGTGATGGGCCTCCTGCGCGAGCGGCTCAAGGTGGCGACCAAGGGAGAAAGCAAGGGCAAGCTGACGAAGGTGATAAAGTAGGAAGTTACGGCTGCGCGTACTTGCGCTGCCACCGGGGCAGGTAGAGCGCCAGCAGCACGATTTCCGCCGCGATCCGTCCAACCATCCGCACGCCTTCTCCCAGATTGCGGCAGTTCCGGAAAGCCCGGGCGCAACTGCGCACGTACACACCAGCGCTCAACCCGAAGCGTCCCACCGGCACGCCGCGCTTACGCGCCAGGTAATACGCGGATTCCTGCGTCTGCACCCAGCGCAACGCCGTGGAGACGGGCCGGGGGGGATGATCCACGCAGGCATCCGGCACGAAGAGGTAGCGCAGCCCGGCGTCGTCGAGCCGCAACCGCAGGTCCACGTCCTCCAGATGGGGAAAGGGAAACCGTTCGTCGAAGCCGCCCAGGCTCTCGTAAAACCGGCGTTCGATGGCCAGGTTGCACGACCAGAGCAGCCCGCCTTCTTCGTTGTCCGGGGCCATGTAAAAGGGGCCCGGCTGCTTGCACCCGCCATCCGTCGTGCGGCCTTCCAGCACGCGGCAATCCCCGACGCCCGTATCGAGCTGTTGCGCGAACGCGGACAGCCAGCTTGCCTGGGGCAGGCAATCGTCATCGGTGAACGCCAACCAGTCTGCCCGGGCTGCCGACGCCCCGTGGTTGCGGTTGGCGGCCGGGCCACGCCGCGGGCCTTCGATCCAGCGGACGGAAGGAAAATCCCGCCGCACCATGGCAGCGGCATTCCCGTTGGGAGGACCGTCGTCGGTGACGATAATCTCAAACTTCTCCGGCGGGAACAACTGCTGGCCGCCAGTAATCCGTTGCAGGCAGCGGGCCAGTGAATCGTTGCGGCGGCAAGTAGGGATGACGACCGAAAAACGGGGAAGGGGAAGGTCGTCGTACATGCCGCAACTGGTCCCGACCATAGCAGGAATGCTGCCTGTCATCCAAGCGGGAAGATCCCACGCTCCGCGATTGGGCCGCGCGCCATCCCTGGAGACCGGCCTAAGAGTGCAGCGTGCCGAGCTTGACCGCCGGGCGCGGGAACAGGCGGCTGAGCATCTGGCCCAAGCGATTGCGCGAGACCTTGCGGCGCTTGGCGTTGGCAGCGAGACGGCGGCCGAGTTCCAGCCCGATGGCCGGATCGGAAGTGAGCGTGTGCATGATCATAAGCGTCCAGGTAAGTTGGAGTACCAGTAATACGCAAAATGATCGTCGGGCGGTGGTATCAACCGCAAGGGCGTGGGCCTGTTGGCACCCGAAAACCGGCGGGCCAACAGAGTGATTTTTCACGTTCATCCCTTTTGGTAAAAATTCTGAAAGCCGCACTTGTCATGGGAAAAGGGCTCGCGTAAATTTTTTGTGCAATGGTGATCAACAAGTTCCCCGCCCAAGCCGAGCAGATCGAGCGCATCAAAGCCATTTTAAACCTGACCGACGAGGCGCTCGCCGTCGAGGTGGCCGTGCGTCCGGAGACGATGCAGAAGTACGCCGCCGGTTACCAGAAAGCGGGTGACAAACTCATGCGGATCATTGCCCGCTTGCCCGAGACTCGCGCGGGCGCGGACGGCCGAGGGTCCACCGGCCACCAGGGCAAATCCGAGCCGCCATCCATGCAGGATCAGCTCGCCGCCGTGCTCAAGGACGGCACAATGGACGAGGTACGCCTCGTGCGGCAGGTGGTGCAAACGCTCTACCGGCAGGTCGAGACCCGCTGGCAGCCGCAGGTCTCCGAACTGCCATCACCCAGCCGGGGCCGGACGGATGGCGGGGCAGTGCTTTTCACGCGCAAGCCGCGGCTCCTGCCCGCCCTGGGCTACATCCCGGCGGGCTTGCCCCAAGGTGGTGTGGAACAGGTTGCCAACCAATTCGTGATGGTGCCCGACGGGGAATGTCCCGACGCGGATTTTGCGCTGAAGGTGCAGGGGGATTCCATGGTGGACGCTGACATCCATCACGGTGACTGGGTGTTGATGAGCACTCGCCGCGAACCGCGCGAAGGCAGCGTGGTTGCCGCCCTGATCGACAATGAAACGACGCTCAAGACGTATGTGCAGGAGGATGGGGCCACACCGCACCTGCGTTCGGAAAACAGCAAATATCCCTCCCGGATCACCCCGCTGGATGAACTGCAGGTTCAAGGCGTGATGGTGGGCAAGCTGCGGATGAATGATTGACGCCCGCGCTTGCGGCGGGCCGCGCGTTGGGCGTTAGTCACGGTTCCTGCCACCTCTGAGGTGGTGGTTTACCGTTATGTTTCCTTCCGTGCCCGCCATTCAGCGGCCTGTGGCGGCCTTGTTGGCCGCCACGCTGCTGCTGACCTTGCTGCTGTTGGGGTCTCGCTTTGCCGCTGGACAGGAGCCGTCACCCGGCATTACGCCTGCCGCTGTGGCACCCCCTCTGACCGCTGCCGCGCCCACGCCCGCTGTTGCTGCCACGGCCGCGCCTGTCCCCACCGCGACGCCTGCCCCGGGCAATCCGCTCGGTGCGACCCCGCAGGAAATCGTCAGGCTCTATGGGCCTGTCCTCAAGCACAACGCCCGGGTGTGGCATCATCAGGTGCTCGAAGGCGGCACCACGCTCGACGGCGACCTCCACGGCCGCAACGGCATCGTCATCCGTGTGGTTTACCACGAGGGACACGCCATTTTGCTGGAGTTCACCCGCGTCGCGGGTGCGTTGAGCCCTGCCGACGTAAAAACCATCCTGGGAACGGCAGCGAACGGGGCGGCCTGGGTCGAAGGCAAGGACAGCACCGACCTGCGGAAGTTCTACCGCCGCACCGACGACCGGGCCATTGCCCACTACGCCACCGATTACGACGGCAGCCTGCTCGTCTCCTCCGAGGGTTTTGAACACGACAAGCTGCTCGACAACATGATGCACTGACGCGGCCTTCGACTTTCCATGGACCTGCAACTCACTGGCAAAACCGCCCTCGTCACCGGCTCGACCGCCGGCATCGGCTACAGCATCGCTCTCTCCCTGGCACGCGAGGGCGCGCGCGTCGTCGTCAACGGACGCACCCGGCCCCGCGTGGACGATGCCCTGGCCCGGTTGCGCCAGGAGTCCGGCAGCAAAGAGCTGTCCGGCATTGCCGCCGACCTCGGCACGGCGGAAGGCGTTGCCAGTCTGACGGGCGAACTGCCCGCCTTGGATATTCTCATCAACAATCTGGGCATCTTCGAGCCCAAGCCGTTCCTGGACATCCCCGACACGGACTGGCAGAAGTTTTTCGAGGTCAATGTGCTCAGCGGCGTGCGCCTGAGCCGCCACTATCTGCCCGGGATGATGAAGGCAGGCTGGGGCCGGGTCGTGTTCATCTCCAGCGAGTCGGCCATTAACATCCCCACGGAGATGGTTCATTATGGCTTTACCAAGACAGCGCAGCTTGCGCTCTCGCGCGGACTCGCGCAGACGGCTGCTGGCACGGGCGTGACGGTCAACAGCGTGCTGCCCGGGCCGACCAATTCCGAGGGTGTCGGCACGTTCGTCGCGCAGATGTCCCGGGAGCGCGGGATCAGCCCGGAGGAGATGGAGAAGGATTTCTTTGCCCACGCGCGGCCCTCGTCGCTGATCAAGCGTTTCCTCACGACGGACGAGATCGCCGGGTTGGTGGCCTTCGTTTGCAGCCCGAAGGCCAGCGGGATCACCGGCGCGCAACTGCGCGCGGACGGCGGGGTGGTGTCGAGCATCCTCTGACGAATTTTCTCCATGGACGCAACGAACTCTTCCTCTGTGAGTACCGAAGCCGGTTGGATCGACATGGTTCCGGGCGTGCGGCGGCGTACCCTGGTCAGCGGTGGCGCGCTGATGCAGATGGCCGTGACCTTTACGGCAGGCAGCCGTCTGCCCGAGCACCAGCACCCGCACGAACAGGTGTCGAATGTGGTGGCGGGCCGGATGCGGTTTCTGCTCGACGGCGGCAGCGAGATGCGAGAACTCGGGGCCGGTGAATCGATTTACCTCGCTCCGAACCTGCCGCACGGCGTGGAAGCGCTGGAGGACGCGGTGGTGACCGACACCTTTACCCCACCACGCGAGGATCTGTTGGCACAGGACCGTGCCCACGCCCTGCCAACCGCCCGCGTTTAGCGTGTGTCGGGCTGATTGCTGCCATGACCGATCCCGCCGCCCCTTTGGATGTTCCGTCCGCGCCTGCTCCGGTGCCGAGTCGCGTCCGGCCGTCGTGGGTGGTGTTGGTGGCGGCGATCCTGCCTTTGTATGCGCTGGACCAGTGGACCAAGTGGCTGGTCGTCCGGCACATCGACCTGAACGAAGGAGCGGTCGAGATAATTCCTGGCTGGTTCCGGCTGGTGTATTACCAGAACACGGGTGCCGCCTGGGGGATGCTCGCGGGGCGCAGCACGTTTTTCCTGGTGATCGCCGTGGCCGCGCTGGCGGTGCTGACGGTGCTCTACCGGCAGGGGGCTTTCGCGTCGCGTTGGGCGGGCGCGGGGTTGTGCGTGCTGGTGCCGGGCATCGTGGGCAACCTGACGGACCGGATCGGGCGCGGTTCGGTCGTGGATTTCCTGTGGTTCGACCTGCATTTCCCCGGGGCGCGGCCGTTCCCGGCGTTCAACGTGGCGGATAGTTGCATCTGCGTCGCGGTCGGCTGCTTCCTGATCGGCTCCTGGCGGGAAGGCCGCCGCGAGACGGCGGGCTAGAAATCCGGCGGGCCGCCCGTCGTGGGCGCACCCGGCTGCAACGCTCCCCGCCGCGCCGCCGCGTACCGCGCGAAGGCTGAGTTGGCGGAACCCAGGTATTGCCGGGGGAAGTCGAACCCGGGCCGCGCGTAGATCGTGCGGTGCAATTCCGCCAGCGTGCGGATGGGCGCGCGGGTGCGCGCGTCGCGCCAGGAACCCTGCATGACCATGTGCGCGACGTGACGCCGGTATTCCAAGAACGTGTTGGTGAACCCACCAACGAGCAACGCCACCGCCAGCCAGACGGCCGCGCGCTGCCGCCGGGTCCGCGCTTCGCCCGCCGATGCGAACATCCGGACGAGCAGCACTTGCAGCACGAACAGCGACGCGATCCCCCCACGCATCACGAGATCGTTCGCGTAGCCGTACCGGAACCAGGGCAGCGCCAGCAGCACCAGCGTCGCCAGGCAGAGCAGTGTACGCTCGCGTCGAGCCCAGGAAAAACTTCTTGGCCCGAAGAATCGCCACAGCGCCACGCTGAAACCGGCGAATTCCACCGCCACGAACGCGAGCCACAGCAAAGCGCGCGGAACCACGGTGAGCAGTGGCATCGGCTGGAATCCTGGTGTGACCTTGTACTGGTCGGGTAACGGGTAATTTTGGAAGTGCGCCGCCAGGAACAAAGCGAACAGGCCACCTGTCAGCACCCCTGCGCCGTTCGTGGTGGTGAACGCGCGCTTCCACCAGGGCCACCACCAGTCCGCCTGCGACCAGCGCCAGAGCATCATCCCGCCGACGAGCGGCAGCAGCCCCACTGCCGCGAACGGCGACCACGCCAACGCCAGCGCGACGTACAACACGCCGCGCCTCTCCGGCCCACGGTCGTGGAACCAGTCGTCGAGCGCCAGCGCCGCTGTCAGCCAGCCGCCGAATGCGTGCTGCGGGGCCCAGAACACCGTGGCCGCGTTGGAACTGTATTGCGCGAACTGCGCCCACCATTCGATGTCGCTCCAATCACCGTAGAACACCGGCAGCCGGAAGAACAGGTTCACGGCCATCTTCCCCAGCACGTCCAACCCGGAGAAGCCGAAGAACACCGCCGCCGGGACGGCCACCGCCCATCCCGGCGCGGCCTGCCGCCTGCCTGTCCCGCTGCCCAGCGCCACCAGCCAGCCACCTGCCAGCACGATGCCCACGAACGTCGTCAGCGCGAGCATCTGGCTCGCGACGGCCCAGCTTCCCCCGGCCAGCTTGCCCAGAAGCGCGGCGGGCAAATAAAACGTGACGTAATACACCAGCAGCACGGGACCCTGGCCGGATTCGTAGGTCATGGGCCACGGCCGCTCCAACAGGTCACGCAGGATCGTGTCGTGCTTGAGCCAGTCGCTGTCGCCTGCGCCCCAGCCGCCTGCCCCCGAGAGGATGGTCAGCACCGCCACAGGCAGGACGATCCCCGCGAGCAGCCACCGCCACGAAACCACGCCGTCCTCCTGCTCCGGTCGGGGAGGGGCGGCCGGGCGGCCGTTCCAGTTCTGCCAGAGCGCCCACGCCAGCAAGCCACAGACAGACAGCGCCAGCGGCCACCGCAGCCAGCCCGCGAAAAAAATCAGGACCGGCAGCGCGAGGAACAGCAGGGTCGCACGCCGCAGCCAGCGGGTCAGCGCCTCCGGTCGGATCATCCCGGCAGGCTAGGATGGAGCAGGAGGCGTGTCGAGCGGCACCATGGGCGAAGCCGGGCAAACTTTTGCCCCGGGCTGCAGGGGCTCCAGGTACCCCGCTCTGGGGCCAGGGAAAGTTGTCCGGCCACCCGTGAACTGCATTGTAAAAAAACCGTCACCGGGCTTACGATGCTTTTGTTCTATGATGTCTCCCCCGACTTTGGATTGTGCCGTCCTGCTCGTCGATGACTGCAAGGAACACTGCGCTCTGACCGAGCGCGCCCTGCGCCATGCCCGCCCCGCCACGCGGTGCGTCACCCTCGATAGCGGCGATGCCGCCATCCGTCATCTCGGCGAATGTGGCCAGGATCACGCGCGGCCCGAATTGCTCTTGCTCGATTGGCGGATGCCCGGGCGCAGCGGTGAGGAAGTGCTCGTCTGGGCGCGGGCGCAGCCGCATCTCCTCGGCCTGCCGATCCTGGTCCTCAGCGGCGTGGCCTACGCGGAAGACCGCCAGCGGGCCGCTGAACTCGGGGCGGACGGTTATCTGGTCAAGCCAAACAACCTCGACGGCTACGATGTGCTGGCGCAAGAAGTGGACAATTGGCGTGGCCGCTTTGCCGTGGCGGCTCTGGTGCCGAGTTCCGGGCCAATGCCGGATGCCGCGCCGAGCCACTGGGAGCGTGGCGCGCGGGTGCTGCGCACGGTGGTCGGCGGCTGGGTCCGCTCCGCAACGGCCAAACGCGCGGCCGAAGTCGAACGCGACTACGTCGAAGCGCCTGTTGACCAGCTCACGGCGGACCTCGTCCGGCTGTGCCGCGCGCAGGGCATCTTGCCGCGCAACATCCTCCGCAACCTGCCTGCCGGAGTGCCGTGCTCGCCGCTGACACACCAACGCCGGATGATCATCCGGGGACTGGCACGCCGCGGTTGGGACACGCACGAACTTGCCGAAGTTTTCCCGCTCACGCCAGCCGCGATCCGTCTGCTGGTGCACCGCCGATGAGGAGGAAGACGCGGGTCAGGACGCGGCGTGGGTTTTAAGAAGGCTTCGCGCAGCCCGGGCTGTTGGCCCACGGAATGCCCGGGAGATTATCGCCGGAATATTCCCGCTGGCACGAGGCGAACGCGGCTGCCGGGCGGACAGTGCGGCCAGGAGATAGAGCACCAGCCCGATCACGGGCGTGCCGATCACCACAATTAGCCACAGGATTTTGGTGAGCGTGTCGAAATCCTTTCTTGTGGGGATACGGTAGAGCAGCGCGAAAACGACGATGAGCCAGGGAACACCGGACAAAAAGGCTGCGTGTCGCCGTCGTTCCCCCGAATTTGAATGACCGGGTGCATGGCTTACCTTTGCCCGAGGAGCACATTTCCCTGCCTTCCGGGCAAGTTCTTCCACCTTCCGCCTTTGCCCATGTCCCGGCCGTCCATCTTGTCCTATGATCGCGGCACGCTGTTGCTGCACCCGCCGCCGCGCGGCCGGAGCTGGGTGGACCACGCCGAGTGGGACGACCGGGTAGAAAAGTTCCGCATCCCCGCCGAGCGTTACCGCTCGCTCGTCGAGACCTTGCGGGCCGATGGCAGCGCGGTCGAGGATCGAGCGCGCGACTTCCAGAACTTGGCGCTGCCTGGCGCGTTGCTCCCTGCTCCCCGCGCGCACCAGGCCGAGGCGCTGGCCGCGTGGCAGGCGGCCGGGCGGCGCGGTGTGGTGGTCCTGCCCACGGGCGCGGGTAAGACGCTCGTGGCGCAGTTGGCCTTGCAGGACGTGGCGCGCTCCACGCTGGTCGTCGTGCCGACGCTGGACCTGCTCCATCAATGGTACGCCGGGCTGCGGGCGGCTTTCCCCGGCACGGAAGTGGGTCTGCTCGGCGGCGGGTCGCGTGACCTCGACGCTGCCCTGCTCGTGTCCACCTACGTGTCCGCCGCGGCCGAGGCCGAGCGGCTGGGCAACCGCTTCGCGTTGCTGGTGTTCGACGAGGTTCACCACCTGCCCGCCGGGTTCACGCGCGTCATCGCGGAATACTCCATCGCGCCCTGCCGCCTGGGGCTGACCGCCACGCCGGACCGTTCCGACGGCCGCGACCGCGATCTGGAAGCGCTTGTCGGTCCGGTGGTCTGCCACCGCACGCCCGCCGAACTGGCGGGCGCGGCACTGGCCCCGTTCGAGGAGATCCGCCTGCGGGTCAGCCTGACCGCCGACGAGCGCGTCCGCTACGAGGAATGCGTCGCGCGCCGCAACCGCTTCCTGCAAGAGCGTGACCTGCACCTGGGCACGCTGAACGGCTGGCGGCAATTCGTGCGCGCGAGTGCGGGCAGCCCGGCCGGACGTGCCGCGATGCTCGCCCACCGCGAGGCGAAGGGCATCGCCTTCGGCACCGGCGAAAAGCTGCGCGTCCTGGAGGAGATACTGGCCCGGCACGACGGCCGCCGCACGTTGATCTTCACGGACGATACGGCCACCGTTTACCGCGTGGCGGACGAGTTCCTGCTGCCCGCGATCACGCACCACACCCCCGTCAAGGAACGTCACGAGACACTGGCCCATTTCCGGGCTGGGACTTACCCGGTGCTGGTGAGTTCGCGCGTGTTGAACGAGGGCGTGGACGTGCCCGAAGCGAGCGTGGCCGTGGTGCTCTCTGGCACCGGAACATCCCGCGAACACATCCAGCGTCTGGGCCGCATCCTGCGCCCGATGGAAGGCAAGCGCGCCCTGCTTTACGAGGTCATCGCGGAAAATACGAGCGAAGAGGGCACGGCCCGCCGGAGGCGGTCGTAGAGGGATGCTCCCCACCGATCTGCTCGTCTCCCGCCGCCGCTATGGCGGCTTGGTGCCGCACCGGCTGAAGCTCGACGCCGATAGCCTCGCGCTCGCCACGGAACTAACAGAACTCTTTATCGCCGCCGTCGGTCAGCGGCGCGGGGAACTCGCCGACACGCTGGCCGCGTTTGAAGGCGAGGACACTGCCTTCAAAGTCAAGCGTGGGTTGGCCCACATTCTCCAGAACGATTTTTCCACGTTCGAGACTGTGTCTCCGCTCGACCCGCCCGAACTGCGCCGCCGCGTGTTCGCGCTCGGGGCCGCCGCGGGGCCGCCGTCGCGCGCCCGCCGCGAAGCCCTGCTGTGCCACGCGGCGGACGATCTCGCACTGGAAAAAGGCAGCCTCGTCACGGCGCAAGCCATCAGCGCAGGATTGTTCGCCGATCTGCCCACCCGCCAGGTGTTGACCGCGTTCGATCCACCCACGCCCGAAGCATTGGTCCACCGCTTCAACCTCGCGCAGGCGCAGGGCGTTTTCTACCGGGCGCACGAACTCGTCATCACCGCCCACCGCAACACGCCCGCGCGTTACAAGCAGCTTTTCCGCTACGTGAAGCTGTTCGGGTTGATGACCCTCATCGAGGGCGACGCCGACCACGGGTTCACCCTGCGCGTGGACGGCCCGGCCAGCCTCTTCGAGCCGAGCACGCGCTACGGCCTGGCCATGGCCAAGCTGCTGCCCGCGTTGCCGCACGTCACGAAGTGGAGCCTGCGCGCAAGCCTCAAGCGCCGTCCATCTCCGGACGGCG
>CAXTVY010000078.1:17915-18336 GCA_964247665.1 uncultured Chthoniobacterales bacterium | reverse complement strand
ATCAACGCCTACGCCAAAGCGAACAACATCATCAAAGAAAAGGACCCTGCCATCACGGGGGATGACGTGCGCGAGGGATTGGTGACCGTGCTCGCAGTCAAGCACCCCAACCCGAGCTTCAACGCGCAAACCAAGAGCCGTCTGGTTTCTCCCGAAGTCGAGGGCATCGTGTCGTCCATCGTCTACGAAGGGTTGATGCTGCACTTCGAGCAGAACCCGGTGGTGGCAAAAAAGATCGTCGAGAAGGGACTGAACGCGGCAAGCGCGCGGGAAGCGGCCCGCAAGGCGCGTGAAACCGTGCGCAAGAGTGCGCTCAGCGGGGGCGGCCTGCCGGGCAAGCTGGCCGATTGTTCCGAGCGCGACCCGGAGTTCACCGAATTATTCATCGTGGAGGGTGACTCGGCCGGCGGGAGTGCCAAGC
>CAXTVY010000078.1:645-17905 GCA_964247665.1 uncultured Chthoniobacterales bacterium | reverse complement strand
TGCTCGCCAACACGGAAATCCGCACGATGATCACGGCCATCGGCACAGGCATCGGTGGAGGGGAGGTGGAAGGCTCGTTCAATCTCGAAAAGCTGCGTTACGGACGGATCATCATCATGACGGATGCCGATGTGGACGGCTCGCACATCCGTACCTTGTTGCTAACATTTTTCTACCGGCAGATGGCACAGCTCGTCGAAGGCGGACACATCTACGTCGCGCAGCCGCCGCTGTACCAGATCAAGCGGCGCAAGCGCGAGGAGTACGTGGACGATGATGCACAGCTCAACCGGATTCTCGTGAGTTTGGGGACGGAGGATCTGCGGCTCAAGAACCTGGTGGATGGCCGTGAATTCACGAACGAGCAACTCAAAGACATCCTCGACTTGCTTGAAAAGCTCGACAAATTCGCCAGCTCGATCCGGCGTCACGGTGGCGACTTCGAGCAATATCTCGGCCAGAGGGAAACCTCCGGCGGCAAGCTGCCGACCTATCTGGTCAAAGTGCGTTCCGGCAACCAGGAAAGCGTCCATTACTTTCAGGACGAAGCGGGTGTCCGGACGTTCTCAGCGGACAACCCGGACCTCGCGCTCGAAGGCGAGCTTGCCATCGATGGGGCCATCTCAGCCAGCGGTCTGGATGGCGATGATGGCACTCCGGCGATGGACGGCACGGAAGCTCCCGTTGTGACCACCAACGGCAACGGTCATGCGCCAGTTTCGCGTTCTCCCGGGGCGAACGCTCTGCGCCGCCGCGCACGGCGCGTGGAGTTGTATGAGTCCGCCGCCATCCAGAAGCTCATCGACGACCTTGCCCGTAAGGGACTCGAAATCGAGCACTACGCCGCGCAGGATCAGCCGTTGTTCGAGTTGATCGAAGGAGAAGGGGAGCGGAGGACCGCCCACCCGGTTTTCTCCATGCCGGAAATCCTAGAGAAAGTGAAGGAGAATGGTCGCCGGGGCGTGCAGATCAAGCGTTTCAAAGGTCTGGGGGAAATGAACGCCAAGGAATTGTACGACACCACGATGAACCCACAGAAACGCAAGCTATTGCGCGTTGACCTCAACGACGGCAACCGGATCAAGGCAGACGAAATGTTCACCATCTTGATGGGTGACGTGGTGGAGCCTCGCCGGCAATTCATCGAAGACAACGCGCTGAACGTGCGCAATCTCGACGTTTGATCGGGGCGGCGCGCACATTTTCCCGTCCGATGGAGTCGTCCATCCCAGATGCCACGAGCGGCTTGGAGGCCAAGCCCATCGTCGGCATGATCCACGTCGGCGCGCTGCCAGGCACGCCGGGACATTTTCAGCCCATGGCTGACATCGTCCACGCCGCGTGTGAGGAAGCCCGTTTGTATCAGGACAACGGAATCAATTGCCTGATGATCGAGAACATGCACGACGTGCCTTACCTGCGTGGCACGGTCGGGCCGGAGATCGTCGCGGGGATGACCATCGTCGGACAGGCGATCCGCGCGCGGACGGCCTTGCCCATCGGCTTGCAAATCCTCGCCGCTGCCGATCTG
The DNA here is from genome assembly GCA_964247665.1 of uncultured Chthoniobacterales bacterium. GTDB lineage: Bacteria > Verrucomicrobiota > Verrucomicrobiia > Chthoniobacterales > SZAS-18 > CAHJWO01. The sequence goes on along the minus strand of CAXTVY010000078.1, from coordinate 16,374 downwards.
GAAGCAGTGGCGGTGGCCCATGCCGCTGGTCTGGATTTTATCAGAACCGAATGCTTCAGCTTCGCGCACGTGGCGGACGAGGGGATCATGGAGTCCAACGCCGCGAAGCTGCTGCGATACCGCCGTGCTATCGGTGCAACAGGCGTACAGGTCTGGGCGGACATTAAGAAAAAGCACGCTTCCCATGCCTGGACGACGGACCTTTCCTTGGGCGATGTCGCCGAGGCGGCGGAATTCATGGGGGCAGAGACGTTGATCGTCACTGGAACGAGCACGGGACGCCCGCCACGGCCGGAGGAGGTCACGGAGGCGCGCGAGCGGTGTGGTTTGCCTGTTTTCGTCGGGTCGGGTGTCACGCTAGACAATCTGGCGGCGTTTCTCGCCGTGTCGGACGGCCTCATCATCGGCTCGCACTTCAAGCGCGACGGCCATTGGCGCAACGCCGTGGACGCGGGCCGGGTGCGGGCGTTCGTGGAAGCGACTGCCCACCACCGCCAGCAGGCATCGGCGGTGTCTGCATAGAGCCGCGCGCAGTCGCGGCGGGTTATGCCGGGTCTATCGATGAAGTGGCGTGGCCTTCCACGAGCAGGCGTGCAAGCAGCCCGCTGTGCCGTGCGAGCGAAGATTGCTGCTGCACGGCGGCGCGCAAAGCGCGGCGTTGCCCGACGATCACTACCAGTTTCCGGCCGCGTGTGATCCCGGTGTAGAGGAGATTCCGCTGCAGCAGCAAATACTGGCTCATCGCCAGCGGAATGACCACGGCTGGAAACTCCGAGCCCTGCGACTTATGAATGGTAATCGCGTAAGCCGGGGTCAATTCATCGAGTTCCGCGAACGCGTACACCACCGTGCGCGCCTCGAAGCGAACTGTCAGTTCGCCTTCCTCCAAATCGACGCGTTCAACGAAGCCCAGGTCGCCGTTGTACACCTCCTTGTCGTAGTTGTTCTGCGTCTGGATGACCTTGTCGCGCGGCCGAAAATGCCAGCCGAACTTTTCCGCCACGGCATCGTCGGGCCGAGCCGGGTTGAGCGTCTCCTGCAACCGGGCGTTGAGTTGTCTCGCGCCGATGGGTCCGCGATTCGTCGGGCTAAGCACCTGGATGTCGCGCAATGCATCAAGCCCCCAACGTTGCGGAATTCGTTTCCCGACCATCTCGGCCAGGGTATCGGCGATGCGTTCCGGTTCGTCGCGCTCGACGTAATAAAAATCGTTCTGGCCGCCCGTGGGAACTTCCAGTGTGGGCATTTCGCCCACGTTGATCCGGTGCGCGTTGGTGATGATGCGGCTCTCCGCCGCTTGCCGGAACACTTCCGTGAGGCGGGCCGTGGGCACCTGGCGGCTTTCGATGAGATGCCGCAGGACGAGGCCCGGTCCCACGGAGGGAAGCTGGTCCACGTCGCCCACCAGCAGCACGCTAGCGGCCGGGGGCAGGGCGCGCAGCAGGGAATGCATCAGCGGCACGTCCACCATCGAACACTCGTCCACGACGAGCAGGTCGCCTTCGATGGGTTGCTGCTCGTTGCGCAGGAAGCCTTTGCCACCGGGACCAAACTCCAGCAGCCGGTGAATCGTGCGCGCCTCCAGTCCGGTGGCCTCGCCCAAGCGCTGTGCAGCCCGGCCAGTGGGCGCACACAACTGGCAGCGGACCTTCTTTGCCCGCAAGACCGAGAGGATGGCGTCGAGCAAGGTCGTTTTGCCCACGCCGGGACCTCCGGTGATGATGAATACACGCGAACGCAATGCCTGCGCGAGGGCGTCGCGCTGGGAAGGCGACAACTCGCGGCCGGACTTTGCCTCGTACCACCGCACCGCCGCAGCCAGTTCGACCGGCGGAAAGGCCGGTGGCTGTTCCGCCAAAGCGATGACCCGCCGCGCGATGCCGGCCTCGGCGTTGCGCATCCCGGGGAGATAGATCAACGTTTCGGCTCCCACGGTTTCACGCTCCACGTCACCGCTGGCCAGCGAACGCGCGAGCGCGTCGGCCACGATGGACTCCTCGATTTCGAGCAGCGCAGCGGTCTGGCGTGTTAGATCATCCTCCGGTAGCCCGCAATGACCGTTGCCACCTGCTTCGTGCAGCGTGTGACGCAGACCCGCTGCCGCGCGCAGCGGCGAATCCTGTCCGATCCCGAGCCGCCGGGCGATGCCATCGGCACTCTTGAAACCGATCCCATGGATATCACGGGCCAGTTGGTAAGGGTTCGCACGTACCACTTCGATGGCCTGATCGCCGTAGGTCTTGTAGATGCGGACTGCCCGGCTGGTGCTGGCTCCATGCGCATGGAGAAAAACCATGATCTCGCGCACTACTTTCTGCTCCGCCCACGCCACCTTGATCCGCCGCCGACGCTCCGGGCCGACCTTGTTGACCTCCTCAAGCCGCGCGCTGTGGCCGTCGATGATGTCGAATACGCTCTCGCCGAACTTCGCAACCAGCTTCTTCGCCAGTACAGGACCGATGCCCTTGATCAGGCCGCTGCCGAGATATTTTTCGATCCCCTCCCGGGAGGTGGGAGCCTGGGCCGTCAGGCTCTCGGCGCGAAACTGCAATCCGTGCTGGGGATCCCGGGTCCAATCTCCGCTGGCGACCACCCACTCGCCACCGTTTACCGCTGGCACCGCACCCAGGACCGTGACGAGATCTCGCTGGCCGCGCACCTTCACGCGCAGAACCGCAAAGCCGTTCTGCTCGTTGAAGAAGGTGACCCGCTCAATCTGGCCTTCAATGGTTTCCATCGGTCATGCGTGGGCTCCATGATGGGTGCGAGGCACCGTGCTCGTCAAACCGCGCCGCCCCTCCGGGGCGGTTTGTCCGTTGAACGCGCGGATGCTCCCGTTACCGTAGGCAATGGAACCTCAAACAATTCGCCTGCCAGCCGCCTCGTCGTCGCGCCTTGCGCAACAACTCACCTTCCTCATGGAGGTCGATAAACTCAAGATGATCCTGCGCCGCAACCGAGTGGTATCCGATCCTTCCAGAAGAGAAAATGACGCGGAGCACATGTACCACTTCGCGGTCATGGCGATGATCCTCGCCGAGTACGCGAACGGACCGGTCGATGTGCTGCGCGTGCTGAAGATGGTGCTCATCCACGATGTGGTCGAGATCGACGCGGGCGACGCCTTCATCTACGACCCGGCGGCGCTGATAGGGAAACGTGAGCGTGAGGAACGTGCCGCCGACCGGATTTTCGGTCTGTTGCCAGAGGATCAGCGGGAGGAAATGCGCACCTTGTGGGAGGAATTTGAGGCCGAGGAGACTGCCGAAGCATCTTTCGCCGCCGCCATTGACCGCCTGCAACCGCTCCTGGGCAACTACTACACCGAAGGTGGCGCATGGAAGGAGCACGGTATCACCGCACCCCTGGTGTTTGCGCGGAACGGCAAGATCGCGCGGGGCTCGGAGGAACTCTGGTCCTACGCCAAGACGATGCTCGCTGAAGCCGTGGCGAAAGGCTACCTCGCCCGGGAGTGATGCTAGGCTCCCTAAAGATAAAGGAGAATGCTGGTCGGAGGGAGATTTACGCCGGTTCCGAATCCACTTCGTAACCACCTTTGGAGGGCTGGTCGTGAACGTCGGGATGCCGTGCGCGAGGCTCGCGGTCCTTGACCGTGGCACTCGATGGAGAAGTGACGAATGGTCCTCCCTCCAAGGGAGCGGTGTTCGAGAACGCCACGTCCGGCATATCACTCGGTTTGCCTTCCAGCGGGAAGTCTTTGCGCAAAGGGAAGTAAGGATAGCCCTCCCACATCAGGATGCGCCGCAAATCGGGATGGTCCGCGAAGCGGATTCCCATCATGTCGTAAATTTCACGCTCGTGCCAATCGGCCGTAGGCCAGAGGCTGCTCAAAGTGGGGGCGGCGTCCATGTCATCCTCACTGAGAAATGCCTTCAGGCGCAAATGGAGACAGGTCGAGAGTGAATACAGTTCGTAAACGAGTTCGAAGCGCGGCTCTTCCCCGAAATTATCCACGCTGGATACGTCGGTCAGAAAATCGAATTCTAACGACTCTTTGCAGTAAGTGGCGATCTCTTTCAGCCGGACCAACGGAAGAAGGTAGGTCAGTTCCCCTCGAAACTCGGTCTTCTTGAGACTAGCGCCGAACTTGCTTTCCAGATTCTGCGAAACCTCGCTCAGGGTCTTCTTCATAACAGGACGGTTATCTCGATGAAAAGGTGAACTCCCAGCAATTATTTCAAGGAGGCGAGCAACTCACGCTTCTGTTCCACGAAGGAGTGCTCGCCTTGAATTTTACGTTGCAGGCGCATCAATCCTTCCAGCAGCGCTTCCGGGCGGGGAGGGCACCCCGAAATGTACACATCCACGGGAATGATTTGGTCCACGCCTTGCAATACCGCGTATGAACGGTACATGCCACCGCTGGAAGCGCAGGCACCCATCGCGATGACCCACTTCGGCTCGGGCATCTGCTCGTAGATGCGCCGGACTGCGAGCGCCATTTTGTAGGTGACGGTGCCCGCGACAATCATGACATCACTCTGGCGGGGAGAAAAACGCATCACTTCCGCGCCGAAGCGCGAAATGTCAAAGCGCGAACTGGCGGCAGCCATCAATTCGATGGCGCAACAGGCCAGCCCCATGGGCATGGGCCACAAAGAATTCTTGCGCATCCAGTTCATGGCGGCATCCATCGTGGTGAAGATCACGTTTCCCTCGACCTTCGAGTCGTAAGCGACTGGTTGTTGCAAGACCATGCAGCCAATATAGTGGCCGGGACCACTTACTCAAGCCCAACATGACTGCCCACGGACCGCCCCTCATCCTGGCCATCGACCTCGGAACCTCCTCGGTCCGGACCGCCCTCTTCGACCATCACCTCCGGCGGGTGCCGGGCAGCATGGCGCAACGGTCATACGCCGTGACTCACGGCGAGGACGGGGCGGCCGAATTTGATGTAGCGACGCTGGAAACGCATCTGCACCTGTGCCTAAACCAGACGGTGCCTCGCGCGGGCCAACGGCCGGTGCAGGCCATCGGTACTTCCTGTTTCTGGCACAGCCTGATCGGTGTCGATGCGAGGGGGAAGGCACTCACACCCGTCTATACCTGGGCGGACTCCCGCTGCCGCGAGGATGCCGCGCACCTGCGGGAAGAGATGCCCGAGGAACCATATCATCTGCGCACCGGCTGCATGTTGCGCGCCTCGTATTGGCCCGCAAAATTGCGGTGGCTGGCGCGCACCCGGCGCAGCCTGTTCCGCCGCGTCGCCCGCTGGCAGTCACCGTCGGACTGGCTGCAAAATCGATTTTGTGAGCAGGGTGCTGACGTGACCGCCCACGGCATGGCGACCGGCACCGGGTTGTACGATCCGAACACCCTCGCCTGGGATCGGGAAGTGGTCGATCTCTGTCAACTGCGCGAGGAACAACTGCCCACCATCGGGACGGATTCTCTGGTGTTGCGCGCCGACTTTCAGCGCCGATACCCAGCGTTGCGTGGTGCCCACTGGTGGCCTGCCATCGGGGACGGGGCAGCCAGCAACCTCGGGTCGGGTGCGACTCAGCCGGGCCGGGCGGCGATCAACGTGGGGACCAGTGCGGCGTTCCGCCTGATGCAAAGTGGCCCGCAGGCGCGGGGACCTTTCGGCTTATTCTGCTACCGGGTCGATCCCAAGCGTTATCTGGTTGGCGGGGCGGTGAGCAACGCGGGTAATCTGCGCGCGTGGTGCCAGCGCGAACTCCGTCTACCCGGTGGGCCGACCGCACTCGACCGGGCGATGGCCGCCCGGCCGGAACCGTTACGCAGCCTCGTTGTCCTGCCTTTCTGGTCGTCCGAGCGTGCCCCGACCTGGTGCGAGAATCTCTCTGGGGTTGTCTCCGGCCTCACCTTGAACACCACCGCCCTCGATCTGCTTCAGGCAACGACGGAAGCCGTCTACCAACGACTAGCATTGATCGCGGATCTCGGCCTGGGTGGGAAGGAAACCGTGGCGAAGCCGCCGGTGAAAATCATCGTCTCTGGCGGCATCCTGAAATCCGATAGCCTCGTTCAGCGCCTGGCGGACGTGCTCGGCAGGCCGGTGCACCGCAGTGTCGAACCCGAGGCTTCACTACGCGGGGCTGCTGTGTACGCCGTCGAACTGGAAGGCATGGCGGACAGTTCAACCGAATTGCCGGACACCAGTTTTGACCGTGCGATCCGGCCTCGTCGTCGGATCGCGGCCCTCTACGCGGGCGAACGGGTGCGCCAGCAAGCTTTGGAGGGCCTCATGCATGCCGAGACGGCGAAATAGAACCGCGCCGCACGTTTTGGGTGGATTCCAGGTTACCGCTTGATAGGGTAAATCGATGTTCCGCCCCCGGTTTGCCCGCTGCCTCCGCCGTGCCTTCACGCTGATCGAGCTGCTGGTTGTTATTTCAATTATCGGAATCCTGGTGGCGCTGGCGTTTCCGGTGTTCAACCAGGTCATGATCAAAGCGCACCAGCTGACCACGCTCAGCAACATGCGCCAGGTCGGGTTGGCTTTCGTGTCCTATGCCGGTGACAACAGCTACCAGCTTCCTACCCGCGCCGTAGGCACCAATCCCAGGTGGCCGGCGGTGCTTGCGCCATACGTGCAGAACCTGCAGGTGTACAATGCGCCCATTCCCGGTTACGTCGGCACTGTGTATCAGGTCACTGATCCTGTCAAGCTGCAAAGCAATACCATGAACAACACGGATTATATCGCCAACGGATATAACGACTTGGGTGCACTGAATGACCCGACGATTGCCCCCCGCTTGAACCTCATCGCATCACCGGGTCAGGTCGTCCTGCTGGGCATTCCTTATCCAGGTAAAAACAACTACTATATGGATTTCTCGGAGGGAGGCGGCAACAACAACGATATCCTCAATAAAACGCCCTGGCCCACCGGCTCCATCTATGTCTTCAGCGATGGATCGTCCCGTTTTCTCAAGTACCGTCAGACCGACAATATGAAAGTCGCGCCGGTGACTTCTGATTATTATTCTGACTGGCTCTGGTTGGTCGATAAAGGTCAAACGGTGGTCATCCAGTAGTGGGCGCGATGCCTGCGGACGATAGGGAGATCAAGGTCGGAGTGGTTTCGGATACCCACGGTCTTCTCCGGCCGGAAGTCCTTGCCCTATTGCAAGGCTGTGACCGGATCATCCATGCCGGGGACGTAGGCTCGGGAGAGATCCTCGACCGGTTGCGGCGGTGCGCACCAACTACGGCGGTGCGCGGAAACGTGGACCTTGCCGCCTGGAGCCAGGAACTCGCCGTTGCTGAAACGGTCATTTGGAACAACGTGACCATCCACGTCGTGCACGATCTGAAGGAGCTGGCCCTGGACCCTTCCGCGGAGGGAGTGCAAATCGTGATCAGCGGGCACTCGCACCGGGCGCACCTCGAAGAGAAGCATGGCGTGACCTATCTGAATCCGGGCAGCATCGGCCCGCGCCGGTTCCGGCTGCCAGTCACGATGGCCTGGCTGCACTTACCGGGCGGCGGGGGCCTGTGGGTCGAGCCGGTGACACTGCTCGCATAAAGCTCAGTTCGGCAGCGTGAAAGCGCTTTCGATCACGTTACAAATCGGTTCCCGACCGGGCTCGGCGACGACCTCCACAATATCGAACCGGAACGGAATCGCCGGGTTCTTCAACAACCGTAGCCAAGCGCGCGCGCCACGGCTGACTAACTCCTGTTTTTCGGCATCCACGGCCTCGGCCGGGCGGCCAAACGCGAGGCTGCTGCGTGTTTTCACCTCCACGAAAACCAGTGTAACGCCGTGTCGGCAGACGAGGTCGATCTCGCCGCCCCCCTGCCGGGGCCGGAAGTTGCGGTAGAGCACCTTGTAGCCGCGGCGGCGGAGCGCTTGTGCCGCCAGCCGCTCGCCGCGCCGCCCCAATTCATGCTGCGGATTCAGCCGGGCGGTGCCGGTTCGCAAAGGCCAACAGCGGCTGAGCCACCGGCCGAAACGTGTAACGGTGGATCGGGCAGGGGCCATCGCGGGCCAAAATAGCAAGATGATGACCCGTCGCATAGCCTTTGTGCCGGGCAAAACCGTAGGCGGGATAGCGCGAATCTAATTCCTCCATGAGATGATCGCGCGTGACCTTGGCGATGACACTAGCGGCGGCGATGCTCAGGCTGATGCCGTCACCCCTGACGATGGCCGTTTGCGGAACAGGAAAATCACGGACCGGGCGGCCGTCGATCAACGCATGGTCGGCCCGCAAGGGCAGTGCCAGCAAGGCTTCGCGCATCGCTGCATGGGTGGCACGCAGGATGTTCAGCCGGTCAACTTCATCGGCCGCGACCATCGCGCAGGCCCAAGCAACCGATGGATTCCCCGTCAACTCGGCGTAAATCGTGGCCCGCCGTCCGGGCGAGAGTTTCTTCGAGTCGTTCAGAGACGGGTGTACAAAAGCCTCGGGCAGCACGACGGCAGCCGCCACCACCGGCCCCGCCAACGGACCGCGTCCGGCTTCGTCGATCCCGGCGATCACCTGGGCCTGCCCGGATACGCGCAAGCGTGACTCGTAGAAAAGATGAGGCCGCGCAGGCTGGGTAGCGAGCGCGGCGTCGGACATCGCGGACGAAGGAGTAAGAAACAGGCGCGGTTACTTCGCCTCGCGCACCGCCATGGCCTGCTTGCCCTTGCGGCCACGCAGGTAGTTGAGCTTGGCACGACGCGCCGTGCCTTCCTTTTCGACTTCGATCTTGGCGATCCGGGGCGAATGGATGGGAAACACACGCTCGACGCCCTCGCCGTAGGAGATGCGGCGAACAGTGAAGCTCTCGTTGATGCCCATCCCCTTGCGGCCGATGACGATGCCGGTAAAAAGCTGCACGCGCTCCTTGTCACCTTCGATGACCTTTGTATGCACCCGGACACTGTCGCCCACCTTGAAAGATGGCACGTCGGATTTCTTCTGTTCGCTTTCGATAACTTCGAGAATGTTCATAAAAATAGTGGTGCCCTCCCGGGCAGAAGTCGGTTTCTATCCGCTTTTGCGGGTTGAAACGCAAACGAAAATTGCCGATGTTCATCCCTTTGTCGCTTTTCTCGCGTTCTTGACCGACTTTCCCGTCATCCGTTGAATGGCGATAGATTATGTCATCGCACGAAGAGGGGCCGGACCCATCCAGTCGCCTGTCTTCCATCTGCATCGTCGAGCGAGATGACCACTTTGCGGATGCACAAGACGATGAAGTCTATGCGGGGATGTACCGTGTATCCGTTCGCGTGGTGGCGAGAATTTCCGGGCGGTGTAGAATGGGTTTGTGAACCCCCGTCACCTTGCGAAGCCTTGCTCCCTCTTTCCCCTATGGCTAGGCGTGCTGGCCGCAACCTGTCTATTCTGTTTCGCTGCGACTCCTGCCCGGGCCCAAATGGCGTCACAGCTCTATGGGGATGCGGTCCAGTCTTACAACTCGGGTGACGTGGCCGAAGCGAAGCGCAAGCTGCAACTCACACTCCAAGTGGACAAGACTTTCCGACCCGCATCCGACCTCCTCAACCGGATCAGTCTTGCCGAACAACAGGCGAAAACCGGTGGGGGAGCGGGGCCCGCGCCGGTGTCTGTAAGGGTTCTCGAACAGACGAGCTTTCCGCTGGAGTTCAAAGACACTTCGCTGCAAACGGCACTGGAGTACATCCGGCAGCAGGCAGACGAGAAGAGCGGTGGCAAGGCGCAAATGAATTTTGTGCTGCAAGTCCCTCCCGAGATAGCGAACAAGAAAATCACCCTGCGGTTGAACCATGTTCCTGTCACGGAAATGCTGCACTACATCGGCGATCTGGCGGGGGTGAAGTTCCAGGTGCAAAAATACGCCATCGTGGTTTTACCTGCCAACCTGCCGGATGTGGCTGACCCGGCCGCCGCTACGCCCCACCCGTAGGGCTCACGGCCCCGGGCGGCGTGCTTTGTAGAGGACCCGTTGGAGATACAACCCTTCCGCCGGAGCGGCGAAGCTCGATTTCTCCGTACCCGCCAGCAAGCGGTCGATCCAGGCGATGGGCGCACGCCCTTGCGCGCACCGTACCAGGGAGCCGGTGAGCAGCCGGACCATCTTGTACAAGAAGCCGCTTCCCTCGAATTCAAGGGTAAGCAGGTGATGTTTTCGCGTTACGTCGATGCGATAGATCGTGCGGACCGTGCTTTCCGGCGCGTGCCCGCGGTTGGCCGCAAACGAGGCGAAATCGTGCGTGCCTAGCAATTGCGTGGCGGCGCGTTGCAAGACGCTGTCGTACAAGGTCGCTGGAAAATGCCAGGCACGTCCATACTGCCAGGGGCTCAGAACCGGCGAATTCCAAATGCGGTAACGGTAGACTTTCCCACGGGCGGAATATCGGGCGTGAAAATTTTCCGAGGCGAATCGCACCGTGGCGACCCTGATCTCCGGCGGCAAATGCGCGTTCAACGCCTGCCGCCATTCTTCCGGCCGAAAGCGGGTCCGGTTGGGCACGTCCGTGTGCGCGACCTGCCCGCGTGCATGTACCCCAGCATCCGTGCGCCCGGAGCCATGGACGACGATCCGGCCGCCGCCGCAAAGGGTGGAGAACGCCGTTTCCAACCGGTCCTGAATGGTGTCCCGGTGCGCCTGGCTCTGCCAGCCTTGGAACGGCCGGCCGTCGTAGGCCACGACGAACCTGAGACGCCCGGGACCGGGGGCTTTTTCCCCGGCGGCGGCGCTTTCTGCGAGCGGGATCGTCACGTTTCGTCCGTCGGGCTGACCGGGCGGCGCAGAGCCTCGGCGTCGAGGTAGGTCTGGAGAATCATCTGCGCGGCCACTTGATCGATGACTGCCCGGCCCTGCTTGACGTTCTTGCCGGCAGCATGAAGCGCCTTCTGCGCCGCCACGGTCGTAAGCCGTTCATCCACCAGACGCACCTCGCAACGCGTTTCCGCACGCAGACGTTCGGCGAACGCGCGGGCTTTGGCGGCGGCCGGGCCCTCCGTGCCGTCCATGTTGCGCGGCAGTCCGAGCGCGATCACGCCCACCGCCTCCTGCCGCGTAATTTCCTTGATGCGGGCGAACGCCTTTTTCTCGCTGGCGCCTTTCGTCCGGTCGATACGCACGGTTTCCCGAGGGTGCGCGAACATGCCGAGTCCGTCGGAAAGCGCGATGCCAATGCGGGCCTCCCCGAGGTCGATGCCCATGGCGCGTGGTGGCAGTGGCGGATTTTCGGGGATCGGCATTGGTGTCCTCGGGGAGCATCATTGCAGCTCGGCGGCGACCTGGCCGGTTAATTGCTTGATCCGCTCCGCCTCGTGCCGGTTGCAGATCAGCGTGGCATCGTGGGTCTGCACCACGATCAGATCGCTTACGCCCAGCAGGGCGATGGTCCCGGGCCGGTCGCTGAACACGATGTTCTCGCGGGCATCCAACGTGGTGAGGGCGCAGTTGGCGGCGTTGTCGTGCTCATCCCTGGGCAGATACCCGGCCAGGGCGATCCAACTGCCCACGTCGTCCCAGTCGAACCCCGCCTCCAGCATGATGACCCGGGCCGCGTTTTCCATAACGGCGTAATCGATGGAAATTTTTGGCAGGTGCGGAAATTTCTCGGTTAGCGCCGCGGTGAAATCCTCGGCGCTACGGACCTGCGCGACGAAGTCGGCCAGCGCGGGAAGCTGGGCGCTGAGTTCGCGTAGGACAGCGGGCAGGCTCCAGGCGAACATGCCCGCGTTCCAACGGTAGTTGCCACTGTCGAAGAACACCTGGGCGAGTTCCGGCGCGGGTTTTTCCCGGAAACGGCGCACATTGAAAATCTTGCCGGACCCGGACCCCGGTTCGGCCAAAGCAACGGCATCGCCCATTTCAATGTAGCCGAACCCGGGACACGCCCACGTAGGCTTGATGCCGATGGTGACCAGCGCGCCGGTTTCTTCGGCCGCGGCGGCGGCGGCGGCGAGATCGCGCTGGAACGCCGCGGTGTCTTTGATCACGTGGTCCGCCGGCAGGACCAGCATCGTTGCCGAGGGGTCGCGCCGCGCCACCCAGCCCACGGCGAGCGCGATGGCGGCAGCCGTATCGCGCTTCGCGGGTTCGGCCACGATATTTTCTGGCGGCAGCCAAGCGACGCACTCGCGCACGGCAGCTTCCTGGTCCTGGTTCGTGAGGATGAGGATGCGTTCGGGTGGGATAAAGCCGTCGAGCCGGGCGAGGGTTTCTTCGAGCAGGGTGCGGTCAGACAGCAGCTTGAGGAGCTGCTTGGGCCGGGCTCGCCGGCTCAGGGGCCAGAAGCGCTCGCCACTGCCGCCGGCCAACACGAGAACGAAGGGAGAATTGGACATGGGCATGAGAGATGCAGTAAGAAGATGGGCCGCTCGAAAATGTCGGGTCCCCGGGGAGATCAAACACGGAGTCCGCGTTTTTTCGAGATGTATTTCATGTCTCCAGATGATAGTCTCCCCCGGAATGATTCCTATGAGTCCCGTCACTTCCAAAACCTTTGACAGCTATCCTGCGCTCGGAGTATTGGCGGTGACCCGCGCAGCCCTGGGCTGCGGCATCGGCATGATGGTCGCGAGCAAGTTCCAGCGGCCGTCCACGCGGCAAACCACGGCCATTGCGCTCCTGTCGGTCGGGGTGCTTGGCTCCATGCCTTGGCTCGTGCGAATGCTCTTGCAGGTTATCAACCGCCCGGAGTCGGAGCGGGGGATGCAGCGCCGCCTCGCTTCCATCCGCGAGAACGTCGGCTTCGAGGACAGCGTCGGGATCTTCTAACCGGCCTGTTCCACTAGATGGCCCTGCATCCCGACCTCCTTTTGCCCGTGTCGGATGACCTACCTGCGCTTCCATCTCCTGTTCAACCTGCCCGCGCTGTTCGTGTTGCTGTGGTTGACCCGGCGGCGCTTGGGCCCGGCGCATTGGCGGTGCATTGCGGTGCTCGGTGGGATTGTTCTGGCCGCCACCACCCCTTGGGATAACTGGGCGGTTTACTGCCACATCTGGGATTTCGACTGGCGACGGGTCCATGCGGTGACCGTTCCTTTGGGCGGGGTGACGTGGCGGTTGCCGCTGGAGGAGTACGCATTTTTTCTCATTGAAACCGTTTTTGTCGCATTGTTGACAATTCTGTTCCTGCCCGGTGCGGACCCCGCGTCGAAAAGGATTGAGGGCAAAATTCGTCCGGAATGAAGTGGCACTACTTCCTCCACTTGACGTTGTGGGCGACTCCGCTCCTCGGGCTGCAATGGGTGATTGGCTGGCGGATCTTCCGGCGCAACCTCCGCGCGCTGTTTGTCCCCGCTCTCCTGGGGACGGCTTTCTTTAGCCTGATTGATTCCGTGGCGGTCCGGGACGGCATTTGGTTCTTTGACCGCGCACAGGTTCTCGGCTGGTGGGTGGGGTGGCTTCCCTTTGAAGAGGTGCTTTTTTTCTTTCTGACGGGTCTGCTGGTGAGCCAGAGCCTCGTGTTGATCCTGCCTGCCCGGCTCCGGCATTGAGGCCGCGTCAGGTGTCGGGAGAAGGCTGGTTCTCGTTGTACAGCGCGCGCCAGTGGGCGAGTCGTTCGCCAATGCGTTTCTCCATGCCCCGGTCGCTCGGCTCGTAGTACCGGCGGCCCTTCGGCAGGTAGGCCTGCGGCACATACGCATCCTCGTGGTCGTGACTGTACTGGTATTCCACGCCATGGCCGAGCCGCTTGGCCCCTTGGTAACTGGTGCTCCGCAGGTGCAGCGGCACGGCGAGCGTGACTCCCTCGCGTACCTCTTCCGCCGCTTTCTCCACCGCCATGTACGCCCGATTACTTTTGGGGGCCGTGGCGATGTAAACCGTGGCTTCGGCCAGGGGAATTCGCGCTTCCGGCATCCCGACGAGTTCCGCTGCCTGCTGGGCGGCGACCGCGACGACCAGAGCCTGCGGGTCCGCCAGCCCGACATCCTCCGCCGCGCAGATGACGATCCGCCGGGCGATGAACCGGATGTCCTCCCCGGCATAGAGCATCTTGGCCAACCAATAGACGGCGGCGTCCGGGTCGGAGCCACGCATACTCTTGATAAAGGCGCTGATCGTGTCGTAATGCCCGTCGCCGGTCGGATCGTACACGACAGCTTTGCGCTGAATGCTTTCCTCGGCGACCTGCCGGGTGAAATGCACCATCCCGTCCGCATCGAGCGGGGTCGTCAGAACACCAATTTCCAGCGCGTTGAGGCACTTGCGCGCGTCGCCGTCGCAGATCGTTGCCAGGTGCTCCGCGGCATCATCATCCAGCCGCACGCGAAACCGGCCGAGGCCGCGTTCGCGGTCTGCCAGCGCCTGCTGCAGCAGACGCACGAGATGGTCGGGCCGCAGCGGTTCAAGCTGGAAAATCTGGGAGCGGCTGACGAGCGGACCATTAACCGCAAAGAACGGGTTTTCCGTGGTTGCCCCGAGCAGCCGGATCGTCCCGCGCTCCACGTCGGGCAAGAGGGCGTCCTGCTGCGCCCGGTTGAAGCGGTGGATTTCGTCGATGAAGAGGATGGTACGCGCTTCCGGGTTCAGGCGTTGGCGGTTTTCGGCGGCGGCAATGACCTTGCGGATGTCGCCCACGGTGCTTTCGACCCCGTTCAGCCGCTCAAAACGCGCCCGGGTGGCGCGTGCGATAACCTCCGCGAGGCTGGTCTTACCCGTGCCGGGAGGGCCGTGGAACAGTGCCGAGTAGAGCCGGTCAGACTCGATGGCACGCCGGAGTAGCTTGCCAGGGGCAAGGAGATGCTCTTGCCCAACGTATTCGTCCAGCGTGCGCGGACGCATCCGGGTGGCCAGCGGGGATTGCCGGTGGTTCGCCGCTTCGGACGCGGCAGGCTCGCTGCTGGAAAAAAGATCGTCGCTGTCCACAGGCGGAAAATCACCACCCTACACGGAACGGCCGCCGCCTTCAAAGCACTGCTGCAACCGACAGCGGCGGGTGGAGCGAAAGCGGGTCTACCCCGGCGGCGCGAAGCGCACGGAGGCTGTGCGCGCCAGTGCGCTTGGCCAGCCGTGTCCCGTCGGCATTCGTGACCATTGGACAATGATAAACATCCGGCGGCGTCAGTCCCAACATGCGATAGAGCAGGAGCTGCTGGGCGGTAGAAGGCAACAGGTCGGCCCCGCGAACCACTTCGCTGACGGCCATCGCAGAGTCATCCACCACGACAGCGAGTTGGTAGGCCGGAACATCATCCTTGCGCCAAACGACGAAATCTCCGAAGTCCTTTCCAGCGCGGAATTGCTGCGGTCCCGCGCAACCGTCGTCGAAGTGCACATCTTCGCCCGCTAATGTACGATACCGCCAGTTCACTCCCGTGGGCAGGCCACCCGTCCAGACGGTCGGCTGCCCAGGACGGCAGGGATCGCTGCCCGCAGAGAATTCCTCGCCGGGATGAGGCGCGCCTAGGACCCGGTCTGCGTCGCGACGGGTGCAGCGGCACGGATAGATGTGTCCCTGCCCGGCGAGTCGGGCGAGAGCCTCCCGGTAGATCGGCATCCTTTCGGACTGTTGGTAGGGCGCACACGGACCGCCGGTATCCGGTCCTTCCTGCCAGGTTAAACCGAACCAGCGCAGATCTTCCACCAGAAAAGCGGCAAAATCCGGTTGGCAGCGCTCGCGGTCCAAATCCTCGATCCGTAGGATCAGGACTCCCCCACGGTGACGAGCGCGTTGTTGCGCGATCCAGAACGTTCTGGCATGTCCCAGGTGCAGATAGCCGGTAGGCGAGGGAGCCAAGCGGCCGCGGTAGCTTCGGAGAGACACGGCCGGGAACAAACGAAGGCGCGCCAGACAAC
>CAXTVY010000078.1:0-635 GCA_964247665.1 uncultured Chthoniobacterales bacterium | reverse complement strand
TCTCTCTACTGCGGTGCCAATAGGAAAGCGACTTCCCGGCTACCGGTCTTGCGCACGCCCGAGCCGTAGGTTTTTTGGGGCCAGTTGTCGAAGTCGTCGTCTCGCCCATGACCGCTGAAGACAATCGCGCCGTCTATCTTCACCACAACCGCTGTGACGATAGGATCATCATCCCATTCCACGATATTGAACACGTAGCGGCCCGCGCCCTCAAAGGGAACGACGACATGCCAGGGGTTGTCAGCGGTGACCTTCCGTGCCCCGTCCGAATCTTTGTCGCGGCTAGCGATCTTCGTGACCGTCGCGGTGCTGGGCAGCTTGATGTTTAACTGCAATCCACCGATTTCTGCCTTTTCGCCCCGGGCTGCTCGTCCGAAGTAAGCCTGCACAGAGCCGCGGGATACTGCTAGTTCGATCTCGACGCCATGTTGCCCGGGTTGCGGTACCACCACAACCGGCGTCGGCTGCACAACCACCGTTTCGGTCTGCACGGGGACCGCCGGGGTGGGAGAGGCAGGGATCGTCGTGGTGGTGACGGTCGTCGTGGTCTGCTGGGTTTCGGTTTGAGCGCGCAGGAAGGATGGGGCCAGCGTCACGGCCGTCACTACGACGGGCAGCAGGAAACGGAGGGAGTA
>CAXTVY010000077.1:0-18480 GCA_964247665.1 uncultured Chthoniobacterales bacterium | reverse complement strand
CTTTAGCAATGCGCGTGCCAAGGCATCCAAACACCCTCTCCAGGGCGAAAAGGTGGGTTCAACCGACACTCTGTCGGCTCCGCTGGTCATCTTTGGCCAGACGCACAGGCTAAAACTGATATCTTGTGGCTAGTTTTATAACGTCTGCTTTGCCTCCAACCCAGCGTTGGGTACGGAGACCGCCGCCATCATGGACCTGATCCGACGTGCCCTCGCCCAGGTCAGCAGTATTTGCTGGCTGCTGTTCAGCCTGGTCAGCGAGGCCGGAGACCAGCTCCAGCGCGGGCGGCTGCCGTTCCGGCGCGTGGTGTTTTTCGAGCAGGCCGAGCGCGCGGGCGTCGGCAGCGTGCCGCTGGTGGCGATGGTGTCGTTCTTTCTGGGCCTGACGATGGCGCTGCTCACGGGTTACGAGTTGCGTCCCTTCGGCATGGAACGCCTCGTGCCCGAACTCGTCGCCGTGGCGTTCTGCCGCGAGTTGGGACCGCTGATGACCGGCATCGTCCTGGCGGCGCGCATCGGGGCGGCCTACACCGCTGAACTGGGCACGATGACCGTCAGCGAGGAGGTGGAAGCGATTGACGCGATGGGCATCGGGCCGCTGCGTTTCCTGGTCGGCCCGCGCCTGACGGCCATCGTGCTGCTGCATCCCTGTCTGGTGGTCATCTCCAACGTGGCCGCGCTGGTCGGCTGCTACATCATCTGCACCACGAACTTCGACATCGCGTGGTCGTACTTCCTCGACCTGGTCCACGATGGTCTGCTGGTCAAAGACATCGTGGCGGGCATCGGCAAGAGCCTCCTCTTCGGCCTCATCATCGGGTTGATTGCGTGTTACCGCGGCCTGACGGTGAAGGGCGGCGCGGCCGGCGTCGGTGACGCCACGACCTCCAGCGTGGTCACGTCGATTACCAGCGTCATCGCCGCCGACACGCTCTGCAACATCCTCCTCGTGCGGGTGTATGATTGAGCGATGGTCGGTTGTGCAAGGGCGGGTGATCCGCGCCCCTGACCGGCGCTTTCCTTTTCCCCCCGGACACGCTACCGTAGGCGGCCGCCCGCACCGCGCTGGCCCGAGCCATGAGCCGACTGCCCACTCCACCCGTCCACCCGGGCCGTCCCGGCGCAACAGCCGGCCGGCCCACCAGCGACGCCGGGCCCTTCCTGAGCCTGGAGAACATCGAACTCGCCTTCGGCGACCATACAATCCTCGACGGCATCGACCTGCGCGTGCGGCCCCAGGAGCGGGTCGTCGTCATGGGCCAGAGCGGCGGCGGCAAGAGCACGCTGTTGCGGCTTATCTTGGGCATCCTCCAGCCCACGGCGGGCACCGTGAAGTTCCAGGGGCACGAGGTGAATAAACTCGACCGCCGCGCGCTCAACGCGATGCGCGCGAGGATCGGCATGGTTTATCAGTATTCCGCGCTCATCAGCTCGCTCGACGTGCGCAACAACCTCGCGCTGGCCATGGAGGAACTCACCGATAAGACCGAGGCCGAGATCGAGCGGGTCGTCGATGAAAAGCTCGACATGGTCCAGATGAGCCACGTCAAGCACGCCATGCCCGCCGAACTCAGTGGCGGGATGCGCAAACGCATCGGCCTGGCCCGCGCACTCGTGCTGGAGCCCGAACTGATCCTCTTCGACGAGCCCTCCGCCGGGTTGGACCCCGTGACCAGTTCCGTGATCGACGAACTCATCATCGCGCTCAGCGAGCAAACGAAGGCGACGAGCATCATCGTCACGCACGAGATGGACAGCGCCTTCCGCATCGCCACGCGCATGGTCATGCTCTACCAGGGCAAGTTCATCGCCGACGGTACGCCGGACGAATTCCGCCACTCGGACAACGGCGTTGTCGCGCAGTTCGTGGCGGGGCGCACCGAAGGGCCGATCTCCGACGCGACCAAGGACGCCGACGCCGCCGCTTGCAAGAAGGAGAAGGCGAGGCAACTTCAGAGCGCCCAACCATGAAATTCGAACGCAACGAAATCTTCACCGGCGCGCTGGTGATCTCGACGGTCGTGCTGCTCGTGGGCGTCGTCCTGCTGCTCTCCAGCCCGGGCATTTTCCATCCCCTGGTCAAGTACGAGGTGTTCTTTGATAACGCGGCGGGTGTGACTCCCGGCTCACCCGTGCTCGTGGCCGGGCGCAAGATCGGGCAGGTGGCGGCCATCGATTCGCCTGTGGCCAAAGCCAAACGTCCGGCCAAGTACCCGGAGGACGAGGTGCTCATCACCTTGCAGGTCAACCGCGGAGCCATCGTCTACCGCAACGCCACGCCGCGGATGCAGCAGAACGGCCTGCTGGGCCAGCAGGTCATCGACTTTGTCGGCGGCACGGAGGAGTCCGGCGACGCCGAGAGCGGTTACACGTTCGTGGGCACGCGGGTGCCCGACCTCAACTCCGCGCTGCCGAAGGTGCTCGCCGTCATCGAACCCGTGGCCAGCACGGCGACGCTAACCTTGAGCGAACTGCGCAAGACCATCGACAGCCTCAACTCGGTCTTCGGGCAGGAGGGCGAGTTGCGGGGCGCACTGGACAAGCTGCGGTTGACGGCTGACAACCTCACGGGCCTGACCGCGCCGGACGGCTCGCTCAACGTCTCGCTGGGCAACCTGCGGGACTTCACCGGCAAGCTCAAGGACGACAACGGCCCGCTCATGGGCACGCTCAACAACCTGCAAAAGACCACGTCCGACATCAACAAGGACGACCGCGTGGAGAAGATGCTCGTCAATTTCGAGAGTGCGAGCACCCGCGCCAACGATGCCACGAAGAACATCAACTCGCTGCTCACCGGCGTGCGGCCGTCCGTGCAGCGGACGACCGAGAACCTCGCGGAAATGACCGACACACTCAAGCGCCAGCCCTGGCGGTTGTTCTGGCCGAGCACAAAGCAGTACGAGGTCGCCGCTACGGGGCTCGACGCGCCCGCGGCCAGTCCGGCGGCCGACCACGCCGCCCGCGCCCACCGCGTGACGATCCGCCGCGGTGACCGCGCCACCGGCGCATCCACGACCGTCACTGCCACGGCCCGCCACCGCGAGGCCGCGCCGCTGGATGCCTCCGCGCACTGATACCCCGCCCCGCCCCGATGTACGTGCCCGCCCATTTTCGGGTTGACAATCCGGCGGAGCTGCGCCGGTTCATGCGCGCGCATTCTTTTGCGACGCTGGTCACGGCCGACGGCAGTGGCACACCGTTCGCCACGCACCTGCCGCTGCTGGTCGAGGAGGACGACGGCCCTGGCGGTGCCTTGTCCCTGCGCTCGCACGTTGCCCGGGCCAACCCGCACTGGCGGCATTTTCTGACCACGGAGGCGGAGACGCTTGCGATCTTCCACGGTCCGCACGCGCTGGTGCACGCCAACTGGTACGACTCCGCGCCGAACGTGCCGACGTGGAATTACGCCGTGGCCCACGCTTACGGCCGTGCGCGGGTGATCGAGGACGCCGCGACGGCGCGCGGCATCGCCTACCGGCTCGTGGCGCAGCACACGCCGGACCTGCGCGCGATCCCGCCCGAGTTCGAGGCACGGCTGCTCGCCGCCGTGGTGACCTTCGAGATTCCCGTCGCGCGGGTGGAAGGCAAGCAGAAGCTCAGCCAGAACAAGACGCCCGCCGACCGCGCGAACGTCGCGCGTGAACTCGCCGCGAGCCCCGATGAAACCGACCGGCGGATGGCCGCGTTGATGCACCCTGATTTAATCTGAAGCTTGGCCCGCTTCATTTCGACCCACCTGCTTCGGGCGGACGCCGCTGTTCGAGCAGCCACGTGGATACCTCCGGCCGCTGGTAAAAATCTAGGACGAAGTGGTCACGTCCCTCCAGGATGCTCAGGCGCGGGTGGCCTCCGGCTGCCGTGGCGGCGGCGGCCAGCGCCCTGGTCTCCGCGACCGGGGCGACGGTGTCTTCCGCACCATGCACAAGCCACAGCGGCGTTCCGGCTAGCGGCTTCATCCATGCGACGATGGGTGCGTAGGGGCTCAGCGCGAGCACGGCGGCGAAACGCGCCGGCAGCCGGTAGGCAAAATAGAGCGCGCCGCGTCCGCCCATGCTGTGCCCGGTGATGCAAACCCGGCCAGGGTCCACGCGGCAGTCGTGCAGGACGCGGTCCAGCAGAGCGTCGATGGCGTCCGCATCAGTCCAGATTTCGCCTTCCGTGCATTGTGGGGAGACCACCACGAACGGAAAATCCGGCTCGCTTTCGAGTTGGTGCGGCAGCCCGAGCGTGCGCAAACGCTCGACATCGTTGCCGCGCAGGGACCCGCCATGGAGGTAGAGGAGCAACGGCCAGCGGGTCTGCGGCTCCCGGTCATACGCAACCGGCTTGTAAAGCAGATAGGCCAACCTCACCGGATGCGCGGCGTTCGTCTCCAGTGTGACGGCCTGCTGCTGCGCGGATGACTCGCTCCGAGCAGCGAGGCAGAGCGCCAGCCAGAACAGCATCACAAAAATTCTGCCGAAGCGTTCCCAGCGACGAGAGTGGCAACCCGCGAAGTTCATGCACGGATCTCACGGGGTCTTGTCCGCCGGGGCCGCGGGCACCACGTTGCCTTCGTCCAAATAGTCCTCACCCCCGAACCGGGTGATCTGCAAGTATTGCTTCCAGCCCGCCGCGTCGCCCCCGCCTACGACCTCGCGCCGCTCCGGCGCGGGTACGGGTGCGTGCTGGCCCGCGGCACCCTTGAACGCCTCGCCGAGCACCCGCCCGTCAAAGGGCACCGTCACCGGCAAGCCCAGGATCGCGGCCACCGTCGGCGCGAGGTCCGCGTTGGAACTCGGGGCGTCATCCCGCCAGCCAGCCGCGAAATCGGGGCCGCTCACGACCAGCGTGTTGTGCATGTCGAACGGGCTCAGCGAGGCGTGCGTCCCCCGGCCGGGAGGTGCCCCGCCGTCGCCGACGACCCCGCCGGGCAGCCCCGCCGCGTTCTTGTCGTCCGTCCAGCGCATCGCCACCGCCACGTCTGGCGCATCGGCGGAATCGATGTGCACCGCCTGGAGCGGGAACGTCCCCTGCAAGCCGTCGCGGCTGAAGATGACCCCGGCAAAATCGCTCCCTTGCAGGAACTTCACCAGCTTTGCCGTGATCTCCGGCTCGTGCCCGGCGACGTACAGGTACACCGTGCCGCCCAACCCATCGACGACCACGTCGCCCGGCGCGGGCGCTGCCTTGAATTCGCGCGCCGCGTGGAACCCCGCCGCGACGAGCAGCTTCTCCACGTCCACCGCGCGTTCGATGGTGGAAAACCCGTGGTCGGACACCACGAACACGTCCGTCGTGTCACGCCAGTTCCCGGCGTCGAGCGCGGCGAGCACCTCGTGGAGATGTTCATCGCAACCGGCCAGCGCCTTGAAGGCCTGCGGCGACGACGGACCGTAGCGATGCTGGGTGTAGTCGGGGTCGCTCAGCCACAGCACGGAGAGCTTGGGCAGCCCGGACTTCCAGAGCACTTCGGTCAGCGCGCGCGTCGTCCAATGGTCGGCGGCGGTGTTGGGAAACGCGATGACCTTCGGGAACGGCTCGCCGAGCGCAGCGGCTAGCGTTTCGGCGGCCTCGGGCGGGACGGTAACGCCTTCGGAGAGCGTCACGGATTCGCCCGATTCCAGCGCGGGATCGCGGTCGCCCACGCCACGGTCCTGCAAGAGCGTGACCCGCTTGGTGCTGGTGATGAGCGTGCGTTCACCTTCGGACTGGAGCCGCTCGGCCAGCGTCGGTCGCTGAAGGTAGCGCCCGCCGGTCAGCAAATCGCCCTTGCGGACTGTTTCGGGCAACTCGGTTTCGACAGGTTTGAGCGGGTCGATCTCCGGGCGGTATTCGCGGTTGGCGATGAGGCCACTCGTGCCCGGGTAGCAGCCCGTGGCCATGGCGGTGCCGTTGACCTCGGTGGAGGAGGGGTAAAGGGGGTGGTGCCGGGTGAAGAACACGCCGCCCCGGGCGAGCCGGGCCAGGGTGGGGGTGTGTTCCTCGTCCACGGAATCCGGCCGCAGGCCATCCCAGACGACGACCACGACGTGCGCGGCCTTGCTGGAGTGCCGGACGGCAGGATCATCATCCTGGCCCCCGAGGATGGCCGGCGGTTCGCCCGGCGGCTGACCGGCCGCGCGCGACAGGAGCAGACACGAGGCAAGAGCGGTGGCGGCAGCGGCGTGGAAGGGCAGGATGTTCATGGAAAGCCGCCGGGAAGTTGAGCGTACCTGCCCGGACGACGCAAGCACGTCCCCGTGGCAAGGCCCCGCCTCACGTCGTCGGCGGATTGACGGGCACGCTCGTCGGGTCCGACGGCGGGACGGTCGTCGCGCCACCGGGCGCGGCGGGAGCCGCCGTATCGGTCGTGGTCGGCGAGGACGGCACTCCGGCCGGGGCAGGCACGACAGCCGGGGCGGTGGGTGCGGCCTGACCCGAGGGCAGCACCGTCGGGTCCGAAATGATCGGGGCGCTCTTGGGCTGGCGCGTCACCCGGCTGCCGCGCACGACCGTCGTGCCCGTCGTGTTGTTTCCGTCGCCCGCCGTCGCGGGGCCGCCGGGCAGACCCACCGGGTGACCCATGTCGCCCGGGGCCACGCCCGTTTCCTCGGCAGCGTCCATCCGGCGCGCGTAGTCGTGCCACGGACCGTTCCCTTCCGTGGAGTTGTAAAGCTCGCGGCGGTTTTCGGGGGTGGAACAGGCGGCGAACGAGATCGCCAGGCCCAGCAGAGCCAGCGGACGGAGGGTCGGGAGGAATTTCACGCCGTCACCCCAACAGAATCGCGCCGGGTTGTCAACGCCCGCCCACAGGGAAAAGTTGAGCTTTTTGCAAACGCCGTCTAGACTGTGCCGCCTTGCCGCCCGGCCCACCGCGCCCGGCCGGGGCACCGGCCTCAATCCCTTCCGATGAAAAGCTTCTTCCAGATCGTTTTCGGCACCCTGTTCGCCCTGATCCTGTTTACGGTGGTCACGGTCCTGCTTTGCATCGGCCTTGTGATCGGCCTCGCCCGACTCAGCTCCAAGCAGGAGCCCACCGTCGAGCAGGGCTCCTACCTCGCCGTGGACCTGTCGGTCAACCTGGCGGACACCCCGCCCTCCGAGGGGCCGCAGTTCCTCACCAAGATGTTCGGCGGGAGCGACAACACCACGGTCTCGTTGCGCTCGCTGCTCGATTCCATCAATCTCGCCGCCCGGGACAAGCGCATCGCGGGCATCTTTCTCTCGGGCTCGTTCGAGGCCGAGGGCTACGGCTCGGGCTTCGCCGCGCTCAAGGAAGTGCGTGAATCGTTAGTCGCCTTCCATGCCTCGTCGAAAAAGCCCGTCGTGGCCTATCTCGTCGCGCCGAGCACGCGCGACTACTACCTCGCCAGCGCCGCCGACACGATCTACCTGAACCCTTACGGCGAGATGGAACTGCCCGGCCTGGCCACGGAGCCCATGTTCCTCAAGGGCGCGCTGGATAAATATGGCGTCGGGATGCAGGTCACGCGCGTGGGCAAGTACAAGTCCGCCGTTGAGCCGTACCTGACCGACCACATGAGCCCCGAGAGCCGCGAGCAGACCCAGAAGCTGCTCGACGACATGTGGGGCCAGTTCAAGGAGGGAGTGGCGCAGACCCGCGGCACGACGCCCGAAGAAATCCAGGCGCTCGTGGACAAGGACGGCATCATCAGCCCCGAGGACGCCAAGGCGGGCAAGCTCATCACCGACACCGCCTACCTGCCCGACGTGATCGACACCCTGCGCAAGCAGGCCGGGGCGGACGACGACAACGGCAAGCACACCTTCAAGCAGGTCAGCTTGGCCAATTACATCAAGCAGAAGGTCGGCAAGACCGAGCGGGCCGACACGTTGCTGAGCAACGCGGGGCTCGGCGACGGCAAGTCCAAAGTCGCCATCGTGTACGCGGAAGGCGAGATCGTGGACGGCGACAGCGACGCGGTGGGCTCCGTGGCGGGCGACCGCTTCGCGCGGGAGTTGCGGCACCTGCGCCAGGACGCGAGCGTGAAGGCGATCCTGCTGCGGGTCAACAGCCCCGGCGGCAGCGGACTGGCCAGCGAGACGATCCAGCGCGAACTGGCGTTGACCCGGCAGGCGGGCAAGCCGGTGATCGTGAGCATGGGCACAGTGGCGGCGTCCGGTGGGTACTGGATCAGCACGGCCTCGGACCGGGTGTTCGCCGAGCCGAACACGATCACGGGCAGCATCGGCGTGTTCGGCGTGCTGCCCAACATCAAGGGGCTGGCCAATGACCACGGGGTAACGTTCGACGAGGTGAAGACGGGCCGGTTCGCCGCGCTGAACACGGCGTCGCGGCCCAAAACGCCCGAGGAACTGGCGGTGGTGCAGCACTTCGTGGACGATTTTTACGCCAAGTTCATCCACCGCGTGGCCGACGCACGCAAGATGACGCCCGAGGCGGTGCAGGAGATCGCCCAGGGCCGGGTGTGGTCGGGCAGCGACGCGCTCCGGCTCGGACTGCTGGACGAGATTGGCGGTCTGGACAAGGCGCTGGCGTTCACGAAGAACAAGGCCGGTCTGCCGGTGGATGCGAAGGTGGTGGAATATCCCGCGCCCAAGGAGTTCGCGGAAGTGTTGGCACAGATGTTCACGGGCGAAAAACGGCCGGTGGCGGACAGCCGCTGGGCAGATGCGCTGCCGCTGGTGGGCGCGCAGGCCAGTGGCAAGAGGCCGCTGGGCAAGGAGTTGGGCCAGATGCGCGACGAACTGGGCGTGTTGACGCGGCTGAACGACCCGATGGGCACCTACGCGCGCCTGCCGTTCGACCTGGAGCTGCGTTAGAGGAAGTGCGGGCCGGGAACGGTCAAGGAGCCACGCCCGAATTTCACGTGGACGACAGATTTTTACCGCTCCGGTGGGGGACGTGCACGAAGTCAATACAGTCGGACTAACGTCCGCTGAAGGTTGTTTAACCTCGTGTCTTCGATCTCCCCATGAACTTCGTCACTTCCCTTGTGCTCCGTTGCGCATTTCGCTTCCCGGTTCTTTTGCGGAGGTGGATACCATCCGTGGGCTTCCGCAGCACGGTGCTGATCGCCGGAATGGCCGCAGGCAGCCTGTCCGTGGCGCGGGCGCAGACGGCCGGAACGCTGACGACCCTGTATGCCTTCAGCGGCGGCACGGACGGACAACTCACCTTCGGCGATCTGTTGGAGGGAGGCGACGGCAACTTCTACGGTACGACTGCCTCGGGCGGAGCCAACGGCGGGGGCACGGTGTTTCAGATCACGCGGGCAGGGGGGTTGACCACCTTGCACAGTTTCAGCGGGACGGATGGAAACTCCTCCACGGCCGGGCTGGTGCAGGGCAGCGACGGCAGTTTCTACGGCACGACCAGCAGCGGCGGCGCGGGTGTCGGCACGGTGTACCGGATCACGGCGGGAGGCGTGTTCACGACTCTGCACAACTTTGCCGGCACCGACGGCGCTGCCCCCAATGAACTGGCGCAGAACGCCGGTGGCAGCACTTTCTACGGCACGGCCGCCTCGGGCGGAGCCAACGGCGGGGGCACAGTGTTCCAGCTTACCTCTGGCGGCGTGATTACGACCCTGCACAGCTTCAGCAGCAGCGACGGCTACGGCCCCTCCGCCGGTTTGGTGCAAGGCACCGACGGCAATTTCTACGGCACGACCACCGCCGGAGGAACCATCGGTGCCGGTACGGTGTACCGGATTACCACGGCCGGCGGGTTCACGGTCCTGCATGATTTCAGCAGCGCCGAGGGGAGCGCCGCCTCGGGCAAGCTGGTGCAGGGCAGTGACGGTAATTTCTACGGCGCGACCGCCAGTGGCGGAGCGGGCGGTTCCGGCACGCTGTATCGGATCACGCCAGCGGGCGTGTTGACCACTCTGTATGCCTTCACCGGCGGTGACGGGCAGTCTCCCCAGAGCAAGCTGTTGCAGGCCAGCGACGGCAACTTCTACGGCACGACATCCGCTGGCGGGGCCAACGGTTTCGGCACGGTGTTCCAATTCATCCCGGGACGCGGCCTGAACACCTTGCACACCTTCGACGGCACTGATGGGACGATCCCGCAAGGCGGGTTGGTGGAGGCTAGCGATGGCAACCTGTACGGCACCACCGTTGGTGACGGCCTTGACAGCGTTGGCACGGTCTTCCGGCTGACCGTTGCCACGCTTCACCCGGCCTTCTTCCGAGGGGAAGCCACCCTCAGCAACGGCGTGGATTACCTTGCCTTCGCCAGCGGCAACTTCTTCGGCTACTACGCCTTCCTGAGCGATCAGAGCTACCTCTACCATTTTGACCTGGGCTATGAGTACGTGTTCGACGCGGCCGATGGGCAGAGCGGCGTGTACCTCTACGATTTCGCCAGCAACGGGTTCTTCTACACGAGTCCCACGTTCCCGTTCCCGTACCTGTACGACTTCAGTCTGAACTCCGTGGTGTACTATTTCCCTGATCCGAACAACCCAGGCCATTATAATATCAACGGCACCCGCTACTTCTACGTGTTTAGCACCGGGCAGACCATCTCGAAGTAACGGCGGAGTGGTCCCCCGCTTGAAGACCGGCGGGTAGCGTGCTCGTCCCACCAAGGGGCCAACGCATCGTGCGGACCTGCCACCGCCGATTAGCTCTGCAGTGGCCGTCGGACGCGGGATGAAGTCTGATTGTGCCAAGCCGGTTCCGCGCGGTTGATCCAACTCGCTCCTGCTGACTCGACTCAGGCCAGCGGCTGGTTGCCCAGCGGGATTTTCACCTCGAATTTCGTGCCGTGTCCCGGCTGGCTCTCCACCTGGATCGTGCCCCGGTGGGCGTCCACCACGGAGCGTGCCATCGGCATCCCCAGGCCCGTGCCGTCGCGCTTGCCGTGGGTGAAGAATGGCTCGAAGATCATCGCCGCCACCTCCGGGGGCATCCCCCGGCCGTTGTCCTCGATCTCGAACACGAGCCACTCCCCCCGCGGATACACCGCCAGCCGCAGCCGCCCGCCGTGGGGCATCGCCTCCCGGGCGTTCTTGATGATGTTGAGCAACGCCCGCTCGAAACGCAGCACATCCACCTGCACCTTGCCGTGGAAGGCGATCTGCTTCTCGACGGTGATGCCCCGGCGCGGCAGGTCGCCCAGGCACTGCTGGTCCAGCCCGGCGATAATCCCGTCCACCGAGATGGGCTCGAACTTCAGCGGCGCGTTGCCGCCCAGCGTGTAGTCGAGCAGCTCCTGGGTCATGCCCAGCATGCGCTCGACGGATTGCTTGATGATCTCGGCCACGCGGCGGTGGGTTTCGTCGTGGTCGCGCGCTTCCAGCAGATCGCAGGCGCAACGGATGGCGGTGAGCGGGTTCTTGAAATCGTGGATGATGGAGCCCGTCATCGTGCCGACGTGGTAGAGCCGCTCGCCTCGCAGCACCTCCTCGGTAAAGTGCCGGTGTGACTCCTTGATCCGGGCATGCACCGTGCGCACGAAGTTCAGCGGCACGACGTGCGGAGCCAGGCGGAGAATTTCCTCGATGCCCGGGCTGTCGATGCGCCCGAGCACGGTGCCAGCGAGCACCGTGGCCTGGACGACATGCGGCTCGTGGTCCAACAGGGCCATGTCGCCGAAGAATTCACCCGCCGACACGATGGCGACCGTTTCCTCGGGTTTCTGGGCGGGGACCGCCGAAAGGCGCACCGCCCCGGCGAGCACCAGGAACATCGCGTCCCCCGGGTCGCCGGGGTGGAACAGGACGGTTTCTCCCGGCGGGGAGAGCCGGGTGACCAGCCCCTCGATTTTCGCCAGCACGTCCTCGGGGCAGCCGCGCAGCAGGCGGTTGTCACGCAGGTCATCGAGGATGGAGATCATGGAAGAGGGGAACAGCAGGAGAGCAGGAAGAACGCCAGCGGCGGAGCACCCGCAGATGATTCGCCGGGAGTCGGTGGGCTGCGTGTGACGGGAGCGTGACTGGACAGGCCCCGCGCCCCACGCCAAACTGGCCCCGCGCCCAAAGGCGGCTTTGGCTGTCCCGGCGCATCCTCCGACCGCCCGGCCGCCGATTACACCCCGACTTCACCCATGCAAACCGCGAGCAATCCTCTGCGCGAAGGCGCGTCCAACACCCGGCCGCAGCCCAAACCCTGCGCCCTGGTCATCTTCGGGGCGACCGGCGACCTGACGCACCGCAAGCTGGTGCCCGCCCTGTACAACCTCGCGGCTGACGGCGACCTGCCCCCGGGCAGCGCCATCATCGGCTTTGCCCGGCGTGACAAGAGCGACGACGTGTTCCGCCAGGAGATGGAGGAGGCGACCCGAAAATTCTCCCGCCAGCCCGTGCAGGACGAACTCTGGAAGTCCTTCGCGCAGAACCTGTACTACCACCGCAGCGAGTTCGACAACGACGGGGGCTACCAAGCGCTCGCCGAGCGTTTGGCCAAGCTGGACCAGGAGCACGGCCTGGGCGGACGGCGGATGTTCTACCTGGCGGCCGGGCCGGAGCAGTTCGAGCCGATCATCTCGCGCCTGAAGTCCAGCGGGCTCAACGAGCCTGGCGCGGAGGGTGGCTGGTCGCGGGTCATCGTGGAGAAGCCTTTCGGCACGGACCTGCCCAGCGCGCGGCACCTCAACGACGTGGTCAGCAGCGCCTTCCACGAGTCGAACACCTACCGCATCGACCATTTCCTGGGTAAGGAGACAGCGCAGAACATCATGGTCCTGCGCTTCGCCAACGCCATCTTCGAGCCGATCTGGAACGCGCGCTACATCGACCACATCGAAATCACGGCGGCGGAAACCCTTGGCGTCGAGGGGCGTGCGGGGTACTACGAGACAAGCGGGGCCCTGCGCGACATGGTGCAGAACCACCTGATCCAGCTCCTGACGCTGGTCTGCATGGAGCCCCCGACCGACCTGGGCGCGGACAGCGTGCGCGACGAGAAAGTGAAGGTGTTGCGCTCCCTGCGGCCCCTGGGCGGCCCGGAAGGCGTGGCCAAGAGCGTCGTGCGTGGGCAGTACGCCGCCGGGGCGATCAACGGCAAAAGCGTACCCGGCTACCGCGAGGAGCAGAACGTCAAACCCGGCTCACAGACGGACACGTTCGTGGCCATGCGGGTGCTCATCGACAACTGGCGCTGGTCGGGGGTGCCGATCTATGTGCGTGTGGGCAAGCGGCTTCCGAAGTCGGCGGCGGAAATTGCCATCGAGTTCAAGCACGCGCCGGACATCCTGTTCAACCGCGACGCCGAGGGCGCGACGGCCAACGTGCTCGTCATCCGCATCCAGCCCGACGAGGGCGTGAGCCTGCGCATCCAGAGCAAGTTGCCCGGGGCGGCGCTGCGGGTGGAGCCCGTCAAGATGGACTTCCAGTATGGAGCCAGCTTCGGCAAGGCCAGCCCGGAGGCTTACGAGCGGCTTTTGCACGACGCCATGAGCGGCGACCCGACCCTCTTTGCCCGGCGCGACGAGGTCGAGCAGGCGTGGCAGTTCGTGGACGCCATCGAACAGGCCTGGCACAATGGCGAGGGCAAGGCCCCCACGCTTTGCACGTATCCGGCGGGGTCCTGGGGACCGCAGGAGGCGGACGATCTGATCGAGCGCGACGGCCGCAAATGGCGGCGGCTTTAATATCGCGGAATATCCAGAATTAATGGCGAAAATGCGCCATTTAGTCGTCAGTTGTGTCAGGAGCTTCAGGACGTTCAGGATGGAAAACGCGGCCGATATCCGCAACGGCTTGAACGTCTCGAAACTAAAATCCGCGAGTTGACCCGCTTTTCCCGCCAACGATTTTCACGGCCTGACCCCGCCACCCGCAACGCGCCGCAGGCGCATCGCAACCCGCAACCCGCAACCCACCCCGACCCATGGCAGAAGACACCCTCGAACACGAATTCTTCGGCGAAGGCATCGCGGTCGAGCTGGGACAGATCCAGCGCGAACTCAAGAAGCTCTGGCAACAGAGCGACCAGACGGCCACCCGGGCTTCGCGGTTGAACCTAGTCATCTACAACTCGGGGCCGAGTTCCATCCGCGCCAACACGGCACTGGTCGAACGGATCACCCGTCAGCACGCCCTGCGCGCCATCCTCATCGCGGCCAAGCCGCAGCTCCCGGGCAACCATGTCCGCGCGTGGGTCAACGCCCATTGCCAGATCAGCAAGGGCGGAGTGCGGCAGCGGTGCAGCGAGCAGATCGCCTTCGAGTTGACCGGCGAGGCGCGGCAGGCCGGGCTCACCCCCAACATCGTGTTCGGCCACCTGGACAGCGACCTGCCGCTCTACCTCTGGCGGCAGGGCGAGTTCCAGTCTCCGACCGATCAACTCATGGCCTGGGTGGACCGGCTGCTTTTCGACAGCGTCGATTGGCCCAACCCGGCCGCGCAGTTCGCCATCGTGCGGCGCATCAGCGACGCGCACGACCTCGACGATGCCTTAGCTGACCTGAACTGGACGCGCCACGCGGGTCTGCGTGCCGCCGTCGCGCAATTCTTCGACGCGCCCGGCGCGGTGGAGACCTTGCAGGGCCTGGACACGGTGGAACTCACGTACGCGGGCGGCACGGGCGCGCGGACCGGTGCGCTGCTGCTGGCCGGTTGGCTGGCGGCGCAGTTGGACTGGACTCCGGCGGCGGCCGGCAAAGGCACGTTCTCATTCCAGGGCGCGGGCGGCAAACCCGTGGCGGTCAAGCTCGATGGCAGCGGCGACGGCGATGGGGCCTACGTCAGCCGCGTGTCCCTGCACGCGGCGGACGGCAGCGAGTTCAGCGTCAGCCGCGACGCGGGTTCAGGCTTCTACAACACCTCCGCCCGCCGTGACGGCCGCGAGCAGCACCAAGTGCTGCCCATCGGTCCGCAGGACCTGGCGGACCTCGTCAGCGCCGAGTTGGTCCACGGCGGCGGCCACCGTGCGTACTTGCGCGCCGTGGAATTGGTGGAAAGCGTGTTGTAGGCCCACCCCCGGGCAGCCGCTGAAAGCAATTGACTGCATGAACGCTGCCGCCCCATCTCTGGGCCGCCTTCCCGCCGTCTTCCTCTCCGCCGAATGGCGCTGGCTCGCCATGGTCAACTACGAGGTGGACCCGGCGTTGCTCCGGCCCCACGTCCCGGCGGGCACGGAGCTTGATACATTCGAGGGCCGGACGTGCGTGAGCATGGTCGGCTTCCGCTTCCTGCAAACGCGTGTGTTCGGTCTCCGCTTCCCGTTTCACACGAATTTCGACGAGGTGAACCTGCGCTTCTACGTGCGGCGGCAGGTTCCCGGCGACGATCAACCCAGGCGAGGGACGGTGTTCATCAAGGAGATCGTGCCGCGCCGGATCATCGCCACCCTGGCATGGCTGATCTACAACGAGCCCTACATCACCTGCCCCATGGGGCACCGGGTCGAGCACGGCGCGTCCGCCTTGGAAGCCGAGTACCGCTGGAAGTACGCGGACCGCTGGCAGACGCTGGGTGTCACGGCGGCGGGCGGCGAGCCGTCGGCCATCGCCGCCGGATCGGAAGAAGAATTCATCACCGAACACTACTGGGGCTACAACCGCCAGCGTTCGGGCGAGACACTGGAGTACGGCGTGGAGCATCCCCGTTGGCGGGTCTGGCGCGCCACGGCGCACCGCTTCGACTGTGACGTGGGGGCACTGTACGGCGAGGGGTTCGCGCCGTTCCTGCGCGCGGAGCCGAGTTCGGCCTTCCTGGTGGAAGGGTCTTCCGTGCAGGTGCGCCGGGGGCAGCCGCTAGCGGGCTGACCGGTGGCGGCCCGGGAAAGACCGCCCATCAAAATTTGCCGGACCCGGGAGCGATGCCCGCGAGGCAAAGCGGCGTGCGGCCGGGGCAGTTCAGATGCGGCTGGATGCCAGGACTGCGGCGTTCCCCACCAGGGCGGCTGACCCGGCAGCAGTCAGTCGAGCACCTTCGTCACCACAAAGAGGTTGTTGCCCTGCTTGGGTGCATTGGCGAGGGCCTCTTCGGCACGGAAACTCGGCTGGACCTCGTCGGCGCGGAACACGTTGAACACGGCGCTGGCGTGGGCGGTGGGCTCGACGCCGCTGACATCGACCTGGCGAAGCGCTTCGACGTAGGTGAGCACGTCGCCGAGCTGTGACTGGAAGCGCGCCACTTCCTCGTCGCTGAGTTCCAGGCGCGCGAGGCGGGCGATGTAACGGACATCCAGATCAGGGGAGGCCATAGAGGGAAAGCGGAAGACAGAAGACAGAAGGCAGAAGGCAGAAGGCAGAAGGAAAACAGCGGAAAGATGAAGGACGGCGATGGAAAAGGCAAACGGCAAACTTTGCTCTGGTGCTGACGATTACTTGCCCGGGTAACGCCTCGGGTGACAGGTTTGGCTTTTTCTGCCTTCTGCTTTCTGCCTTCTCTGGTTCCGCCTTCCGACTTTTCTGATTCTGCTTTCCGCCTTCAAAGATACCGGCTCACCAGCCAGCCGACCGCGATGAGCAGCGCGATCACGAGTGCCACGGTCTGGATGCGGCCCTCGGCTTTCTCACGGCGCAACACGGCGGGCTTGGCGCGTTTTTTTGGACGCGAGGCCATCGATGGGGATTCCATGTAGCGCACGCCCGCAATAGTCGCGGCGTGGCGGTAGTGCGCCCGGGGACCGTGCGGGCCGGTCAGATATGCCTCGTTCTGCCGGCGCTTCTGCTCGGCCTGTTGCTTGGGCACCTCCTGGAGCGAGCGTTCCAGCGCCTCGATCTCCTCCTGCACGGCGCGCTGCTGCGCCAGCAAAGCCGCCTGCTCGGAGTCGAGCACACTGCCCTTTTTGCCGGTGCCTTTGCGGGATTTTGCTTTCGAGCGAAGAGGCAGAGCCATACCAGGGAAATGAACGATGACCGCGGCTCGAAACCAGAAGCAATCCGGGTCGGCGGCCAGCCGCCCCGAGGGATGCGCCCGGCCGGAATTGGCGGGCGGTTTGAGACCCTTTCAGGTGTGTCCTATTTGCTCGCCAGATACCAGCACAAAATGAATAAAGCGATGAATCCCAACAGCAATAGCGGCAGCGTGAATGCCACGCCCGCCTTCAGCCAGTAAACGAAGCCCTTGTCGTCCGCGCCGGACAGCAGATCCTCGTAGGGATTCTCCTTCGCGGCCCCGTCGCTGGAGGCCGTGCCCTCGGCCACGTCGGCGGCGAAGCGAGCGCGTTGTTGACCGTATTCCGTGCGTGCGTGGTCCACCATGCCCAGGGCGCGGTTGAGTTCCTTTTGCAGATCGGCGCTGGCCCAGCTTTTCGGGTGGATCGCTTCGAGCGCGCTCAGGTGCGAGGCGAACGACTCGCCGACGAGGTGGAGCTGCTCGACACGTTTCTGGGCATCGTTGCTCTGGCGTTCGAGCACGACCAGGGCGCGGGTGAGTTTTTCGACCAGCTCGGTGCGGCCGGTTTCGAGCTCCTCCTGGCGGCGGCTGAGTTCCTCCAGTTCGCGTTTCTGGCGCTCGATCTGTTCCTGCTGGCGGCGCAGGTTCAGGAGTTGTTCCTGGGCTTTTTGCACCTGGCTGTCGATGCGCTCGCTGCCCGGGCCGTTGGAACCGGGAGCCACGGTGGGCGGTCGCTCGCGGGGGAGGGGGGCCACGGTAGGCGGACGCTCACGGGGGACGAGGACAGCGGCGGGTGTGGGCGCGGAAGAAGCGGGTGGAGGCATGGGCAGAGGATCGTCGTAATCGGCTGTGGCAGGCGCCTTGGCCGACGGAGCGGGCGGGGTCGGGTCGATGGGTCTGCCGTAACGTTCAGCCATTCCCTATGAAGCCAACAAAGCGGCGGTTTCGCAAGGTCCCTTTCGGAAAAAGTCGGAAGGCGGAAGCAGAAGAGTCGGAAGGCGGAAGGGGACGGGATGCTGGAGGCGGGGGCGGGCGGTCCGGCCAGGAACACGGAACTTTAACGCAGAGGCACGGAGGGCACGGAGACCAGAGGAGAAGAAAGAAGCAAGGAGAGGAAAGAAAAGGCGGGAGCCAAGCCGGGAAGAAACGTCACTGGTCTGCCAACGTGATCTTCTTTGCTGTCAACCTGCATCCTGCAACCTGCATCCTGCAACCTGCAACCTTCTGCCTTTTCAAAACTCCAGCCGCCGCAACCGCCGCTGCGCCAACGTCAGCGGCAGCACCACCGCCAACACGCTCAGTCCCAGCGCCGCCGCCCCGGCCAGACCTTGCAGCCACTCCGCCGTCCGCGCGGGCAACCCCCGCCATGTAAACGGCAAGCTCGCCGGGACCGCCAGCAATGCGATGAACAACACGATGTAGACGAAACTCGCCACCAGACACAACGTCCCGCCAAATCCGCTGACAATCTTGGATGGGTTGTCCTCCTTGAAGTTGGGGAACAGCGCGCCCAGCCCCACCGCGAGGCCGCAGAGCGAACTGCTCATCAGCGCGACCGCCACGGCGAAATACACCAGCCGGCCGCCCCCCAGCCGCAGGATCAGGCTGGAAGTCACCATCAGCGCAATGGTCACGCACGCCGCCACCAGCAGCGCCGTCCAGAATTTTTGCATCAACACCCGCGGCAGCCCCAGCGGCGCGAGCCCGATGATCCACAGCCGCCGCCCTTCCAGGC
>CAXTVY010000076.1:0-18602 GCA_964247665.1 uncultured Chthoniobacterales bacterium | reverse complement strand
TCCGCAGCCACGACCAGTTCAACACGCACATCTACGGGTTGGACGACCGCTACCGGGGGGTTTACAACGGCCGGCGCGTCATTTTCATGCACCGGGACGACGTGGCCGAGGCGGGCTTGCAGCCGGGCCAGCTCGTCGATCTCACCAGCCACCACGAAGGCGAGACGCGCACGGCCAGGCACTTCATGGTCACGCCCTACGACATCCCGCGCGGCTGCACGGCCACGTATTACCCGGAAACCAACGTGCTCGTTTCCATCAACAGCACGGCCGAACGCGCCAACACCCCGGCGTCGAAGTTCATCATCATCTCGGTCGCTCCGTCCCCGGACGCGGACCTGGCAGTGAACAAGATCATCGCCAACGCCCGCGAAACCACCACCCACGAGCCCGCCGCGCTGACGGCCTCGTAAAGCCGGTCACACGGTTCCCGCCGTTCGTTCCACCCGTCAGTCGTTCGTTCCATCCCCCCCACCCTGCATGTCATTCCTCGACCGCGAAGCCACCGTCGCCCCACCCAACTATAACCGCTGGCTGGTGCCCCCCGCGGCGCTGGCCATCCACATGTGCATCGGGCAGGTGTACGGCTTCAGCGTGTTCAAGATCCCGTTGACGCATCTGCTGGGCGTCTCGCAGGCGGTGAAGGGACAGGATTGGAACCAGGAACAGATCGCCTGGGTCTTCAGCATCGCCATCGCGGTGCTGGGTCTGGCGGCAGCTTTCCTGGGCACCTGGGCGGAGCGCAAAGGGCCGCGCAAGGTCAGTTTCATCGCGGCTTTCTGCTTCGGCGGGGGTTTCCTCGTCGCGGCGGCCGGTGTGCACCTGCACAATCTCTGGCTGATCTACCTCGGCTACGGGCTGCTGGGCGGCATCGGGCTGGGGCTGGGCTACATCGCGCCGGTGAGCACCCTCGTGAAGTGGTTCCCGGACCGTCCGGGTCTGGCGACGGGCATGGCGATCATGGGTTTCGGCGGCGGCGCGCTGGTGGGGTCGCCACTCTCCAACCTGCTGATGACGCGCTTCCACACGGCGACGGACGTGGGCGTGCAAAGCACGTTCGTGGTGATGGGGATCATCTACTTTGTCGGCATCCTCTTCGGCGCGTTCATCATCCGGGTGCCTGCCCCGGGCTGGGTGCCGGAAGGACACGACCCCACCAAGCAGGAGCAGCAGATCGTGCCCACGGCGGACGTGCCCACGGCGGACGCCATGCGCGCCCCACAGTTTTACCTGTTGTGGCTCGTGCTCGTCTGCAACACGACGGCGGGCATCGGTATCCTCGAACAGGCCGCGCCGATGATCCGGGAGATGTTCCCCGCCCACTTCCCATCGCTGCCGGCGGCGGCGAACGCCGCGAGTGCGGCGGCGGCGGTCGGTTTCGTCGGGTTGATCAGCCTATTCAACTTGCTCGGACGCTTCTTCTGGTCGGCGAGCAGTGACTTCGTGGGACGAAAGAACACCGTGGCAATTTTTCTCGGCCTGAACGCCATCATGTTCTACCTGATCCCCATCGCTGGGGCAAAGGGCAGCGTGGTGTTCTTCGTCGTGGTTTGCGCCGTGATCCTGAGCATCTACGGCGGCGGGTTTTCGACCAGTCCGGCCTACCTGAAGGACCTTTTCGGCACGAAGAATTTCGGCCCGATCTATGGGCGGTTGTTGACGGCCTGGTCCACGGCAGGCGTGGTCGGGCCGCTCCTGGTCAACCACATCCGGTTGAACAAAGTTGCGCAGGGCGTCAAGGGCGTGGGCGTCTACAGCGATACTATGCACCTGATGGCCGGATTGCTCGTCGTGGCGTTCATCGGCAACCTGTTCGTCCGACCCGTGGCCGTGCGGACCTTGCCTGCCGTGGCGCAGACCGTTTGAGGCGTTCGACTCCTACCTTCTTTTCCTTATGGATACTCCCGTGAATTCTTCCACGACGGCACCCGGCGGCTCGTCTCAGGTCCTGGCCATGGTGTACTGGCTGATCGTTGTCCTTCCCCTTGCCTGGGGAATTTATCAGACCGCCGAGAAATCGAAGGCGCTCTTCCAGGTGACGAGCGCCCCGGCGATGGTTGCACCAGCCGCCGCGGCCCCGCCGCCGGAGAAATGAGCCCGCGGCGCAACGGGTTAGCCGGTCACGTCTTCCGGCCGGTTCCAGTTGGCAAAGAGCCCCTCCTGCCCGGTGGCGAGGAGGTAGGGCCGCAAGGATGGACCGGCGCTTTGCACGAAAGCCTGGAGCGACAACCTTCCCGCGTGGAGTGCCTCACGCGCAGCCGGCGCGCAGGCTCGGGGGTAAATGGCTGCGAGCGGCTCGTAGAAGCCGTCTGCCCCCGGGTGCCTGGGAACCATGCCGCTCCCTTCTTGACTACTGGCAAGCAACCCTTGCAGGAAGGGCGCATCCATCTTCGGAAGGTCGAGCGCCAGCACGACCAACCGTGCCGATTTCATCGCTGCCAGCGCCGCCGCGATGCCACCCAGGGGGCCGCGCCCGGGAAATTCATCCGCCAACAACGGCACGTCCGCCGGAAAACCGGGCCGTGCGGAGCCGGAAATGAACAGTTCCGCCGGGCGCAGTTCGCGCAGCACGCCGAGTTGCCGCTCCCAGAGCAGGCGGCCGTCCGGCAGCGGCAGCAACGCCTTGTCCCGGCCCATGCGGCGGCTCTGGCCCCCGGCGAGCAACACTGCCGCGAACGTCCCGACGCCGCCGCCCGGCATCATGCCGCTGGTGCGATGGGTTGCGCGGCGGGGGCGGTCGCTCCCCGGCGCATCCCCGGAAGTTGGTAGCGGCGCGTGACCAGCGAATACGCGACGAACGCCGCGCCGATGGCGATCAGGAACAGCGACAGGAATTGCCCGCGCGTCAGGCCCCAGGTGAACGGGATGCCCACGTCGGGCTCACGGAACTGTTCGCCCAGGATGCGCAGCAGCGCGTAGGCGATCATGAAGACCCCTGTCAGCATCCCGACCGGGGCTTTCATCCGGGTGCGGACGATCCAGAGGATCGTGAACAGCACGACGCCCTCCAGCCCGGCCTCGTAGAGTTGCGAGGGATGGCGTAAGGGCAGCAACTGCGACAACGCCCGGAGCGCCAGGGGATCGTGCGCGTAGGCACCGGCGACGAGTTCGGGCTGCGTGCCTTCCAGTTCCTTGGGGAACTGCATCGCCCAGGCGGGCGGATGCGGCGAGGTGATGATCCGGCCCCAGAGTTCGCCGTTGATGAAGTTGGCGACCCGGCCGAAGAACAGCCCGATGGGTGCAACGACCACGAGGTTGTCGCCCACCCCCGGCCAACTGTAGCGTTGCCAGCGCGCGTAGACGAAAGTGAAGATCACCAGCCCCAGGATGCCGCCGTGGCTGACCATGCCGCCTTCCCAGAGCTTGAAGGCGTTGAGCGGGTGCGCCCGGATGTTCTTGAAGCCGTAGAAGAGGATCCAGCCCAGCCGTCCGCCGAGCATCACGCCGAAAATGGCCGCCAGGGTGATGAAGTCAGCGACTTTTTCAGGGGGCATCTCGCCGTAACCACGCCTGGCGAGATGGTGGTAAAGCGCGTAGCCGCACAGGAACGCGAGCACGTAAGCGAATCCGTACCAGTGCAGCCCGAAGTGTTCGCCGAAGCGCACGATGAACGGGTTGAGCTGGTGGATGTAGTAAGCGAGCAACGCGGGGAGCGGAAACATGGGCGGCGGGAGTGTAGAGGCGGAAGGCAAAAGGCGGAAGGCAAAAGGCGGAAGGCGGATTGCTTTGAGACAACGAACCCCGGTCGCTCCTCTGTCCTTTTGCCTTTTGCCTTCCGCCTTTTGCCTTTAATGGTGTCGGCGTGCCGGACCCAGCTTCCAGCGAAGAAACCCGTGACGCCGACCCGCTTCTCCCCGAAGCGGCTCGTGCCGCCGTTTCCCTTCCTCCATCCCCGCCCTGGCGTCCCCTGCGCCCGTGGGAATGGCGGCTCCTGGGTTGGCTGCTCGTGCTCTTTACCCTGCGCGACGTGCCCTGGCGGCTCGACGAGTTTGACCAGAGCAAGCAGGCGTACACCTCGCTGGAAATGGTTCAGGCGGGCCAATGGTGGTTTCAACACCTGCCGGGCCGCAAGGCCGTGGCCACCAAGCCGCCACTCGTCGGTTGGACGTCGGCCGCCGTGTACTACCTGACCGGCGGCAACTGGGAAATCGCCTGGCGGCTGCCCTCGTTCCTGGCGGCGTTGGCGGTGGTCGTGCTGCTCTGGCGGGCGGGTGAGCGCGAGTGGCCCGGCTGGGGCGGGCTGCTGGCGGCAGCAGCGTTCGGCTTCAACCTGATGACCCCCCGGCTGGCCGCCCTGGTCCGCACGGACATGCCCCTGACCCTCTGGGTCACGGTGCTGGGCCTCGTCGTCTGGCGGCACGTCCGCGACGGCGGGCGGCCCTGGGACCCACGCGACCGGTGGACCGTCTTCACCGTGTTGCTCGCGGCCATGATGACCAAGGGGCCCATCGCCTACGCATTTCTGCTGCCGGGGATGGTGGTTCACTCCTGGCTCTGCCGCCGGCGGGGACAAGACTGGACCCTCACCTGGGGTGGCTGGTGGCACTGGACGCTGCCGCTGCTGCCCTTCCTGTTCTGGCTGGAGCGTGGCATGGTCACGGTGCCGGATTTTTATAACGCCGTTGTCGGCAAGGAATTCCTGGGCCGATTCACCGTGGGCGAGGCAGCGGTGCATCATAACCAAAACGTCGCGTACTACTTCGCGCAACTGCTCAAGAACTGGGCTCCCTGGTGCGTGCTGCTGTTGGCCGTGCGGTTCCGGGCGCGGCGGCTGTGGTGGGCGATGTGCCAGCGGCCCGGGACCTTGTGGCTGATCTGCTGGGCGGCGGGTGGGCTGGTGTTCATGTCGCTGGTGCCCTCCAAGCGGTTGGACCGCATCTTCCCGGCCGTGCCACCACTCTGCCTGTTGCTGACGGCCCTGCTGGTCCGGGCTCAGGGGCAGGCGCGCAAAGACGCCTGCGGCGACGCGGCGGCAGTACCCGTCGGCGTCCCTTCGATGGTCGTACCCACGGAGTTGGATCTGTGGCCGCTACGCTGGAGCCGCTGGACGGTCGCCGGAGGGCTGCTGCTGACAATCGGCACGACGGCTGGCTACGTGGCGCAGGCTTACCTCCAGCGCGACAATGTCCGGGCCGGTTTCGCCTCGCGGGTGCGCGCCGTCACGCTCGACCGGGGGCGGCGCGTGGAACTCGTCACCGAGCGCAACCCGCCCCAGAGCGATGACACGATGCTCGTTTACCTGCGGCAACTCGCCTTCCTCAGCCCGGCGGAGGCCATCCAGCAGGCGAGCCTGGGCCACCTCGATGCCGTGGTGCTCACCGACAAGGCACTCGAAAGTGCGGGCGGACCGACCGGCCTCCTGGAGCCCTTTGCACCGGCCCGGCCCGAGCTGACGACCCCCAAAGACAGCAAACCTCCGTACCTCTTGCTTTCCAGCCGCATGAAACCCGCCGTCCCCGCCGCCACGCCCCCACCAGCCAGGAGCCGCGCCAAACGGCGTTGAACACGCCGCAGGGTGACACGGCGCAGGCCCGCCTTCCGGGTTCCTGTGCAAAAAATTCGAGAAAAAGCCGTATCACAGGCGTCCAACGGTCGAATCAGGCATCAGTCTTTCCCGTACCTGCTTCTGCACCAATACCCACCTGCCGACTTCATCTTCTACCCCCTGGAGCGTTTCCAGATTTATGTCCGAATCGACGCCCACCCCTGCTCGCCTGCTCCTGGTGGATGACCACCCACTTATGCGGCGAGGGCTGACGCAACTGCTTTCCCTGGAAGAGAATCTAACCGTTGCCGGGCAGGCAAGCAGTTGCCCGGAGGCGCTCGCCGCCTTGCGGGCGCAGCCGTTCGACCTGATCATCGCGGATGTTTCGCTCGGCGGGGTCAGCGGGCTGGATTTGCTCAAGGACATCAAAATTCACTGGCCCAAGCTGCCGGTGCTGATGCTTTCCATGCACGACGAGACGCTCTACGCCGAGCGGGTGCTGCGGGCGGGGGCGCGGGGCTACATCTCCAAACAAGCGTCGGCGGAGCACCTCGTGGCGGCTATCCGGCGGGTGTTGTCCGGGCAGATTTACGTCAGCGAGGAGGCCAGTGGGCGCATCCTCGGCAAGCTCGTCCGCGGCGACGCCGATGGTGAGGGCACGAACAGCGTCCTCGACCTGCTCAGCAACCGCGAGTTGGAGGTGTTCCAATTCATCGGACGCGGCCGGGGCACGCGTGACATCGCCGCCGAGATGCACGTCAGCGTCAAGACCGTGGAAACCTACCGCGCGCACATCAAGGAAAAGCTCAAGCTGCGCAGCGCGCCGGAACTGATGCGGTTCGCGGTTGATTGGGTCAGCCACCAGGGTCAAAACATGGGGAGTCAGCCGGGCGGACTGCCCACGCGAGTGTAGGGGGTTTCCCGATGCCAGAATCGGGCGCGACCCGCTTGCGGGCGGACTTTCCGATGTGCGAAATTACCGGTGTGATCAGCGAAGTTCCCCCCTTGGCCAGGCTTGCCGTGTCCGTGATCCCCTCTCCGGTTAGATCCTTCGCGCCTTCCCCGATGCTGCCCGCGCGCGTGCTCATCCCGGCGGAGCCGCACGGCCCACTGTACACCGCCCGCTATCTGCTGGAGCAATGTGGACACCCGACGAGCATGGTCTACGAGGAAGGCCACGCGCTCGCCACCATCCTCCACGCGGGCACTGAACCGCTCCTGCTGCTCTGTGCCAGCCATCCGTCCGCGCTCCTGTGCGTGCCGCGGCTGCTCGCCAGCCTGCGGCGATTCGACTACCCGGGGGAGATCACGTTCTGCTCCCGCGAGTTGACCCCGGCGCGGTGGGACACCTATCAGGCGCTGGCGGTGGACCGCTGCTTGCAGCCCGACGGGCGGGCCAGCGTGCCCGACGTGGTCGCCTGGCTGGAGGATCAGACGACGCACGGCCGGCGCAGCCTGAGCATCTTCGAGGTCTGATGGCGCGGGGCCGTTTGGACCCGCCGTGATTTATCCCGAAAAATGCCGAAAAACCCGCTTTAAATACGCAATTTAATGCCAGTTTATTCAGGAAACGCAGGATGTTCAGGGCGGGACCGGCGGAAAGCGGAGTCCTGGAAGATCCGGGTTGCGCTCCGGTTCCACCCGTCCGAAATGCTGGGATGCGCCTCCCGATCATCCACGGGCTGATCCGCCGCCGGTTGCTCGTCAACTTCCGGGTGGACCCGGAAGTGGCCGCGCGCCTGTTGCCCGGGCCCTTCCGCCCCAAGACCCACCGGGGCCACGCCCTGGCGGGCATCTGCCTGATCCGGCTCGAAGGCATCCGGCTTGGCTGGCTGCCGCGCTGGGCCGGGCTGGCCAGCGAGAATGCCGCGCACCGGTTCGCCGTGGAGTGGGACGATTCCACCACTGGCCAACCGCGCGAGGGGGTGTACATCCCGCGCCGCGACACCAGCCTGTGGCTCAACCATCTCGCCGGTGGACGCCTCTTTCCCGGCGAGCACCACCGGGCAGACTTCGCCGTCACCGACGACGGCAACCGCATCGATCTGTCGGCCCGGGCCCGCGACGGCGGTATGGCGCTGGAGGTCCGCGCCCGCGTGGGCGACGCGCTGCCCGCCTCCTCGTGCTTCGGATCGCTGGCCAGCGCCTCCGCGTTTTTTGAAACCGGCAGCCTGGGCTATTCCGCCACGCGGGAAGGCCACCGCCTCGACGGCATCACGCTGACGACGGAAAGCTGGCAGGTGCGTCCGCTCACCGTCGAGCACGTGGCGTCCTCGTACTTTGCCGACGAGGCGTTGTTCCCGCCCGGCAGCGCGGTGCTCGATCACGCGCTGCTCATGCG
The DNA here is from genome assembly GCA_964247665.1 of uncultured Chthoniobacterales bacterium. GTDB lineage: Bacteria > Verrucomicrobiota > Verrucomicrobiia > Chthoniobacterales > SZAS-18 > CAHJWO01. Next base: position 10,776 of record CAXTVY010000076.1, on the reverse strand, counting down.
CGACATCACCCATCGTTGGGTAGCTGCGCCCGATCTGATCACGTCTGGTGGCGGGCCGAACGGCGGCCGGTCGTCTCACCTACCCCGTTGACAACGCCGCTCCGCTCCGGAAACACTCAGATGAAGTCGTTGAGCAGGTTTTCGATGAACTCCTGGCGGCCCGAGTGATGCTGCACCGGGTCGGGCGCGGCGAGCGCGAGCTTTTCCAGGCTTGCGAAATCGTGTTGGCCGTCCACGATCTCCTTGCCCACGCCCGTATCCCACGAGGCGTAGCGATCCGCCACCAACTGCGCCAGCCGCCCGTCGGCGCGCACGGCCGACGCGATCTTGAGCCCGCGCGCGAACGCGTCCATGCCCCCGATGTGCGCATAGAACAGGTCCACCGGCTCGAACGATTCGCGCCGCACCTTGGCGTCGAAGTTCAGGCCGCCCGTTGTGAACCCGCCCATTTTCAACACGCTGAGCATGATGGCCGTCGTCTGGTAGAGGTTCGTGGGAAACTGGTCCATGTCCCAGCCGACGAGTTCGTCACCCGTGTTCGCGTCCACGCTGCCAAGCGCATGGGCGGCCACGGCCACCTCGCACTCGTGCTGCATCGTGTGACCCGCCAGCGTGGCGTGATTGCCTTCCAGGTTGAGTTTGAAGTGCTCCAGGAGGTCGTATTCGCGCAGGAAGTTCAGGCACGCCGCCGCGTCGCTGTCGTACTGGTGGCGGGTGGGCTCCTTGGGCTTGGGCTCGATGTAGAATTGCCCCTCGAACCCGATGGATTTCTTGTGCGCGACGGCCAGATGCAGGAACTTCGCCAGGTGGTCCAGCTCGCGCGGCATGTCCGTGTTCCAGAGCGTCGAATAGCCCTCGCGCCCGCCCCAGAACGTGTAGCCCAGGCCGCCGAGCCCGTGCGTTACCTCGATGGCCTTCTTCACCTGCGCCGCCGCGTAGGTGAACACGTCGGCGTTGGGGCTGGTCGCCGCGCCGTGGACGTAGCGCGGGTTGCTGAACAGTGCCGCCGTGCCCCAGAGCAGCCCGACACCGCTGCGCGCCTGCTCCTCCCGGAGCACGCCGACGACGGCATCCAGGTGGCGGTTCGTCTCCGCGAGCGACTTGCCTTCAGGCGCGATGTCCCGGTCATGGAACGCGTAGAAGGGCACGCCGAGCTTCTCGAAGAATTCAAAGGCGACGCGGGCGCGGCGTTGCGCGTTCTCGACCGACGGGGAGCCGTCATCCCACGGCCGGAGCATCGTGCCCGGGCCGAACGGGTCCGCGCCCGTGCCGCGGAAGGTGTGCCAGTACGTCACCGAAAAGCGCAGGTGGTCGCGCATGGTCTTGCCGTCCACGATCTCGCTGGCGTTGTAATGCTTGAAGGCGAGCGGATTTCTGGACTGCGGACCTTCGTAGGGGATGGAAGGAACGTCGGGAAAAGCGGGATGGGTCGTCATGGAGAGAAGTGGGAAAGTCCAGCCAGATTAGCATCGAAACGCCGCCGCCAACGCAAAAAAGAATCGGCTCGGCGATTGCAAAACGCGTGACCGACCCTCTAGCGGCATAAAGATTTCGTGCATTTATATTTTGCTATTACACTTGAATGACGCTAATACCGCCAAGCACTACCCTATTATGGCATCCGCACAAACCGCAACAGATAAGAAAGCCACCCTGCAAAAGCAGATTGAAGCACTCAGGACCCAGATGGAGGCTTTGGATCAGGAAGCGGTCCACGAATTGAAGCTAAAGCTCGCCGACGCCCGCAAGGTAGTCACGAATCTGGAACACGAGTTGGAAGCTTTGACGGGCAAGGCCGTCGGACTGCCCCGGGCGCGTCGTGAACGCCGCCCTTCGATCACCGATGAAGCATTGATGCCGCAGGTTCATGGCGTCATGTCGAAGTTTGGTAAGGAAGGGATGAACGCCAAGCAACTGGCAGAGAAGTTGAATCAGGATGCGTTGCGTGTGCGCAAGTTCATCACGGCGAATCCCAAGATCCTCAAGCGTCAGGGCGCGGGTCCGGGCACGAAGTTCTTCCTACCTTAACGCACCAGCGCCCTCGCGCGCAGGCCGAGCGTCTGGTTATATCGTTTGCAGCGAGATATTGGTGCAGTGCCACCTGGCCGCACCGCCTCCGGGTGCAGCCTGGAAACGTATTTGCCCGAACAATTATACTGCTTTAGACACATTGTTGTTCTAAGACGGCTGCGGCCATCCGGCCAGAAAAGCACCGCTTCGCAGACAAGCAGGCTTCCAAGTACAACTTGGAAGCGATGCAGCGACGACGCCAAGACTTACCTGCAGTGGAAACGTGCTTCGGACGTTGCCACTGGTACGCGGAGCCATTGACGCCTCGCAAGGATCCGAAGAAGTCACCCGTCCAAAAGCCAGTACGAATGGAAGCAGGATATGCCAATGAGAGCATACGCCAGGACCCGGGTATCGGTTATGCGCCTACTGCAATGAATCTTCGCCCGGTGCTGCGCTCGAACCAAAGCGCGCCAAAACGCGCTTTCAGATTCCCATGAAATCCCGCTTTCACCTCCTCGCCGCAACGCTCTTTGTTGTGGCGGTATCCACGCACGTCCTGCCCGCCCAGACCGTCCCGGCCGCTCCGGCTGCTTCCCCGGCCGGTGCGTCCGCACCCGCGCTGCCCGCCTGGGCCATCGGTCCTTTCACGCGGCAGGCCACTCCCGAGCCGGTCATCAAACCAAACGCCGACGCGGCCTTCGAGAACCCGATCAACCACGAGACGGTTCACTGGGAAAAAAGCTGGGTTTACAACCCGGCCGCCGTGGCCCGTGGCGGCAAGCTCGTCGTGCTCTACCGCGCCCAACAAGGCCCCGGCAACACCGTCTCGCGCATCGGCTACGCCGAGAGCGCCGACGGGTTCCACTTCACCTGCGACCCCCAGCCGGTCTACTACCCGGCGGAGGACGATCAGAAGAGTTTCGAGTGGTTCGGGGTAGAAACCCGTGGCGGCTGCGAGGACCCGCGTCTCGCGGAAGCGCCGGACGGCTCCTACCGCCTCACCTACTCGGAATTCAGCGGTGGTTTTCGCATCGGCATTGCGTCCTCGCCGGACCTGCGGCACTGGACCAAGCTCGGGGGTGCGTTTGCCGGCACCAAGTGGGAGAATGCCCACGTCAAGTCCGCCGCCGTGGTCCACGAGGTCAAGGACGGCCACCTGGTCGCCGCCAAGATCAACGGCAAATACTGGATGTACTTCGGGGAAAACTCCGTGTATCTGGCCACCTCCGATGACCTCACCCATTGGAAGCCGCTGGAAACCCCCGATGGAAAAATGCTGACGATCATGGCCCCGCGGGCGGGTTTCTTCGACAGCACGTTGACGGAGGTTGGCTCGCAGTCAGTGCTCACCAAGGATGGGGTCGTGGTTTTCTACAACGGCAAGAACGATAGGTCCGGCAAGGGTGATCCGTCCCTGAACGGGGGCGTATATTGCGGCGGGCAGGCCCTGTTCGATGCCAAGGACCTGACCCACCTGATCGCGCGGCTGGACAAGCCGTTCATCCAGCCGGCCTATCCCTGGGAAAAGAAGGGGCTGTACGGGAGTGGAACCACGTTTGTCGAGGGCCTTGCCCTGCTGCACAACCAATGGTTTCTCTACTTCGGCTGCGCGGACAGCGTCGTCGGCGTGGCGACCGCTCCAATGAAGCCCGGACAGATCTCCGCGACCCCATCAACCCCCGTGCGGTAGCCATCACTGACGCCCCATCCGAGGGGGTGTGTCCAACCCGCTGCCACGAGGTCGGCCACGACGATTGATGGAAAGGGTTCGCCCGGCCGCTGACAGCCGACGGCAAAATCTAAGAACCGTTGCCGCTGTACGCCGCCGGGAGGTCCTGGGTGTGTTGGCCGAAATCCGTTCCCCACATGTCCGGCGGGGGTGTAACCGTCGATGGATTGAGCGGCACCCGCGTCTCGGCGTAGGTCAGGCGGCTGAGGTGGCCGTCGAAAAACATGTAGTTCGCCTTCCCTTGGTGGCGCGTGGGATCGAGCCTGCCGATATCGTCCGAGGTGTTGTCCCGGTCGGCGCGGCGGGAACCGGTGCCGCCCTGGCCCAGGGTGTCGGTGAGCAGAATCGTCTCGGCCGGTTGGCTCACCACGGCGAGATTCACGTTATCGTAAAACCAGTTCATCCCGTACCCGGGTTCAGACGGATAACTAGGGTTGGTCTGGCTCGGGCAGGTGAAAATCTTCTTTGCCGTCGCGGAAGTCCCCGGTGTGCTGCCCGGGTCGATGTAGCCGAGGATCAACTCGGTGTAGCCCATGCCGTCGCCCTGGGCATCCGTCTGCGTGTACGCCCGTTGCGGGAGCGTATTGGCGTGGTCCTGCGCGTACAGGTTCATCGCGGTGTAAATCTGGCGCAAGTTGCTCACGCACTGGGTAGCCTTGCCGTTCTTCTGCACGGAGCCGTAGACCGAAAACGCCAGGCCCGCCAGGACGCCGATGATGGCGATGACAACGAGCAGTTCGATCAGGGTGAATCCCGCTGCCCGGGTAAACCGGGCACGCCCCCCGCGGGACGGCGGTGGTGGCACGGCTGCATGGCCGCATCGGTAATTTTTCAAGTTCATCTTCGCTCTCACCGCAACGCATTGTACAGAATCCGCCGTGCTGCCACAGGATGAAACCCGAGATCGAGGTTGTTTATGAACGATTCTTCCAGGTTCTGCAAGTTCAAAAGCACGACCTGCCCTTTGCCGTGCGGCACCACCGCCGCCCCCAGGCCGATCTGCACGGCATGATCCCGTCCGTAAGCGACCACGGCCTCCAGACCGGGCGAGTTGATGAGGATGCCGTCGCCCGACGTGATCTGGTAGGGCCAGTCGAGCACGCCTGCCCCACCGTTGGGCAGACCGTCGAGCAACCAGTGCTTCTTGCCGAAGTACCAGAAGCCCATCGACGATGGCCCGGACTGGCCCACCGTGCCGTTGAACGTCAACAGCTTCGCCTCGGCGAACGCGGCGGCGTTCTGCGCGGCGTCCGCCCGGCCGGAGGACAACACGACGAGACGGCTGCCCGCGCGCACCCGGTCCAACAGGCCGGGCAGGACGGGTTTCCAATCGAAACCGGCCAGTTCGGCGGGCTTCCACCTCCCGCTCCGGCCCGCGTACTCGGCCGCGCGGAACGCGAGGGCAACGACCTTCTTTTTGGCGTCCGTGACGCGCAGGGCCGCGAACAGCGCGCGGTCGGCGTCCACCTTGGGCACGGACACGGTCAGCGCACCGTCGCGGGCATCGACGGTGTACGTCTTGACCACGCCCACCCCGCGCTTGCCGCCCGCTTCCTGGAGGATATCGAACTTTTCCTGCACGGTGTTGCCGTTGAGCGCCACGTCGAACACGCGCTGGCCGGGCCGCTCCCAGCGGGTTTCGGCGAAGAAAAGCTCCACCTGCAAGGGCCCTTCCGCGAGGTCGCGCACGGTGACAATATTGCCGGGTCCGTGGGAAAACTGCTCCTTGTACAGATTTGGGTCGTCCGCCTTGTCGATGCGGTCGGCATGCTCGTACTGCCACAGGTTCGTGTCCACGAGGAGGTCGTCGGCCTTGCCCTTGGCTTCTTCCAGCGGCACGGTCTTGATGCCCAGTTGCTCCTCCAGCGCCGCACTGATCGGCGCGCTTCCGGCCACGAGCGCGACCGTCTTCTTGACCGGTTCCGGGTTCGGGTCCACGACGTAGAGGGGTTCTGTGCGCGCGAGCAAAGGCTTGGGCAAGGGGGTATTTCCATCTGCAGGAACCAGTGCCGCCTCCACGAACTGCACCGTGACTTTCACCATCCCGGGCTTGGACGGAGTGAAGACGACGTTGTCCTTGAGCAGTTCGCCGAACCGCTCGCCGCCCGTCGCGTGGACGGGATACTTCTCCTCGAAAAACGGCTTCTTGTCCCCCTCTGCCATCGCGCTGACCACCAGCGTGTAATCCCCGTGCAGGTTCGTCTCGTTGACGAGATGCACGTCCACCGCCGCCGCGTCGCCCTTGGTCACGACCTCGCGGTGCGGACGCACGACGAGCAATGCGGGGGCGTTGGCCGCCTTGAGCACGCCCGGGTCGCCCTTGGGATGGCGCAACGCGTCCACGAGGCCGGAGTGTGCGTCGGTCGTAGTGGACTCCCAACCGGCGAGCGCGAGGTAATCGTTGCCGTTGCTCAGGCGCGCGTTCTCGGTCAGACGCGCGGCGAGGAAATATTGGCGGGCGGCGATCTGCCGGAACAACGCTTCCGCCGTGGGGAATACCTTGCGGAAGTCGTAGCGGTCCAGCGCCTTCTCGTAGGCGTCGGCGAGCACGTCGTGCGCGGCGCGGTCGTAGCCGGTGCCGCCGTTCTTGTCGTACCACTTGTTGATCTCGGCGTGGTCGTCGGGCGAGGCTCCGGCGGCCATCTCGCCCCACATGGCGATGGCCTTGTCGTCGGGCGCGCGGTAGGAGAAATCGTCCGGCGCGCGGTACATGCCGTCCTGGTACACGGCGACGGCGTGCCCGGGGATGGGTGGGACACCGGGCACGGAGTCGGCGGTGTGTTCGTCGCGCCAACCGGAGCCGCCCCGGCCGTTGTCGAACTGGAACTCCGTGCCGTAGGGCGGCAGCCACGCCTGGCCGTTCGGCGTGGGGCCGCCTTTGAGGATGGCGACGCGCGAGGGGTCGAGTTCGTGCATCCGGCGCAGGGTGGCATACAGCTTCGGGTTGTGGAGGTCGCCCGGGTCCGTGCCGCTCAACAGCGACCACGCGATCACGCTTGGATGCGAGCGGTACGCGCGCACCATGGCGAGCGCCCGGGCCGTCTCGTAACGGTTGAACCACGTCGGCACGCCCGGGTTGTCGCCGCTGGTGTCGATGGGCCCGCTGCCCCGGGGCACGCCGCCTTCGGGCGTGTTGCGCACGGTAAAGATCCCCGCGCCCGGCTCGCACCAGCGCAGCAGCCCGGCGCGGTCGAAGGCGTCGAGCACGGCGGCTTTGGGGAAATGGCGGCTGTTCTGGAGCGCGTTGAGGCCGAAGGCCTGCACGGCGGCGGTTTCCCGTTCGGCGGCGGCGCGGTCGGGGAACAGGCCGTTGGGTGCCCAGAAGCCCCACGAATCGGCGGATTTGACGACGACGCGGCGGCGATTGAGGAACAACCGGGCGTCCTTGCCCACGCCCTCGGCCGAGAACCAGCGGAAGCCGAAGGTCGTGTCGCGCGCGGTGTGCTCGGCGGGTTCGAGCCGGGCGCGCGCGGTGTAGAGCGCCGGGTGGCCCACGTCCCAGAGTTCGGCGTCGTCCAGGCGGGCCTCGACGATGGCGGCGTCACGCCCGCCCGCGGGCACCTGCACGGTGGCGGTGGTGGCAAAGACCTCCTTGCCATCGCGCAGGATCGACACGACGACGGGTCCCTCGTAGGGTGGGCCGCTGGATGTGATCTCGGCACTGATCGTAACGGCGCGCGCGTCCGTGTGGTTGGACACAGCCACGTCGCTGACGGCCGCGGGCGCGCGCACGGCCAGTGTCACGCCGCCGTCCAGCCCGCCAAAGCCGTGCGACACGGGGACTCCGTACTTGCCCCAGGCGATAAGCGTGTTGTCGGCGTGCGAGAGGTTGCCGCCCGGGTCGGTGACGCGCACGGCGAGCTGGTTGGGCGCGCCGGGCAGGATGGCCTTCGTGATGTCAGCGGTAAACGGCGTTTCCGCGACGAGATGGTAGCCGACCAACTGACCGTTGACGTACACCTCCGCGCGCAGCCGCGCACCGGGAAACGTCAACACGCAGGTCTGACCCGGCTGGAGATCAGGCGGCGTGAACATGCGATACCACCACGACACGCCCTGGTAGGTGCCGTCGAAGTTGACCACGTCGTCCACGCGCTTGGGGTCGGCGACCTTGTTGGGGGCCTTGCCCCAGTAAAATTGCTCGACCGTGGCGGGCAGGGACACGGCGATGCCCGCCTTATCGTCCAGCGCGGTCCAGCCGCCGGTGGGTTGGTTGAGCGGCAGGTGGGCGAGCGGCTCGACCTCGTCGGGCAGGTAGAGGGTGTCGTCGCGCCAGGGGGCGTTGGTGTCGAGCTGGAGCCGCCAGCCGGTGTCCAGGTTGACGGCGTCCGGCGGGCCGTCCGCGCGCACGCCGGGCGGCCAGAACGCTGCCGCAACGGCGAGGACGAGAAGCAGAAGCGGACGTAGAGGCGGCATCGGTCTATTATTGCCGTGCCGGAAGCCGCCACGCAAGCGGCGTCGTCACCAAGGTAGGGAGGCCTCTCCGAGGCTTTCCTACCTCAGCGAACGACCGCCCGTGGCTGTCCAGAGCTTCACCCCTTCAGCGCCGCTTTCAAAAACGGCGCGATGCGGCTCGTCTTGTCCTTGGCCACCTTTTCGGGCGTGCCGCAGACGACCAACTTGCCGCCGGCCTCCCCGGCCTCGGGGCCGATGTCCACGAGGTAGTCCGCCTCGGCGATCACGCTGACGTGATGCTCGATGACCACCACCGTGTTGCCCTCGTCCGTCAGGCGGTGCAACACCTTGAGGAGTTGTTCCACGTCAGCCATGTGCAGGCCCACGGTCGGCTCCTCCAGGAGGTACATCGTCGATTTCACCTTCTTCATCTGACGCAGTTGCGCGTGCTGCTTCGCGCCGACGCCGCGCGTTAGTTCCGTCACCAGCTTCATGCGCTGCGCCTCGCCGCCGCTGAGCGTGGGGCTCGGCTGGCCCAGCCGCAGATAACCCAGGCCCGTCTCGGTCAGCAGCGCCAGTGGCCGGTGGATCTTCGATACCGCGCCGAAGAACTCCGCCGCCTGCTCGATGGTCAGTTGCAAGACCTGCCCGATGTTCTTGTCGTTGTAGAGCACCTCCAGCGTCTGCGCGTTGTAGCGCAGGCCGCTGCAATCCTCGCACGGCACGTAGCTCGTCGGCAGAAAACTCATCTCATGCTTGATGACCCCCTGGCCCAGGCACGTCTCGCACCGCCCGCCCTCGTTGTTGAACGAGAATCGGCCGTTCGCGTAACCGCGGATGCGCGAGAGCGGCAGTTGCGCGAAGAGCAGCCGAATTTCGTCCAGCACGCCGACATATGTCGCCGGGGTCGAGCGCGAGGTCTTACCGATGGGGTTCTGGTCCACCTCGTAGATGCCTTCGAGGTGTTCCCAGCCGTCCAGCGCCATCCACGGCTGGCCCTTGCGGCCCTTGTGCTTCGCGGCGGGCGCGGCGGCGGTTTTGGCCTTCGCAAGTTCGGCGGCCTTCTTGCCGCGCTTGCCTGCCTTGACGAGCGCATCCTGCACCGCCGGAAGCAGCACCGAGCGCATGAGGCTGCTCTTGCCCGAACCGCTGATGCCCGTGATGACCGACAGCCGCCCGACAGGAAAGCGCACGTCCACGCTTTGCAGGTTGTTCGCGGTGGCCCCTTCGAGGGTAATCCAGCGGTCCACGTCCGCGAGGTTGCGCCGCTGGCCGTTCATCGGGTGCCGGATGGGCGTCTTCAAGTGGCGGCCCGTGATGCTCTGCGGATTCTGCTGGATTTCCGCGAGCGTCCCCTGCGCGACGACCTCGCCGCCGTGCACGCCCGGCCCCGGGCCGAGGTCCACGATGTGGTCCGCGCGCCGCATCGTCTCGTCGTCGTGCTCGACGATGATCAGCGAGTTGCCCTTGCTGCGCAACGCTTCGAGCGTGTCGAGCAGCCGGTCGTTGTCGCGCGGGTGCAACCCGATGGTAGGTTCATCCAACACGTAGAGCACGCCGCGCAGGTTGGAGCCGAGCTGCGCCGAAAGCCGGATGCGCTGCGTCTCGCCGCCGCTGAGCGTCTGCGCCGAACGGTCCAGCGACAGGTAGCCCAGGCCCACCTCCTGCATGAACGTCAACCGCTGGTGGATCTCGTCCAGGATGTCGCGCGCGATGAGTTCCTGCGTGCCCTTGAACTTGAACTTCGCCGCCGCCGCGAGCGCGCCCGTCACGGGCAGCCGCGCCAGGGCGTCAATGCTCAGGTCACGCACGCGCACGGCGCGCGCCACGGGGTTGAGCCGCGCGCCCGCGCACTCGGGGCAGGGTTTCGAGTCGTCCTCTTCGAGCCATTGCGTCGCGCGTTCCTCAGCCAGTTCGCGCTCGGCCGCGCTGATGCTGTCGTCGTCCTTGACGAGGTTGCCGCGCCACACCACGCCGAACCCGCGGCACTCCGGGCACCAGCCGTGCGGCGAGTTGTAGGAGAACAGGCGCGGGTCCAACTCCTCGAACGCGCGGCGGCACTCGGGGCAGCTCATCTCGGTGCTCAACGTCACCGACCCGCCCTTGGCATCCACGAACCGCGCCGTGCCCTTGCCGATCTCCAGCGCGCGCTTGACGATCTCGCGCGGATCGTCACTGACAGGCACGATGGCGCGCCCGCGTGTCTTCGGCTTGAGGATCACAGCGACTTTATCGACCGTTTTCGCGGCGGTTTTCTTCTTGCCGCCCACCTCGCCTACCACCACGTCGAGCGTGTGCTCACGGAACCGCTCCAACTTGGCAAAGCCGTGCGCGCTCTTGAACGCGCCGTCCACCCACAGCTCGTCGAACCCGTGTTTGACCGCCCACGCGGCGACCTCTGTGTGGAAGCCTTTCCGCGCCTTGATCAGCGGGGCCAGCACGCGCACCCGGCCCTTCCTGGCGGCGTCCTCCACCTGCTTGACGATGGCGGCGACGCTCTGCTTTTCCACGGGAACATGGCAATCGGGACAATACTGGGTTCCCAGCTTGGCGAACAGGAGGCGCAGGAAATGGTACACCTCCGTCACGGTGGCGACGGTCGATTTGCCGCCGCCGCGCGTCACGCGCTGTTCGATGGC
>CAXTVY010000075.1:0-18654 GCA_964247665.1 uncultured Chthoniobacterales bacterium | reverse complement strand
GTGGACTTGTGCGCATGAAGATGTAGTTGTCGGGGGCAGCACTCAGCGGGCCATTGATCCCGAAAACCGCCAACGTGATGTGCTGACCGGGGACCACGTTTTTGGCGACGATCAGCCGATTGGCGGCGTTGAACCCTTTCACCACCGAGCCTCCCGACTGGCCGACGACGCGTGGAAGTTTGCCGTCCACCCAAACCTCGGCGTAATCATCGATTGTTACCTCGAACGCCACGTCCGCGCCGCGGGTCGCAAACTCGCCGATCTGCTCCGGAATCGTCACGTTGATGCGATACCAGTCAAAGCACAGCTTGCCGGTCGAGCGCGGCTTTTTCAACGTCGCCGGGTCGAGCACCTCCCACTTCGAATCGTCAAAATCCACCGCGCCAGCGTGGGGCGTGTAGTCATAGGTCCTGCCGGGCGTCTTGTCGGGTGCCTTGAAATCCACCTCAATGATTTTCGTGTCGCTGTAACGCCATTCGCCCGCGACCAGCTTGACGCCTTCCGCCGTGCCGAGATCAATGGCAGCCGCTGGTTTGTCGGCGGAGACGAATTCCTTGCCATCCTGCGCCCGGCAAGGCGGCGTCAGCCCGGGGGTGGCTCCGCACAGTGCCAAACAAGCGTAAACGGCCGCGAGGCGGATTGCTCTCTGGGGTTCCAGCATCATACTTCGTTGTGGTTAGTTGCCCGCCGGAAGCGGACGAATTTTGACGTTTCGGAAGGAAATCGAACCATGGTCGCCCTGGAGGCCGATCCAACCCGCGGACGCGGCGGCAAAGCCCGGCATCTTGCCGAATTTGCTCTGCGCCACGCGGGCTTTGAAATCGTCGCTCCCCAGGACATAATCGAGATACTTCTGGCCGTTGATGTCGTGTTCACATTTCGCGGGGCTCATGAGCAGGCGCACATGGTTCCATTGTCCGGCGGGTTTGGTTGCATCCAGGGGCTTACCCGTGGTCGGGTCGAGGGGCGGCTGGTACAGACCGTAGAGCCAGCCGCAACGCTGTGGGTCAGCTCCCTTTTCGTTGTCGAGCAACTGGAACTCCGGGCCGGTCGACCACATGTGCGGCCCGGCGTCGGTGACGTGGTACATGATCCCGCTGTTGCCCCCTTCGGCGATGTTGTAGTCGAGTTCCAACTCGAACCACCCGAAGGCTTGCGTTGTGACGAGGTCGCCGGCGGCGTGTGGATCGACGCAGACCATCGCTCCGTCCCGGACCTGCCAGCCCGGACGCACGCCATCCTGCTTGAAGTTGTGCCACCCGGTGAAATCCGTCCCGTTGAAGAGCAGGTGCCAACCCGCCGCTTTTTCCGACTCGCTCAAAACGTTGTTCGGCGCTGCGGGCGCGGACGGGGCGGACAAAGGCTTCGGCGTGGATGGCGGCGGCGTGGGCACGCTATTCGCGTCCGGGCAGGTCTGCGCGAGGTTGGGCGTCACGTCCGCTTCCGTGTCACCCACGCTCCAGTGCAGGCCGGCGGTGACAACGGTCTGCACCTCGGGCTTGAGCCAACTATCCTCCCGGTGGGCCAACGTCGAGTAGAACACCCGGCCTTTGCCGAAGAAGTGCGCGAACGTTTCCGGGAAGCGGGCACGCTCGTACTGCCAACCCTTCATGCCCGTGGTCTCCTGCGCGAAGATGACGTGCAGATCGGGCGCGAAATTTTTCAGGGAATACCATTCCTCCACCATTTCGAGGCCCTTGACCGTGTCGCCCAAACCAGGGAACCGCGGGTCCGTGCAGGTGAGGCGGGAAGATTGCTGCGCACCGTGGCTGATGAACTCCGCACCGAGCATGGCGATGTATGGGTCCACGCTGCCGCCGTGGCTGTGGAAAGTGTCGCTCGCACTGTGGACGCCGATGAACCCTTTGCCGTTCCGGATGGCGTCGAGCAGGGCGGTCTTCTGCTCGGGGGTCATCGGCGGGTGTTGGTCACCGCCGGGTTGGGTCAGATCGCCGGTGGTGTAGAAAAAGAACGCGTCGTATTTGGCGAGCGTTTCCGGCGTGAAGATGCCGCCGTCCTTGCTGAAGGTGAACTCGATGTGGTTCGCCGGCCCGAGCTGGGTCAGCACCGTCTGGACATGGCTGGGTTGGCCGTCCTTTTCCTTGATCACGGAATGCTCAAATCCCTGGGAGCGCGAGAAAAACAGGACGTGGTGCAGTGGAGCATCCGCGCACCGCCCGGCCGGGAGGAGCGGCGTGGCAAGAACGGACGCGGCCAGCAGGCAGGCGGCGAAAATTTTCATGGAGAACGCGGGGGGACGTTGCGGCAAGCAGTGGGGGAATATCGCCAGAACTCTGCGGTGAATCCGGTTGGCACGCAAGGACGAAAGCGGTGACGTGAGAGGCGGATTGCGCTCCGGCCGGCTGGCCCCGACGGGGATTGACCTCGCCGCGCCGTGGATACATGCTTTCGCCATGACTCCCCCTTGCCCTTCCATCCCCCTCCCGTTCGACGCCAAGCGCTGGTGTCGGCGGATGGCCACCTTCGCGGCCGTCTGTGTTTTCATCTGCGGAGCAGCCGTGCGGAGCAGCCACGCGGCGGACGAAGCCGCGAAAAGCAGCCTGGAAACCGACCCCAGCGGCTGGGTGGACATCATGCCGTTGGCGGACCTCGCTGGCTGGGTCCGCGTGCCCATCAAGGCGGGCGGCAAACTCCTGCGCGATCAATGGCACGTGGAAAACGGGTTGCTCGTTTGCGACGGCGACGGCGGTCACGACATGTTGTTGCTGAACCGGGAGGTCGGGAACGCGATTTTCCACGTCGAGTTCTGCTTCACGAAGCTGGAGCAGCCCAAACCTTACAACAGCGGCGTGTTCGTGCGCACCTCGCTCGATGGCGCGATCTGGCACCAGGCGCAGGTGGGCAGCCTCACGGGCGGCTATCTCTTTGGCGTGACGCCCACGCCCGGCGGCACGCGGACGTTCCGGGTCGAAACCAAACCGTGCCGTGTCAGCGAGGCGGGCGAATGGAACACCTACGAGATCACCGCGCAGGGGCCCAAGGTGACCTTGTGGGTGAACGGTCACGTGACGGCGGAACTTCCCGACTGCGGACTGGCCAAGGGTTACCTCGGCCTGGAAGGCGAGGGTTACCACATCCAGTTTCGTAATCTGAAGTTGAAGGAGCTGCCGTAAACGCCAGGAAAGTATGGACGCGGCATACGCCTGCTTTTGATCAACCCGGCGCGACCCGGCGGACGGCGGGGCAAAGCGATCAAGTAAAACATCCGGGCTGAATTTATGTGCTTCTTCCTTGTTGCCGCCGGTCGTTCGTCTCTCCGCCGACGCCCGGAGCAGGATTCCGGCTGGCGGGCGGGCGAGCGGGTTCCGTCTTTGCTTTCGATCCTGGTTCTGTTCGCGCTGGCTGCTGCCAGCCGCGTGCTGGGCGGCGAGGTCCCGTTCGGCGCTTACTACACGCAATTACACACCGGGCAGCCGTGGGAAAACGTGTCGCGGACGGATCGTTACGCCGATGTCGTGGTGCGCGCCGACGGTCCGGGAGGATCACTGGTTTTCTGGCGGGGCAACAGCTATTTGCCATACTGGAAAACGGCCCGGGGCCAGTGGAACCTCCCGGAAATCTTCTCCCGCACGGGCGACGGGGCTGCGCCGATGCCCGACCGGTGCAACGTCTATTCCCATGTCGAGGTGATCGAGAACACAGCCGATAAGGTGGTCGTGCTCTGGCGGTACTTGCGCAGCTTTGTCGGCGGAAACCCGCATCAGCACGTCGATCCGAATCACTTCATCGAGGAGACTTTCACCGTGACGCCTGACGGCCAGGTGCAACGTGTGATCAAGCAAGCCACCGAGAAGATCGACGACTGGAACGACCCTCTGAACCAGATCGAGCAGCACCTGCAACTGACCACCGATGGGCTCGTCGAACTGAGCCGGAAAGGTCCGGGCCATTCCCCCTTGCCCGCGAGGGCAACCGGCCACCCTGGGAACAACGTGCGCACCGACGCCGCGCTGCGGTTCGCCTTCGACGAGGGAGCCGGTGCCGAGACGACCGAACTGGTCACCGGCACCACCCTGTCCATCGCCGGTCCGAAGGCGCTCTGGAAGCGCGGAATTCTCGGCACCGCGCTGGAATTTGACGGCTACCAGAGCGCCGTCGTGCTGCCGGCTGCCCAGGCTCCGCCGGTCGCCGGTGGCAGTCTGACTCTGGAGGGTTGGTTCGCGCTCGGCGCTTACCCGTGGAACTGGGCACCCCTGGTGCAACAGGGGGACGACCGGGGCTATTTCCTCGGGGTGGACAGCCACGGTTATCCCGGGTTCATGGTGATGGTTGATGGTGTCTGGCAACAACTCACCGTGCCCAACGCGCCGCCCTACCAGGACGCGAATCACCTCGGCTTGTTTCAGTGGTACCACTTGGCGGGAACCTACCATCGGCCGGACGGCATGATGCGCCTCTACGTCAACGGCCGGGAGGTGGCCAATCGCTCCGTCGGGACGGGCGGCGTCCAAACCGCCGACGCGGACGTGCGGATCGGCCAGGCCGGGATTTCGAGAGTACCGACCGATGGCACCCACGACACGAAACCGAGCACGTTCGGGCTGGATGGACTCATCGACGAGATCCGGGTTTACAGCCGGGCGCTCGACGCCGCCGAGATCGCCAGGTCGTGCCACGACCTCTCTCCTGAACCGGCGGTGGCGGCAGCACCCGATCTGTCGAAGCGCCAGCTCCCCACGTTCGCCGGTAGTGGCAAGTTCCAGGCGGTTTACACGCAGCTGCCCTACTACGAGAGTTGGGATAATCTCTGGAGGGTTGGCAAGTCGGCCGATCTGGTGGTGGAGTTCGATCAACGCCCCTGCCAGTTTGTCTTCTGGCGGGGAACCAACTACATCCCCCTGCTCGTCAACGAAGCGAACCAGTGGTACATGAACGAGTTCAACGAGACCGGTTTCACCAAGGATGCGCGCGGGGATTGTGAGCCGATGTCGGACAAGCCGTGTCTCGATTCGCACGTGCGGCTGCTGGAAAACACGGCGGCCAGGGTGGTCGTCCATTGGCGCTACCGCTTGGCGAACCCCGATCATCAATGGGCCAATTACGACGACAAGACGGGTTGGGGCGACATCGCTGACTGGTACTACTACATCTACCCGGACGGGGTCGCCTCCAAGCGGATGCGCTGTTATTCGTCCCGTCCCGAAACCTGGCACGAATGGGATGAACAGATCGTCGTTTTCGGCGAGGGGCAACACCCGGAAAGCGTGATCAATAAGGTTCCCGTGATGACGCTGGTTGACGCCGCGGGCCAGGCTTATGACTACAACTGGAACCCTGATCCGCCGAAGCCCGCCTATGCCGGGAAGATCATCCAAATGATTCATCTGAAAGGGAAATATTCCCCCTTCACCATCCAGGCTTTCAACGGGGGCGACATCTATAAGGGCGAGCGCACCTGGTATTCGGTGTTTCCCTCGTGGAACCATTGGCCGACCTCGCAGATCGACTCGTCCGGGCGAAACGCCACGTTCCCGGATCGCGCGGCGCATGCATCTATCTCCCATCTATTCTGGCCCTACAGCGGGCAACAGAAAGGTGAGGTCAGCTTCCAGGAGAAAAACCTCCTGGAGGGCATGACGGACCAACCTGCGGCAGCGTTGACCGACCTGGCCAGATCATGGCTCGACGCGCCCACCGTCAGTGTTGTTTCCGGCGGCGAAAGCCAGGGTTACGACCAGGACGAAAGAGCGTATGGGTTCAGGCGGGGCACCGGTCCGCTTTCTTTTCAGATCGACGCCTCCGCCGAGCGCCCGATCCACCACCTGTGTTTTCGGATCAGGAATTGGCCGGGCCGGAATGCCGCCGCCCACCTCAAGATCAACGGGGTTTCGCAGGCGGATGGACCCGATTTCCGGCAGGGGCTGACGCTGGATACCGATGGGACTGCGACGTTGGTCGTTTGGGTCGGGGTGGAGACCCGTCAAAGCACGAGTTTCGAGGTGCGGGACCGCTGAACCTGCGGGCCGTCCACGAATCTCTTGCCAAGGAGCGGGACAACGATCAGCCCGCCCGCGCACCTGCAATCCGGCGTTCCGGGCGAGCGGTCCCGCGCCGCGTGATCAATGAGACGAACTGCCTCCTGCGGCAACGTGCGTGACGGCAGCAGGCGAAACCCCGCCCGCATTGATTGCCGTCACCTGGTAGTAATAATCCTTGGCCGGATCGATGTGATCGTCGCCTTTTTTCTCGTTCGGCTTTTTTGCCCGGTTCGTGTCGGTCCACGTCGTTTCTAACAACGGCGTCGCGAAGTCGTCCGGCCAGGCAAAGTGTTCGCCATGGATAGAGCGGTAGACGACGTAACCGGTGGCTCCCGGCACGGCTGACCATTTGAGGGTAATTCCAACCCCTTGCCGGGTCTTGACCCATTCTCCCGCCAGGGATTGTGGGGCCGCGGCGGGGGCCAGAGGCATCGGGGAAACATCGACCGGCAGCGCCGCGCTGGTACCCGTCGGCGACACGGCTTGCACGTAGTAGCGGTACTTGCTCCCATCGGTCGGGGTGGTGTCCGTGAACTCTGTGCCGTTGACCTGATCATTGAGCACGACCGTCCGGAGCGAGTAGAAGCTTCCGACGCCGTTGTTGTGTAACGTGCTGCGCGACACCCGGTAGTAGATGGCGCCGGCCGCTGGCATCCAGGCCAGGGTCACGCGGTGGTGGCCGGAACTGCTGACCTGCACGTGCGTCGGCACCGGCGGCACGCCGCCAGCAATCGTGGCGAGGGGCAGGGCGGCGGCGCTGGCCGGAGACTCCGCGCTTTGCCCCTGGGGGTTCTTCGAGACGATCCGGTAGTAGTAAGCGGTTCCGTTCTTGGTGGTAGCGTCCGTGTACGTCATGTTGAGCGCGTCGCTGCCGCACACGAGCCCGGCCATCCCAGCCACCACGGGAACGTACCCGGAAGCCGGGTTGTTCGAGCGCAGGATATCGTAGCTGGTCGCGCCCGGAACCACTGGCCAGGAAACCAGCACGACGTTGTTGCCCGCGTATGCGCCGACGCGGACGGGCGCGGCGGGGACGTAGCCCGGCAACTCGAGCCGGAGGTAATCGACCATCAGGAAATCCGTCAGGCCCGTCCCATTCACATGGATGGTAATCGTGTTCTGGCCCGTCCGGAGGAGACTCGCGGGGAAATACAGGCGTTCATCGGAAAACGGCCCGTGCACCGCGCAGTGGATGCTGCTGTCGTCCGAGTAGGCGGGGAAGTAGCCGGTGGGAGCGAGCGGCGCGGGCGCTCCGCGGGTATTGGGAGCACTGCCGAGGTCTTTGTCGTTCACGCTGATGCTCACCTGATTCTTTGGAAAGCGCTGGTCGCCGCCATAGCCAGCCGCGGCGATGTACAGGGAGGCGGTTGCCCCGGCGGCCGGCGTGGAGGCGAGATCAAAAACGAGGTTGGCCTTGCAAGGCTGGTAAGAACCGTTCGTGTCCGGCAGCGAGGGCAAGATGTAGTTCCAATCGGTGGACCAGCGATTCTTGCCGACGGTATAGGTCAGACCCTCCGGGAAATCGAAGTTGAACGTCATCTGCGGACCCCAGATCGCGGTGGGGAAACCCAGTTTCGGCGCCTCTTCAGGAAAAGGATAATCCTCGCCGTGGCGATACTTGTCAGCCTTGCGGTTCGGGTATCCGAGTTCGAAGACGGTGGGGCCGACTCGCAGCGGTGTCCAGGTGATCGCGCCCAGTTGGTTGATGCCCGGGACGACCTTGACGGCGAAGGGATGTGCGGGCACGTCGCATTCCAGGGGCGGATTCGACCCCCGCTGGTTCTGCGACAGAAAGGTGCCCGCCGCCCCGGGGCCGTAAGCCCACATGGTGTAGTTATTTCCGGGCAGGACATCCGGGATCGTGAAGTTTCCATCCGCATCCGTCTGCACGAAATACTGGTAAGGCTTGAACCATTTCTGAAAGTCGTATACCGCGTTGATGGTCTGTGGCTGCTCCACCAGCCCCACCCAGAGCCCGCCGTTGGATGCCCCCGGGTTGCCGCCGTCCTGAATCCGCATTTTCCCCTGCACCGTTCCCCGCCCGGCCGCCTGGGGGTATTTGTCGTTCTTGAACCACTGGTAAGGCCACGCCTTCTTCTCCGCCTCCGCCTGTGCCAGCGCATCCTTGTAGAGCGCCTTGGCTGCTTCCGCCGGACCGGTGATGGAGGCAGGGACGCTGTTCAGGTACATGAACCACGGTCCGCAGGTTTTCGTCCACGGCTCGCCCTTGGCGAAACTGCCGTCGCCACCCATCCCGAGTTCCCCGGTCAAGATCGAGTTGTTGAGTTCGCTGTACGGGTAAACGGACACGTCGCGCTTCATCGGTCCGCCGTTGCTGAAGTCCATGTTCGTCATCATCCAGCGGCCGATGTTCGAGCCTCCGGGCCCCACGCTGCTCCAACCCCATGCCTTGAGGTCGGCATGGTCCTGCCCATAGATAAATTTGTCGTCCAATTGACCGGCCCGGCTGCCGTCGAGCGCGACCGAGATTTCGTGGGGCGAATTTGGAATGCCCGACCCCTTGCTTGTCTGTGTGCCGACCAGGAAGTTCCGCGCCTCGTCGGCGCTGAGCCAGTTGGACGTACCCGGGACTCGCGTGACGGCTCCCCAGGCCGTCAAATTGACCGGCAGGTCCTGGGCGCGGTGCGTCTGAATGGCAGTCGAATAAAAGCCCGGCGAACCGCGCAACATTGAAAAATGAACCTCGAACACCCCGAGTTCGGGGGTGTCGCTGACCATCATCACGTCCCCGTAGTTCCCACCGTTGCTGGCCGGACTGACCGCGATGGTGTATTTGAAAGCCGAGGAACCCCCCGAACCCAGGTGGGCCATGTCCAGGCCGCCCATGCTGAAGCCTCCATAGTAGTATTGGCCCGGGCCCTTCAAGGTCGGCGAGGTGCGGACGGCTCCGTTGTTGTTGTAAGTGTAGTCAAGCGCGTCGAGACGGGGACTGCTTTTGGTGATGTTGATCGTACAGATCCCGTTGGACAGGATGATCCATTTATCTTTCTCGGTGATCGTGACGTTGGGGCCGCTGCCGTCGCCCCCGCCTGCCACGTTGGCGAGCGCGGGTGCAGCGTTCCACAGCGCGAACCCCAGCGTCAATGTAACGAGCAGCGGGACCCGTTGTACACGGCACCGCAAGCCGGCGAGAGGGGAGAATCGAAGGAGAAAACCGGGAAAATTCATGGGGGATTAAACCGCGAGACTGTTCCAGATTTGCGTCTCACCGGCAATCCGAAAGGAAGCAATGTTTGCTTCCGAGTGCAACGAAAGTTTGTCGACCCGTCCGGCGTTTGCAGGGAGCAGCAAGCCATTCGTCTGCCGGATCGGGACAATCGTTGGCAGGTGCTCGCACCGTTTGGTGAGTTCCAGGTCCGGTGCGGCCTCCGGATGCTCGCGCAAGGCTGCCCCCGGGCCGTTTTGAACACCGCGGCTCGCCGGCCTGGCTACCTCATTTCGGCACCGCGCTCGTCAGCACCTCCGGCGCGCCGTCCGTGATCAGCACGTTGTCCTCGATCCGCACGCCGCCCACGTTCCGGTGCTGCTCCACCAGCGGCCAGTTGACGGCGTCCTTGTAGCGTTTGCGCCGGGCGGGATCATCGAGGATCGCCGGGATAAAGTACAGCCCCGGCTCGACCGTCGTGACGTAGCCCGGCAGCAACGGCAGGTCCATGCGCAGGTTCTTGAGCGACGCGCGCCCATCCTGCGCGCGGCCCGGTTGCCGACCGCTGGCGTCGCGCACGCCCAGGCCCACCAGGTGCCCCAGCCCGTGCGGGAAAAACAGCGTGTGTGCCTCCTGCTCGACCAGCGATTCCGCCCCGCCCCGCATGATCCCCATGTCCACCAGCCCCGCCACCATCTGCACGGCGGCGGCGAGATGAATGTCCTTCCACTCCGCATTGGGCAGGCAGCGCGCGATGGCCGCTTCCTCCGCCGCGAGCACGATCTGGTACAGGTCGCGTTGGAACCGGCTGCCCTTGCCTCCGGCGATGTCCGTGCGGCTCACGTCGATGACGTAGCGCCCGACGTGCGCGCCCGCGTCGAACAGCACGAAATCCCCCTTCTTGATGACCCGTTTCGACGGGTGGAAATGCAGCGTCGCCGCGTTGGGGCCGCTGGCGACGATGGTGCCGTAGCCCGTGCCGTCCGCCCCGGCACGGTAGAAGGCGGCTTCCAGCTCGATCTGGAGCGCGCGTTCGGTCACGCCCGGGCGCAGGTGCTCACGCGCTGCCGTATAACCCGCCGCTGTGGCAGTCGCCGCCTGTCGCAGGAGATCCACTTCCGCCGCATCCTTGGGACGGCGCGCGGCGGAGAATTTCTCCCGCACCGTCGTCGTGCGTGCCTCGTCGGAGCGCACCCCGCGCAACGGCGCGCCGAGGTTCACGACCGTCCGCCCCCGGCGCGCGGTCAGCCACGGTTCCAACCGCGCGACCGATTCGCCGGGCATCTGTTCGCGCGCCTCCCAGACGCGCTCGGACTCGGTTACATCCGGCACGAAGCTGGTCCAGCCCTTCGACGGACCTTTTTTTGGGTCATACGCCATGACGCCGCCGGGACATTCCAGGCCGGCGAGGTAATAATATTCCGTGTGTGCGCGGTAGGGATACTGTTGGTCCGTCCCCTCCGGCAGCGGCACCGGCTCGCCCGCACCGACGAGCAGGATTTCGTTGGTGAGTTCGAGCGCCTGCGCGACGCGTTCGCGGCGGGCGATTAGTACGGCGGGATCGGGTGCGGATGCTTGCATGGTTGGATGAATCCCAACAACCTGCCAGTGATTTTTCACCGGGTCGAGCGCGTGTTACCCGTAAAGCACGGCAGCCGTCAACGGGAAGAACCGGCACAGGTCGCGTTCGGAGATCAGGAAAGTTGCTATTGAACAACGCCCGCCGCGTGGGGATTTCACCCGGGACAGAGCCCGGTTAAAAGCGATGTCGCCCCATGCCAGCAGAACTTGGGAGGCTCGTGGACTATTCCATTTCCGGGTTGATTAGCATGTACCCCACCGCCCGCACCGTGCGGATGAAGCGCGGGTTCTTCGGGTCGTCGCCCAGCTTGCGGCGCAACGACCAGATGTGCACGTCGATGGAACGGTCCAGACCGTCGTACATCCGCTCGCCCAGCGTCTCGATGAGGTGCTCGCGCGTCCGCACCCGGCCCCGGGCGCGCGCCAGGCTCTCCAGCAGGCTGAACTCCAACGCCGTCAGCTTGAGCGATTCACCTTCGAGCGTCACCGACCGCGCCTCCGGGCTGATCCGCAACGGCCCCACGATGATCTCCGGTTCCTCCTTCTCGTGCGGGCGCGACGGTGCGTTGCCCACCACGGCCGTCGCCATCGGCTTCGCGGGCGCACCTTCACCCTCCCCCGTTACCGGGCTCTTGGCCGTCATCCGCCGCGTGACGGCCCGCAGCCGTGCCAGCAACTCACGCGAGGAAAATGTCTTGGGCAGATAGTCGTCCGCGCCCATCTCCAGGCCCACGATGCGGTCCGTCTCCTCGCCCCGCGCCGTGAGCATCAGCACGGGCACATCCGACACGCGCCGGATGCGGTGCAGCACCTCGAAGCCGTCCGCCCCGGGGAGCATCACGTCGAGGATCACCGCGTCGAAACGCTCCGCCAGCGCGCGCGCCGCCCCGCCCGGGCCGTCGTGGACCAGGACCGTCTCGTACCCCAGCGGCGCGAGGTAATCCCGGATCAACTCGCCCAACTCCCGGTCGTCGTCGATGACGAGCACCTTCATCATGCGGAAATGCCCCAGGCCCAATGACCAAGGCTCAAGAGCCCGGCTCGCACCGCCCCCGACATTCTCATTGGGTCATTGGTCATTGAGCCTGGGGCATTTCGCCGTGCCGCACGGCGATTTCTTAACCTTCTCTTAACAATTTTTTCCATTCGCACAAATCACTTCTTAACAATGCCCCTGTAAGGTTTTGTCCGTGGCACCCCGCCACTGCCGGACAATCCACCGTCCCGGCATCCACCGACCCCAAGTCATTCTACACCCGTATGCACCTCTTTAAACCCACCGTTTGCGCCGCCACCCTGGCAGCCAGCTTGCTGCTGCCGACCTTCCGCGCCGCCGCCCAGGACGACACGCCGCCCCCCGCCCCCAAGGGCACGCCCTCCGTCGCCGCCCCGACTGCGTCCGCCGCCCCCGCCAACCCCGGGGCCGATTTCCGCCAACGCATGAACGAGCGCTTCAAGACCGCGCTCAAGGCCAGCGATGACGAGTGGAGCGTCATCGAACCGTTGCTCTCCAACGTGCAGGACAAGACGCGCGACGTGATGATGAGCCGCTTCCGCGGCATGATGGGCCGCGGCGGTCCCGGCGGCCCCGGTGGCGGCCGCCGTGGCGGTGACAACAACGCTGCCGCCGCCCCGGCTGGCGCGCCGGCCAACGCCCGCCCCCGCCGCGAGGGTCCGCCACCCGCCTCCGCCGAGGCCACGGCGCTGGAATCCGCGCTCCAGGATGACAACACGAGCGTCAACGACATCAAGACCAGGCTCGCCGCCCTGCGCGCCGAGCGCACGAAGGCCAACGCCGACCTGGAATCCGCGCGCGCCGACCTCAAGAAGGTGCTCAACATGCGCCAGGAGGCCGTTCTAGTGCTCGCCGGCATGTTGGAGTAATCTGTCCCCTCGTCTTCGGACGCCGCCCGGCAACCCCCGGGCGGCGGCTGCCCCCGTTTTTCTCCCCCTTTTAGCCGTGGTCGATCCCGCTACCCTCCCGCCCGTTCCCGCCGTCGTCCTGCCCGCCGTGGACGCCGCACCTGATCCCGCCGCCGACCTCGCGCAGCGCATGGTGGAAAACCGCCAGCTCTCCGCCATGGACGCCGACGCGCTCAGCCGCCTGCTCAACGGCTCCCGGCCGCGCACGGAGGAGGAAGTGCTGCAATGGCTCGCGGGCGAATACGGGCTCGACTACACGGCGCTGGAGCACTCCGACCCCGACCGCGACATCCTCTCGCGCTTTCCGCCGCGCATCCTGCTGCGCGAGGAGATGCTGCCGCTGCGCCAGACGAACGGGCACGTCGAAGTGGCGCTCAGCCGCCTGTTCGCGGCCCCGGGGCTGGACAGCCTCAAGGCGTTCACCGACGCCAGGCTCAAGCCCGTGCTCGCGCCTAGCGCGGCGCTCCAGCGCGAGATCAAGAAGCATCTCGGCGTCGGCGCGGACACGCTCAACCAGTTGGAGCAGGAGGAAGGCTTCCAGGTGCTCGCCGAGGACCGTGCCGACGAGGGCGACCTCGACAAGGCGGCCGAGGACGCGAGCATCATCCGCTTCGTCAACCAGATCCTCAGCGACGCCCTTTCTCTGCGCACCTCGGACATCCACGTCGAGCCCTTCGAGCACGAGCTGCGCATCCGCTACCGCATCGACGGTCTCTTGCAGGAGGTGCCGGTTCCCGCGCAGATCAAGCGGTTCCAACCCGCGATTGTCTCCCGCATCAAAATCCTCAGCAATCTCAACATCGCCGAGAAGCGCGTGCCGCAGGACGGGCGCATCCGCATCCGCGTCAAGAGCAGCGACGTGGACATCCGCGTGTCGGTCATCCCGATGCTGCACGGCGAGGCGGTCGTCATGCGCCTGCTGCGCCAGGGCACGGGCGTCGTCAGCTTGGGCAACCTGAACATGGACGAACGCGAGCGGCGCTTGTTCGAGCACGTCTTGGAGATGCCCCACGGCATCGCGCTCGTCACGGGCCCGACCGGCTCCGGGAAAACGACCACGCTCTACAGCGCGCTCAACCAGATCAACGATTCGGTGCGCAAGATCATCACCATCGAAGACCCCGTGGAGTATCAGCTCAAGGGGATCAACCAGATCCAGGTTTCCGAGAAGGCCGGGTTGACGTTCGGGCGCGGGCTGCGCGCGATCCTGCGGCATGACCCGGACGTGGTGCTGGTCGGTGAAATCCGCGATCAGGAAACGGCGCAGATCGCCGTGCAGGCGTCGCTGACGGGCCACATGGTTTTCTCGACGCTGCACACGAACGACGCGCCCGGCGCGTTGACCCGCCTCGTGGACATGGGCGTCGAGCCGTACCTCGTGGCGTCGTCGCTGGAGGCCGTGATGGCGCAACGCTTGGTGCGCGTGTTGTGCGCGGAGTGCAAGGCCGAGGATACGAGCGTGCGCACGCGCGAACTGCGCGAGAGCGTCCCGGCGCTCAAGGACTCGTTCATCTACAAGTCGGTCGGCTGCAAGCACTGCCGCATGACGGGTTATTCCGGGCGGCAGGCGCTCTTCGAGCTGATGACGATGAGCCCCGGCATCCGGCAGGTGCTCCTGCGCGGCGGGTCGAGCCTGGAGACGAAAGAGGTCGCGCGCCGCGAGGGGATGCGCACGCTGATCGAGGACGGCTGGCGGATCGTCCGCAACGGCACGACGACGCCGAGCGAGGTGTTGCGCGTGTCTAAGGACGAGGACGCGGTGCCGGGCGGAGGGGCGCGATGAAAGTGCTGTCGAACCTGTTTTGACCCATGCCTGTCTTTGAATACAAGGCCGTCGGCACCAACGGCACGATTTCCCACGGGAAGATCGACGCGGGCGGGCGCGCCGACGCGATGGGGATCATCGAGGGCCGTGGCCTGACGCCCCTGCGCCTCGCCGAGGTCGGCGTGAACGCGCCCGCCCCGCGCGCCGCCACGAAGACTGCTCCCGCCGTGCCCGCGGCCAGCGGCGGCGCGGGCGGCGGCCTGGCGAAATGGAAGGGTTCCTTCCAGTCCAAGAAAGTCCCCTTCTCCGCCCTGGAGGACTTCACGCGCTCGCTCTCCAGCCTGCTGACGGCGGGCGTGCCGCTCAGCCGCGCGCTGACAATCCTGTACAAGGAATCTTCCAACCCGGCGGCGGGGGCCAAGTGGCGCGAACTCCACGACGCCGTGATCGACGGCGCGCCGTTGGCCGTCGCCATGGGCAAGTCGCCCGACGTATTCCCGCGCATCTACGTCGCCATGGTGGAAGCGGGCGAGGCGGGCGGTTTCCTGGATGTCGTGCTCGCGCAGATCGCGGATTTCCAGGCGCGAGAGAAGGAACTGCGCGCCAAGGTCACGGCGGCCATGCTCTACCCGGCCGTGCTGCTGACGCTCGCCGTCGGCGTGGTGATTTTCCTGCTCGTGTTCTTCATCCCACGCTTCCAGACGCTGTTCGAGGGGTTCGACGCCGCGCTGCCGCTGGCCACGCGCGTCGTCGTCGGCGCGAGCGATGTGCTGCGCCATTACGGCTTGTATCTCCTGGTCGGCGTGGGTGGGGCGGTGTACTTCTTCCGCGCGCGCCTCGCCGACGACCGCGCCCGCCGCACCTTGGAAACCGTCCTCCTGCGCACGCCGGTCGTCGGCCCACTGATGGCCCAGATTGCCATGGCGCGCTTCTGCCGGATGTTAGGAACCCTGCTTGGGGCGGGTGTCACGTTGGTAAAGGGCCCCACGGTCGCGCGCCGCTCGCTGGGTTACCAGACGCTCATCGACCTCGTGGCCGATTCCACCGAGCGCGTCAAGAAGGGCGAGACCCTCTCCGACAGTCTCGCCGACAGCCGGGCGATCTTCGGCGGTTCCACGCTGGAAATGATCTCCGTGGCCGAAGAAAGCGGCCGGTTGGACCAGGAATTGGTCCGCCTCGCGGGCACGACCGAAGTCACGCTGGACCGCCAGTTGAAGATGGCCGTTTCCCTGGCCGAACCCATCATGTTGTTTGTCATCGCGGCGTTCATCGGCGTGATTTTCATCAGCATGGTGCTCCCGATTTTCACCATCCAGGATTACATCAAATGAAACCCAACTCCCTGCCCCAACTAACATCCGCTCCTGACCTCCGCCCGGCGCGCCGCCGCCATCGTCGCGCCGCGTTCACGCTCGTGGAAATGCTCCTCGTGCTCGTCATCCTGGCGACGCTGGCAGCCATCGTCATTCCCAAGATGGCGGGCCGCAGCCAGCAAGCCAAGGTCACCTCGGCGCAGACGCAGATCAGCAACATCGAGCAGGCGCTCGACTCCTTCGAGGTGGACAACGGTTATTATCCAAAAACGGGTGCCCTCGGCGACCTGACCGAGCAGCCCGCCGGAGCCGCGAACTGGAAGGGGCCGTGCCTCAAGAAAGGCGTGCCGCTCGATCCGTGGGGTAATAATTATGTGTACGAATACCCCGGCAAGCACAACGCCAATGGCTACGACCTGATGTCGCCCGGCACCGACGGCCACGCCGGGACGGACGATGATCTGACCAATTGGGACAAGAAATAGCCGTCGCCGCCACGCGGCGAAAATGACCAACGACCAATGACCAACGACCAATGACCAATGACCAAGGGGAAAACGGACTCTGCACCATGTACGTGCGGACCCGGTCAGGCGCGCGTTTCTCCTCCCCGAAAGTTGGTCATTGTGCCCGCCGCGCTTTCACGTTGGTCGAGCTGATATTAGTCATGGCTCTGCTGGTCGTGTTCCTGGGGATCGTCGTGCCCAGCGTGTCGCGCTCGCTGCGCCAGCGCAACCTGGAACAGGAGGCGGCGCGCCTGCTCGCGCTGACCGAGTACGGCCGCGACGAGGCCATGGGCCAGGGCGTGCCGATGGACGTGTGGATCGACGTGGACAACAAGAGTTTCGGCGTGGAACCCAAGCCCGGGTACTCCGGCACGGCCACGCGCACGAAGACGTTCCAGCTCAACGACGACATGCACTTCGATCCCATCACCGGCGGTCTCACGGTGAAGCCGGGCACGGGCGCGGGCCTCACCGGCGTGCCGGCCGCGCCGCCGGTCCAGCCAACCCACGGCGGCATCACCGCGGCGGAGTTCGCGCCCGACGGCACGCTCGACCCGGGCAGCGTCGCCACCGTCCGCCTCGCCGACCGCACGAACAGCGGGGTCTCGGTCACGCTGACCGCCGACGGCTACGGCTACCAGATCGTCAAGGACACTCCCTGATGACCGCCGTGCCCCCCCATCGCCGCCACGCGCGTGGCGGCCACGCCGCGTTCACGTTCGTGGAAATCCTCGCCGCACTGTTGTTCCTCGCGGTGGTGGTGCCCGCCATCGTCGGCGCGTTGTCGGTGGCCAACCGCGCGTCCGAGATGGCCGAGCGCAGCGCGCTGGCGGGCGAACTTGCGCAGAACAAGATGAGCGAGTTCCTCGTCGGCGACGCCTGGCAGAGCCCTCCGTTCACCACCGGCGACTTCGAGGGACTCTACCCCGGCTACCGTTGGTAAATGACCACCGAAAGCTGGACGGGCGACCCCGTGAACACCGGGATGACCGCGCTGCACATGGACGTGCATTACACCGTCCAGGGCAACGACCACACCGTCCGCCTGAGCACGCTCGTCTACGTCCCGTCCACGGCGGCGAGCACCACCGGCACCGGCACTACCGGTACGGGCACCACCACCGGCACGGGCACCTCGGCCACCCGCTAGCCGACCCACGCATGAGGCCGCTCCCTTCCCATCTCCTCAAGCCCTCCGGCCGGTCCTTGGTTCTCGGGCCTCGGGCATTCCGCCGGGCGGCGTTCACGTTGATTGAAATCTTGCTCGCCTCGGTGGCGGCGGCGTTGATCCTGGTGGCGATCTACGGCATCTTCCAGCACGCCCTGCGCCTGCGTGACAGCGGCGAGCGGCGCATCCGCGCGTCCCGGCTGCGGGCGCGGGCGGAAACCGTCATCCGCACGGACCTGCGCAACGCGCTGATCTCGGGCGGCGTCCTGGCGGCGACCCTTTCCGGGGACAGTACCGGCACGGACACCACGAACCTCACCCACACCAGCGCAGGCAATTTTCCCGGCTACCTCAAGCTGACGACCACCACGGGCCGCGACGACCCGGACAATCTCTACGGCGACGTGCAACAGGTGGAATACTACATCACCGCCGACCCCGCCGCCGCGAACGACGTTCCGGGCGCGGCGGGCAGCGGCATCCTGGTGCGCGCCATCACACGCGACCTGCTCGACGCCCTCAACACCGGCAGCGCCACGCAGGCCAACGTCGCGCGCGAGGAACAAATCCTGACGGGCGTCCAATCTTTCCAGGTGTCGTTCTACGACGGCGCGAACTGGCAGACCACCTGGCAATTCGCGGGCCTGAACAGCAGCGCCACGGGCACGGCCGCCACCGCCACGCCCACCCCGAGTTCATCCGCGAGCACCTCCGCCGGCACGACGACCGGACAAACAGGCTTGCCCTCGGCCGTTCGCATTGATATCCAACAGGCTCCCGCGACCCCCCGGGACTCGCCCCCGCCGCTCCTGGAAGTCCTCGTGCCGTGGACGACGCAGCCCTTTGCCGCCGCCACGCCCACCACTTCCACCGGCACCACTGCCGCCACGCCCACCCCTTCTCCCAGCGCGACCCCCGCCCCCGCCGAACCGCCCGCCGCGCCCCCGTCCACCGGTGGCGGCCGTGGCGGCCCCTCGCACTGAAGCCCGATGCCCTCCCCGCCCCCCAGATTACCGGTTGCTCCGCAGATGGCACTGACGTGCCGTCCCGCATCCTGCATCCTGCATCCTGCATCCCTCCGCCCTTCCGCCTTCCGCCTTCCGCCTTCCGCCTTTCCGCAGGCCTCCGTCCTCGTCGTCGTGCTTGTCATCTGCCTGGGGTTGGTCAGCCTGACGCTCGTATTCGGCGACGCGATGCTCATGGCCTACCGGTGCGCGGACAGCGCGCTCGCCG
>CAXTVY010000074.1:15114-18755 GCA_964247665.1 uncultured Chthoniobacterales bacterium | reverse complement strand
GACGTGCTGTGCGCGGGTAAAATCCACCACCTGCTCGATGAACTCCGTGGCCGAGTCGTAGCCGTAGCAACGCGCCGCGGCGGGGTTGGCATTCATATAGCCACCGTCGCCATTGATCTGGAAGATGCCCTCGGCGACGTTCTCGAAGATGCCCCGGTAGCCCTCCTCGGCCTTGCGCAGGCGTCCAAGCGCAAAGTTGAGTTCCGCAGTCGTCAGTTCCGCTTCTGCCATTTTTGCCAAATCGCGCAGACCTTCGATCTGCTTGTCACTGAGCGTATGACTTTCCCGGTCCATGATGCAAAAGGAGCCCAGGGGATAGCCTTCCGGGGAAAGCAATGGATGCCCAGCATAAAAGCGATACCCATTGGGGCCGCCGACGCATGGATTGTCGTGAAAACGCTCGTCGCGGGCAGCGTCGTTGACCACGAGGGTCCGCATTGGGTCGAGGATCGCGTGGGCGCAAAACGTGTCCGTGCGCGCCATCTCCACGCAGTCCAGCCCCTCGCTCGACTTGTACCAGACCCGCTTTGCATCCACCAAGCCGATGAACGAGGTTGACACGCCGAAGAGTTCGGTCGCAAGCCGCGTGATGCGGTCGAATCGCTCTTCGCGCGGCGTGTCGAGGATATGCAGGCCGTGGAGTGCGGCCAGCCTCTCGGCTTCGTTCCTGGGGAACGGGGGCTCGATCATACCTTGGAAATGACGGCGCGTGGCTCCTGCCCGGTCACAGCCGCCATCTGGAGCTTGGCAGGAGCGGCTGCCGTGCTTTCATCAAGCGATCCTCGCAGCACGTAGATAAGCCCCTTGACCGCCAGCTCGATGTAGGAAAAGGGCTTGCCGATGAAGTCGTCGCCACCACTCAGGCTCGACTTCGCGCGGCTTTCAAAGCCGCTGAGCGCCGTGACGAAGATCACCGGCGTCTTGGCGTGCAGGGGCATTGCGCGCAGGCGCTTGCAAAGTTCGAAGCCGTTCATGCCAGGCATCTCCACGTCCAAGAACACGAGATCATAGGCTTGTTCCTGAAGCAATTTGAGCGCTTCGTCCGGGTGGCTGACGGCAGACGACTTCAGACCCGCCTTTTCCAGCGAGTGGCCGATCACGCGCCGACTGATGATTTCGTCGTCCACCACGAGGATTTTCTCGTCGAGCGGTTGGCCGCTCTCATGGGTGGCCGCGCTGGTGAAGAGCATCGCCAGAAAGTCCATGGCTTGGGTCAACGTCCGCTTGGTCGATGGGTTCAGCCCCTCGGGCTTGGCCTGGAACTCGCGCAGCATGGCCTCCAACGCGCCGGAAAGACGGGCGACCTTCGGAAAACCGGCGATGGCGGCGTTGGCCGTCAGAGAGTGGACGCGCGTGTAGAGTTCGAGCAACTGCGTAGCCTGCGCTTGGGCGTCGCCCTGGGTGCGCAACAACACTTGCAACAACCCACGCAGGGATTTCACAAAGTCCGGCGCGCCCTGGAGCAGCGACTCACGAATTTCCGCCTGGAAATCGCCGTCGTTCGGTGCAGCGACAGTCTTGGGTGCGGGAGCCGATGAGGGCCGGTCCACGTTGGACGTGGAAGGCGATTGGTCGAACTTGATCGAAGCCGGTTGTGGCCCGCCGCCGAACATTGCGCCACTGGGCAGGAAGATTTCGTTGAGCGCCCCGACCACGTCGCGCGGCGTGGCCGCCGCTTTGTTGAAGAGCCGCAAAACGCCTGCCGCCTTGGCTTCCTCCTCGATGTCACGAGTGTAGATGTTCGTGAACACCAGAATCGGAATCTTTTCGAACTTCTTCTGCGCCCGCGTCTTCTTGAGGATTTCCGAGCCGGTCAGCGTGCCGGGTAACAGCAGATCGAGCAAGAGAGCGTCCGGGTTGGTCGTATAGAGGTCGTGGAACCCCGTTTCGCCGTCCAGCGCGACCTCCACCTCGTAGCCCGCCGCCTCGATTTGCGTGCGATAAATTCCCGCGACGGTTTCGTCGGCGTCGATGATGAGAACTTTTTTATTGGGCGTGGCCGAGACCGGCCGCGCCGCCACCGGCGGCGCGGCGGCAGTCATCTGGATTGCCTGCGGTTTCGCGGCTGGGGCGGCAGCCATCGGCGCTGGCACGGCCGAGATGGACGAGCGCATCGGCAGGCTGGGCGAATCTTGAGCGGGCGTCTGCTTGGCGCGCGGTTGTACCTGGAGCGTGCGGGGGAACAGCGCCGTCTTGAGCGCTGTCAGGATTTCGTCCGCTTTGACGCTGCCACGCTGGAACACGCGGTTTGCCCCGGCTTCGATGGCGGCAAGTTCCTGTTCCGCGTGGGCGGCCTTGTCCCGGGCAAACATCCCGACAAAGACGCTCTTGAGTTCGTCGTGGCTGCGGACCTGATGCAAAACGTCCATCCCATTCACGTTCGGGGCCGTGTGGTCGAGCAAGAGCGCATCGAAGGAGAAGCCATAG
Source organism: uncultured Chthoniobacterales bacterium (assembly GCA_964247665.1). GTDB lineage: Bacteria > Verrucomicrobiota > Verrucomicrobiia > Chthoniobacterales > SZAS-18 > CAHJWO01. The sequence continues at coordinate 16,328 of CAXTVY010000074.1, read as the reverse complement.
AGGATGTCGAGCCCCTTCATGCCGTCATCGGTCATTTCGACTCCGTAGCCCCAGCCTTCGAGTTCCCGCCGCCAGCGGCGCGTGTTGGCATCGTCCGCGACGATCATCAAAACGCTTTTGGCTTTGGGCAGCCGCTTGCCCGTGGATTGCTCCGCGGCGGACGCCATTGAAATTTCCCCGGCCTGGGGAGTCTCCGTCGCCTTGGGTATGTTCGGGGCTTGCTCCGCGGGGAGAGTGTTCCGCTGAAAAAGCTTTCTGAAGAAGCCTTTGTTGTTGTTTTCAGAGTTGCTCATAACCTATTCGGATTGGTGCTTGCACGCGGGACACCAGTGACCATGCATGGAATCAGCCGCGGGCGCAGGCTGGGCAGCAGGTGAGTGGGACAGTTCACAGACAGTCAATCGTCACTGCTTTCTATTAGCATGATTGCGGCCAACTCCATGACATACACGGCTCTTAATATGCTCTACGGGGTGAAAGGCTGGTCTGCGCGGGCGAACGTCCAAATGAATTTTTTTAAGCATAATACACTCAGAAGGAGTAGATTACATAAGTATTTGACCCGCATCAGCCGCAGCTATCTTCTGGCGCTGGGCATGATCGGCTTTCTCGCCGTTGCCTCATTGGCGGTTCTCATTACGCAGATTCACTCTCAGAGACGATTCGCGACGATGACCTCGCTCGCAGCCGAACAACGCGCCCTGTGCCAGCGCATCGTCTTGCTCTCCCTGCGCCTGACGCGGGATTCAGATGCCTTCCGCCGCGCCGAGTTTCGAGCCATTACACGGCGCTCCATTGATGACGTGGAACGTATCCAACGCAGCCTGATCCAGGGTGACCCTAGCCTGGACTTGCCCGGCAACCCAGGTAACGGGATTGAGGCGCTCTACCGCGAAGCGCCCACTGATCTGGACCGCCGGGTCGACCGCTTTTGCCAGCAGGCTCGCGCGGTGCTCAAGCTGCCCAACACGGCTCCGTTGCCAGCACAAGCCCCGGAACTCGAATCGCTGCTGCAAGTAGCCATTTCGGGCGATCTGCTGGCCGCGCTGGACCGCGTGCTCGCCGCCTATGAGCAAGCGGGCTTTGCCATGGCGGTGCGCCTGCAGATCCTAGAAACCATGCTCGTGACCTTTCTGCTGCTGACCCTGGCAGCGCAGATGCGTCTGGTGTTCAACCCGTTGATCAAAACACTTTTCACTGAGACGCACGCCCTC
>CAXTVY010000074.1:0-15104 GCA_964247665.1 uncultured Chthoniobacterales bacterium | reverse complement strand
TCGAAGCAAATCGGCGGCAGTTGGACGTCGTGCTCCGCACCGTCGGCGAGGCAATTCTGACGGCAGACGACCAGAACGTGATACTCAGTGCCAACGATTGCGCGGAGCATATCTGGCAACACACGGGCCGTGACTTGGTCGGCATGACCCTACGCGCGCTCGTGCTGCCCGGCCAGGACCTGCGTCCGGCAGACTGGCGAGCCATGATCCCACCGGGTCGCCGCACGGAGACGGTCGGTGTACGGCGCGGGGGCGAAACGTTCCCGCTCGAACTCTCGTTGATCGAGGTGCAAAGCGAGGCTGACGAAGACTCCGCCGCGCCGCCTCACCCGCATTACTATACGGTCAGCGCGCGGGACATCACCGGGCGTGTCGAAGCGGCGCGGGAACTCGCGGGCACCCGCGACCGTGCCCTGGAATCCGCGCGCGCCAAAAGCGAGTTTGTCGCGAACATGAGCCACGAGATCCGCACTCCCATGAACGGAATCCAAGGCATGACGGAACTGCTGCAAACCACAGGTCTGAACACCGAGCAGCGCGACTTGGTCGAAACCATCCGTAGTAGCGGCGACGCCCTATTGACGGTCCTCAATGACATCCTGGACTTTTCCAAGATCGAGGCGGGTAAGATGTCGCTGGAGGCCATCGATTTCGACTTGCACCAGCTTGTGGAAAGCACGGGCGACCTGATGGCCGGACGCGCCTTGCAGAAGCAGTTGGAATTGATCGTTTACGTGGAGTCGGACGTGCCTTCGCGGCTGCGCGGCGACCCGGGCCGTTTGCGGCAGGTACTGCTCAACCTGCTAGGCAACGCAGTCAAGTTCACGGAGGCGGGAGAGATTACTCTGCGGATTCGCCGGGTAGACGAGGACGGGGCACACGCGCGGCTGCGCTTCGAGGTCCGTGATACGGGCATCGGCTTTGACGACGCGGTGCGCAGCCGCCTTTTCAGCGCGTTTACGCAAGCGGAGGAATCCACCGCCCGACGCTTCGGGGGCACTGGCTTGGGGCTGACCATCTCGCGTCAATTAATTGATCTGATGGGTGGCGAGATCGAGGCGGACAGTCAGCCCGGCAAGGGCTCGACGTTCTGGTTCACCGCGAATTTTGCCAAACGGGTGAGTGTCCTGAGCGGCGGTGGCGAGAGGGACGCCAGCCACCCCGCCCCGTCGCCGGAGCTGCTGCGCTTGCAAGGCGCGAGCGTGCTCGTCGTGGACGATAACGCCACTGTGCGCGATGTGCTGAGTCAACGGCTGCGAGCTTGGGGCATGTCCGTTGACGCCGCCGGGGACGGCGGGACGACCATCAAGAAGCTGCGCGCACGCGCCGCCACCGGTGCGCCGTACCAGCTCGCGTTGCTGGACCTGAACCTAGGCTCAATGGACGGGTTCACGCTCGCCTGGGCCATCAACACGCAGCCGGAATTTCAGGATACGCGGCTGATCCTGGTGACCTCCCTTGGCCTGGAAAGCGACCGCAAAGCCTACGAGCAGGTCGGCATCTGCGCCTCCATCACGAAACCACTCAAGCACGACGCGCTGGTGCAAACGCTGGCCAAAGTCTTGTTCGACGGCACCCATCTGCCCGGGGATGAGTCCGTGACGTTCCCCCCTCGCACTGCGTCGGTGGAGAGAGAATCCGTTGCGCCGCCGGAGCCAGACCAACGAGCCGACGTTGAGGCCAGACGCATCCTGCTCGCGGAGGACAACCTCATCAACCGCAAGCTTGCGGTACGCCAGTTAACTAATCTGGGTTTCCAGGTCAACGCAGTGAATGATGGTCGCGCAGCGCTGGAGGCGCTGAAAACCGGGACGTACGACCTCGTGCTATTAGACATGTTCATGCCCGTGCTCAACGGCTACGAGACGGCCGCTATCATTCGCCAGCAAGAAGCGCAAAGCGGCGCACCACATCGCCAGACGCTCATCGCAATGACCGCCAGCACCACGACGGCCGACCGGGAACGCTGCATGACGGCAGGGATGGACGACTTCATCACGAAGCCCGTCCGGCAGGCGGATTTGGGCCGTGTGCTGTCACATTGGCTGTCCGCACAAACATTGGCGACGGTGGTTTTGGACAACATCTACGCAAACGGCGCGCTTCCAAGCAGCCGTGCCCTCAGCATGGTGCCCGTTGCCGAAAAGGTGGCATGAAGGCCGTGCTTGTACTTGCCCTGTTCTCCCTGTTCTCTCTGTTGGCCACCGGTTGTGCTAGCGATAGTGGGTCCACTTCCGGTGGCACCGCGAGGGTTAGACCAGCCGCTGCCGGAACTGCGAACGCGGATTCCGGTCCCGACCCATCCGAAGGTGCCGCGCCAGCTACCACCGGGCTGCGGCAGTAAGTCCAGGGTGCACCGTATGCTTGGGGCAAGTCGCTCACTTTTTTGCTCCTGCACCGCCGCCACTGGGAGTGGACACGAATCAGCGGTATGAAGTTCGCCATGATCCTTGCCCTCGCGTTGTGCGGTGCGTGCTCCGCTTGTTGCAACGCTGGCGACCATGACATTCTCACGGTAGCCCTCGTCCACTCCGCAGGCATCTGCGACGACACGGTTTTCCTCTCTGATAACCGGGACCAAGTAGCCGTCCCGGTTGGGAAGTAAGATGCTCTTGATTACGCAGAGATTTCTCCAGAGCAGAAATCATCCTGCTTATCTGCACGTTTGACGGTCGTTTTCGCCACAGGTAAGCAGAAATTGGCGTCGGCCGTACTCGTGGAACATTTCAGCCGATAACCGGCCGACAAATGGTACCACTACAATGCACCGTGCGCTGACACGCATTAGCATCGGCACATGATCGTCGTTGCGTGCTGCAAAGACTTACCGGCGGTCGGGGTCGAACCGACACTCCCTTTCGAGAACAAGATTTTGAGTCTAGCGCGTCTGCCAATTTCGCCACGCCGGCTGAACGGTTTTCAAGGTGGTGCCGCGAAGGGCACCAGATCGGAAACAAGCCCGACTATAAAGCGTCCCCGGTCTGGAAATCAAGCCGCGAAAAGACGGATCGCTCCGAATTCTCAATCCGGTTGTGCGTCGGAGGGTGGCGGAGCAGGGCGGGAGTCACCGTCCAGATCGCTGCGGCCGGTGAAGAATCGTTGCACCGTTGCACCCGCCCGTCGGACGCCGTGATCCACGTTGCGCCCGGCCTGATCAATCGAATGCGTCACCGCCTGCGACGTGTGGTCGAGCGTGCGACCAGTGCGGGTGAAAAATCCGCCACCATCATCCGGTGGAGGCGGCGCGGCCGGGCCGGTGGGGTCTGCATCGGGGACATCGACTACCGCCGCTGGCGAGTTCGTCTGCACAATCGTGGTCGTGGTAGTAGTCGTTGCAGGCGGGCGGAGATCGCGCCGCGGTGTTGGGTGGTCAACAACGACTGCCGTGGGAGCAGGTTTCGGCGTCGCGGCAGTCCGAGGTGTGGCCGTTGGAGGCTTGGCCGCAGGTCTTTCTTCGGCGACGGGCTTCTTCGCGGGGATCGGCCCGTCCGCAGCGACTCGACCATCCATGGACACGATTGCCCCATTATTTGCCGCGATGCGCATCGTGCCCGCCGGGGTACCCTCCTGATTGAACAACTCCAGCGTCCAGAGAGGTTTGCCGGTCCTCTCCGACGTGCGCAGGCTGTAGTTGACAGAATCGAACCGAACGTGAGTTTTCCTTGCCTGTGCATCCGTGGCCTCAAACGCACCACTGGAATCGAGGTTCAGGTCTGGCAATTTAACGGGAGCCAACATGGACGCACGCGTCAGCGGCCGTTGCGCTTCGATCCTCCCGTTGACAACTTCCACCTCCCGGGTCCCCTCGCCTTCCTTGAGCACGATTCTCCACGAGGTAGGCTGCGGTTTACCGTCACGTCCGCTGACTTCCACGACGCGGTTGATCGCGTCCGCGCCGAGGGTTTTGCCTACCAGTCGCAGGGCCGTGTAAGCGGTCGAGTTTTCCTTATTTGTCTGGGCTTCCTGCCCGGCCGCAGGCCGCGCGAGGAGACACGTTAACAGTCCGCCGACCGTGACCAACTTGAAGAAGGATCGCTTCATGATCGAAAAGTGTGATGATCAGACGCAGCGCGCCAGAGAATTCTTCAGGCAGACAGAGTTGATCGCAAACGTCCCCTTGCCGCTGCCCCGGTCGCTTGGCTTGACAGGCGGTACGGCCGGGCCTCGGGGGCTTGCGGGGATCATCGGCACGGAGGTTTAGCCGGTCCGGGCGAACGACTTGTCAACGTGTGGGCACGCAGCCTGCTTAGAAAGCTCTTGCCAATCCGCCGCAAAACGTGGCAACTCTACCCAATGGCAAGGCTTGGCAGCAGAGAAGCATTCTTCGCTACGACGACCTGACGCCGTTGGCTTTCCCATCCCGAGCATGAACCCGCCTTCCCCCCGAACCGGCTGGCCGACGCACGCACGATGAACCGCACCATCGAGTTCTCCAGTCACACCGGCAACCTCTCCCTGGTACGCCGATGGGTCCGCGAATTCCTGAACGAACAGGGTTGCTGCACGTCGTTGATCGACCTGATGGTCCTGGGTATCGACGAGGCGTGCACCAACGTCATTCGGTATGCTTACGGCAATGCGGCCGACCAGTACATCCGGCTGTCGCTCGAAAGCGTCAATGGCGCGGTGCGGTGCCGGCTGCGCGACTACGGTGCGCAGGCTTGCGTCGAAAAGATGAACGGCCGCGCGTTGGAGGTAGTGCGCCCCGGCGGTCTGGGCCTGCACCTGATCCGGCAGGCGTTCGACCGCGCGGATTATCTGCGCCGCCCGAAAGGCACGGAATTGGTGCTCGTAAAAAAGTTCGCCGACGCGGCGGAAGCTTCGGCTCCCACGCTTCTGCGGCCGTACCGTGCGGCGTGACGGGATTGATGCCGCCGGTTCAACGCGGCACCGCGACGATTTCGCCGAGCTCAGTCGAATAGATCAGCAGCCGGTTCACCGGACGCTGGAAACCCCGCACGAAAACCTCGGCGTATTCGCGGAGCTGCGGCGCGTATTTTCCGGCCAGCCGGGACAAAAAGGCGGCTTCGGTTTTGTCCGAAGGTCGGCGGCGATCCGTCTTCCAGTCCACGATCCAGATTTCCCCGCCGTTCCGGGTGATGACGACGAGGTCCATGATGCCTTCAACCCAGCAATCGCTCTCGCGCGGATGCGAGAACGGCATCTCCGCGAGGAACACTTCGCCCCCCGCCAAAAGATCCGCGTGGGCGGTACTGGCGGCAAGCCGGGTGAGTTCGGCCGTCGCGCGGTCGAGCCAAGGTGCGGCTCCTGCGATGAGTCCGAGCTGGTCCCGGACGTAGGCGTCGCGCTGGTCTGGATCGGCATCCGACCAGGGGTAATGTTGGAGCACCTCGTGCCACCAGTTGCCGTACTCGATACCGCCGATGCCCGCGAGGGGCTCATCCCCACTCCCGCCGCTTGCAAGGCTGGCATCTTCGCTGGCCAAGAGCCGGTCGTCAGCCGTGTCCACGAGCGCTTGGCTGCCCGGCGGCTGACGCAGGTCCCCGGTGGCGTCGCCGGAGGATGACTGGCGCGCCCCGCGCGCGGCAGCATGGACCAGTCCCGAAGGCAGGACGCGCTGCGGAATTTGGTGGGACACGGCCGCCGCCCGTGCGAGCACGTGCTTGTTGTCGGCAAACCAGCCGGGGCCGTGGTCTGTAACAGGGGGCTGGCGCTTTGCGGATGGCGTCTCCACGAGGGGCGCGGCGGCAAACAGACGATCCAATTCCAGGTCTTCCCAATGGGCGAGCGCCTGGAAGTTCGGGCCACGGTTTTCGTAGAGGCTGCTGCCGTCGGGCACGATCAGGAGCTGGCGCGCGCGGGTGAACGTCACGTAGAGCATCCGCTGGAACTCCTCCGCCGCCCGTGTGGTGCGAGCGGCGCGGCGGTCGGAATCGACCGTGACCTTGCTGAAGTGGATCACCGTCCGACCGTCCTGCCGCTCGACGCGCGGGAACTGCTCGGGACGCGCCCGGATCTCGCAACGCATCCCCAGCGGAATCACCACCGGCCATTCGAGCCCTTTCGCCTTTTGGCAGGTCAGAAACTGGACGGCGTCCGGGGTATCCGGCTGGTGGGAAACCGGGTCTTCCAACGCGACGACGAGCGAGCGCACCCAAGCCCGCAGGGTTTCGCCCGCACACTCGGCCCGCAGGGCTCCCGCGCTGAACGGGTCGAGGCAGTTCGCCGGTTCACCGATGACTTCCAAACGCGCCGCCAGCGCCGTTCGCTTGAGCACGTAGCCGACGTAGCGACTCAGCGTGCCGCATTCATCGCGGGTCTCCAAGCCATTGGGTAACGCACCCTGTTGCGGCGAGTCTATCGGGAACGAGGCACGCAATTCGTGGAGGAGGCGCAGGGCGCGATGCAGGCGATCCGACGGAATCTTGCCCTTCACGGCCACGCCGGGCACCCGGGGCCAAAAGCTCAGGCCGGGGCAGCCGTTGATTCCGGCGTGGCGATGCAGCCGGGCGAGGTCCACGTCGGAGACAGCGAAAACTTCCCGCAGCACGCCGATCAGCTCGAAGCGATCCCACGGGTGAACGAGGACGTGCAGCAGCGCCGCCGGCCAACTGTGGCGCGGCGACTCTCGGGCGATGCGCTTTTGCGAGAGCAGGCAGCCCGGCAGATCGTGGGCGGCAAAAACTCGTGCGGCGGTTTCCAGCCACGCCACGCGGGGAGCGATGACGGCCAGCTCCGACCAGCGGCTGATCCCCAACCCCCCCCGACCATGCGCGGCGACGAACGCGGCGACCCGCTCGCACTCCTGGAGGAGCCGGGTTTCCTGGGATTGGCGTTTGTCGCTCGCTTCCATGGTGCCGAGGTCCAGCCGCCAGGCGTCACCCGCCGGGCAGGTGGGGCGTGGACGAAGTTCCCGGAACCGGACGAACTCCTGCTCGATGCGGCCGTTTCCGAAGATCCCGTTGACGACCCCGATCACCCGCTCGGGACAGCGCATCGTCACCGAAAACTCCAGGTAGCGGCCGCCGTCGCCCGCCTTGAACGCGTCGATGTACCGGCGGTACACCCGGAGGTCCGCGCGTTCGCTGTAAATGGCCTGCTGGTCGTCACCGACGAACGAAAACCGGCCGGGCAGTGGACTCGCCGCCCCGGCCGCGCCGGGCCAGCCGCCGAGGGATGCACCCTCGGGCCGGGTGATCTCCGTAAGGATGGCGAACATGTCGGCGTCCGTGTCCTGGGCCTCGTCGAGGATGACGATGTACCCGCGCTGCCGCAGGCGGGCAAGAACCGCCGGTTGGGCGAGGAGTTCGCGGCACCAGAAGATCTGGTCGCGGTAGGACATGAGCCCCCGGTCCAGCCGGTAGTCGCGGAAGGCGCAGGCGATGCGGACCGCCAGGCAACCCGCCGCCGCGTTGAGCCACCCGGCATACGGCGCGAGCGTTGCCTCCACCGCCGCCAGGAACGTGCCGCTGCCGCCGGTGTAGCCCGGCAGTTGCAGGTAGGCGGCTCCGGCATTAAAATCATCCAGCCAGCGGCGCAGGTGGCTCTGGTGCTCACGCGTTTTGTCCTTGGAGCGGCCGCCGCCATCCTCGAAAGCGGCGCTGAAGTCGAGCGGAGGCGGCTGGGCGGCGGGATCGAACCCGGCAGGTGCTTCCGTCTCATCGGGACCGAACGACCGCGCGAGATGGAGCAGTTGGTCGAAAGTCAGGTGGCGGCCGACTCTTTCCAGCAAGGTGGGCGGCAGGTCCAATGCGAGCAACGCATCGCTTTCGCAGAATTTTTCCCATAAGGAATGGGTATTTTTATCTTCCAGAAGCTCCAGATGTTCCGGAAGTCCCAAAAATCGGCCGTGGTCCCGGATCAGCTTCAAACAGAAGCTGTGGATTGTCCCGAAGAACGCGCCGCGCAATTCCACCAGGAGGGTCTGGCGTCCGGCGGCGGTCGGTTCGAGCTGTTGGAGCACCAGGTCGCGGGTGCGGACCCGCAGCTCCTCGGCGGCCAGCTTGCCGTAGGTCACCACGACCAGCCGCGAGAGCACGTTGGGTTGTTGGTGACGGCGCAGAGCCAGGTTGGCGATGCGCCGGACAATGGCCGTCGTCTTGCCCGCCCCCGCCCCGGCCGACACGCAGAAGTTCTCGTCCAGGGTCTCGGTGAACGCCGCGCGTTCGTCGGCGTCGAGAAGGGGCGGCGGTGGCGTGGCGGCGGTCACAGCGGGAGAAATGAGATCCCAGTGTGCCGCAAAGCCTGCTGGCCGCAAAGCCCATTCACGAGGAAACAACCCGGCGGCGGGCTCGCGACAAGCGTCCGTTTGACAACCCCCCAGCCCCGGCGGAAAGACTGGTCTCCCGGCAGCCACTGCCGGGCGTGATGTCACGCTCCATCGTTTTTATGCGTATTTTCCGCTCCGTCGTCTCCCTGCCCGGCGTTTCCGCCGTGCTCCTCCTCGCTGCCGGTCGGGCGTTGGCCCAGACCGCCCCCGCGCCGACCCCCGAGGCACCCATTGTGCCGACGGTCACTCCAGCCGTGCCCACCGCCGTGCAGACGCCGCCTCCGGCGGTTGCGGCCCTGTCCGCCCCGGCTCCCTCCGCCGCAGCCCCGGACGACGCCACGCCCCTGTGGATGCGCTACCCGGCCCTGTCGCCCGACGGCAAGACTGTGGCCTTCGCCTTCCGCGGCCATCTCTTCACCGTGCCCAGCGCGGGCGGCGCTGCTGTCCCGCTGACCTCTGGCCCGGCGCATGATTTCCAACCCGTCTGGTCGCCGGACAGCAAGTCCATCGCCTATGCGTCGGATGCTTACGGCAACTTCGACGTGTACGTCATGCCAGCCACCGGTGGCGCGGCCAAGCGCCTGACGACTTATTCCTCGGACGAAATCCCGACCGGCTTCGCACCCGACGGCAAGTCCATCCTCTTTTCCTCGCACCGCCAGGACGCCAAAACCAACGCGCAGTTCCCCAGCGCGCGTGTCAGTCCCGAACTCTACCGCGTATCGGTCGAGCCCGGCCACGCACCCGAGCAAATCCTGACCACTCCCGCCCTCGCCGCGCACTACAACAAAGCGGGCGACAAGATCGTTTACGAGGATCTCAAGGGTTACGAGAACCTCTGGCGCAAGCACGAAAAAACCAGTGTCACGCACGACATCTGGCTCTGGGACGCCAGGACCGGCACCCACACCCAACTCACCACCTTCCTCGGTGAGGACCGCAGCCCCGTTTTCTCGCCCGACGAGAAAAGCGTTTTCTATCTGAGCGAACAAAGTGGCAGCTTCAACGTTTGGAAGCTCGATGTCGCCAACCCGCAGAACCCCATGCAGGTCACACATTTTACGAAGAACCCCGTGCGTTTCCTGAGTACGTCCGACGCGGGCGACCTGTGCTTTGGCTACGACGGCGAACTCTACCTGCTGCCGAGTGGCACCACTGAGCCAAAGAAGATCGCCGTCCAGATCGGTTTCGGCGACGCCGAGCGTAAGGTGGAAGTTGTCAACATGAGCGACGGCGCGACCGAGATTGCGCTCAATCCCGACGGTAAGGAAATCGCCTTCGTCGCGCATGGCGAGGTTTTTGTGGCATCCACCGAGCATGGCGACACCAAGCGCATCACCAACACGCCGACCCAGGAACGCAGCCTATCCTTCAGCCCCGACGGCCGACGGCTCGTGTTCGCGGGCGAAACCGCCAAAAGCTGGAACCTCTACGAGGCCACGATCCGGCAACCCAAGGAAGAGGAGCCTTACTTCTTCAACTCGACCGTGGTGGATGTGAAACCCATCCTGGAAAACGGTCAGGAAAACTTTCAGCCCACCTACTCGCCCGACGGTAAAGAGGTCGCTTACCTGGAGAATCGCACGACACTCAAAGTGCTCAACCTGGAGTCCAAGCAATCGCGCCTGATCCTCTCGGGCGACCATAGCTACTCTTACTCGGACGGCGACCAGTGGTATAGCTGGAGCCCGGATGGCAAGTGGTTCGCCGTGCAGTTCAACGATCCGAACCGCTGGTCCACCGAGGCCGGCATCGTCGATGCCGAGGGTAAGCAACAGCTCACGAACTTCACGAACAGCGGCTACGAGGACAATCACCCGATGTTCACCGCCGACGGCAAAGCGATCCTGTGGTTCACCGACCGCGAGGCGTTGCACGGCACGGGGGGCGGAGGCGGTGCGGAAGGCGACGTGTACGCGCTTTTCCTCAACCAGAAGGCCTACGACCGCTTCAAGCTGAGCAAGGCCGAGTACGAAATCGCCAAGAAGGCCGAGGACGATGCCAAGAAGGAAAAGGACAAGAAGGACGAGGCGACGAACAAGGACAAGCCCAAGGATGACGACGCCAAGAAAAAGAAGGAGGAAGACGACAAGAAAAAGGAACCCATCGAGATCGAGTTCAAGAACTACGAGGACCGCACCGAGCGCCTGACGATGGGCTCGACTAACCTTCAGGACGCCGCGCTGACCCCGGATGGCGAGCAACTCATCTACGTGAGCAAGGACGAGGACGGCTACACGATCTGGCAGAACAAGCTACGTGAGAAGGACACCAAACGCCTTGGCACGATGCCCGAGAGCCACACGTCCCGCGCACGCGGCGAGGAGGATAACACGCAGGTTTTCATCGACAAGGAAGGCAAAAACGCCTTTGTGCTGGCGGGCGGGCATATCGGCAAGATCAACCTGGACAGCGGCAAGCAGGAATCCGTGAAATTCTCGGCCGAGATGTACCTTAACCACGGAGCGGAGCGCGCCTACATCTTCGACCATGCGTGGAGGCAGGCGAAGGAGAAATTCTACGTCGCCGACATGCAGGGCGTGGATTGGGAAGGTTACAAGGCCGTGTACCAGAAATTTTTGCCTTTCATTAACAACAACTACGACTTTGCGGAAATGCTCAGTGAACTGCTGGGCGAACTCAACGCTTCGCACACTGGCTCGGGCTTCGTGTACCATCCGGGCGACGGCGACGCCACGGCGGCGCTGGGCGTGTTTTACGATCAGGGTTACAAGGGGCCGGGGTTGAAGGTGGACGAGATCATTGAGAAAGGTCCGCTAATCGTGGCGAAATCAAAGATCACTCCCGGCATGGTGATCGAGAAGATCGACGGAGAGACCATCGCGCCCGGTGCCGACTGGTGCCCGTTGCTCAACCGCAAGGCGGGCAAGCCCGTACTGCTGAGCGTGTTCGACCCGGCCAAGAACGTGCGTTTTGACGAGACGGTGAAACCCATCAAACGCTGGATCAAGAGCCGGCGCGAACTGGTGGACAAGTTCTCGGGTGGCAAGGTGGGATACGTGCACGTCCGCGCCATGAACGACGCGAGCTATCGCCGGACGTTCTCGGAAGTGCTCGGACGCGAGAGCGGCAAGCAGGCGCTGATCGTGGACACACGCTTCAACGGCGGCGGCAATCTGCACGACGAACTGGCCACGTTGTTGAGTGGTAAGAAGTACCTGACGTTCTTCCCGCGCGGACGGGTGCTCGGCTCGGAACCGCTGAACAAGTGGCAGAAGAAATCGGCCGTGTTGATTGGCGAGAGCAACTATTCCGACGCGCATCTTTTCCCGTGGACATACCGCGCGCTGGGGATCGGCAAGCTGATCGGAATGCCCGTGCCCGGTACAGGAACAGCGGTGTGGTGGGAGACGCAGATTGACCAGAGCCTGTTCTTCGGCATCCCGGAAGTGGGTTTCATCGACGCCAAAGGCGGGTACATGGAAAAAGCTGACATCACGCCGGATATCCAAGTGGCTAATGATTACCAGTCCGTGGCGACGGGCGAGGACAAGCAGTTGGAGAAAGCGGTGGAGTTCCTGCTGCAACCTTGAGGCAGTCCACGAAAGATTGCGCCTGCGCGCCATGACGGAGAAGTACACAGGACGAGGCGCAGCCTGACCGGCCCAACTTGACACTTCTACCGCAGGATACCGGTTTCCAGAAGTTTGGGCTGGCACGTCTCACGGAAAAGATGTGCTCTGCATACTGTGTCAACCGCAACCGACGATCCCGGCAACGCCGTCACCGCCGCGACCTGGGGTGATGTCGCGCTGGTCATCCTCTTGCTGGTGGGACTCGGGATCGCGCTCGTCTTCGACGTGTCTGCTTTTTCCCGGCAGCAAAAAAGCGGCTCCATCGCCAATTTCCCGCTGCTACAACCCAAAGGCAGCGTGTTCGTCGGGAACTCCGAGTTTCTACCGGCACAGACAGAAGGGACTGTGCGGCTGGAGAATTTTACCCCGGCAGTCAATTCCCGTCACCCTCTCCGCCATGGCCTTGGACCAGTCAGCACCATTGAGATTTACTCGACACACACGCGCGCCCACGTGGATTTTACCTACGACAACCGTGTCCCCGGCCAGGAAATTACGGTGCGTTGCAATGACGAGGAGGTCGAGCATCTCACCGGATTACCGGTTGGTACGATGGCGCGCCACTATCCATTGACCCTGCGACAAGGAAGTAACCGGTTCACGGTCTCATACGCACGGTTTAATCATTCCGGGAGCAACTTCGCCCCAGCGGACCCGAGACCCATCGCGGGAAGCTATCGCGCCCTCAGTCTCTACCTGGATTAGATGCATCCGAGCAACATCGCCGGCATGGATTCCAAAGACGGTAAGACATCCCGCCCGCTCACACGGGTCACCCCGGTAGTGGCCATCCGGCTCGTCGGACTGTTCTTGCTCTCGCGGGCGCTGGTACTGATGGTCGCGGCGCTCTCCCGGTTGGCGATTGTACCCGGAGCCTACCCGCAGCCGTCCATGAGTCACACCTGGATCGAGCGGTTCCTGGTATGGGATTCCAGGTGGTACCTGGACATTGCCAGCCATGGTTATTCCTATGATCCCACCGCCGCTTCGAGCATCGGATTTTACCCGCTCTATCCGTTGCTGATCCGGACCGTGTCAGCCTTGGGCATGGACCCCATTCTGGCGGGCTACCTGATCACGCACCTCGCGCTGGCGGGGGCTTGCGTACTTTGTTGGAAGCTGGCGGTCCTGGAACTCCGTTCCACGACGGCCGCCGACCGGGCCGTGACCTTTCTGCTGTTTTGTCCGGGAGCGGTGTGGTTCGGCATGATTTACACCGAGAGTCTGTTTCTATTGACCCTGCTCGGCTGCGTACTGGCGGCCCGGCAAGGCCGCTGGCTGATCGCCGGATGCTGGGGATTGGCAGCCGCTTTGACGCGGACCCCCGGGGTGTTGCTGGCGGGGTTCGTGTTCCTTGAGGTGCTGCAACAATGGCTCGCCACCCGCCACCAAGCAGCGCACGGCGAACAACCCGAACCCCCAGTGATCTTGCTTGGTGGCTGGCTGAGGAGAGCGGCAGCGGTGGCCGGTCCCATCCTGGGACAACTGGGATTCCTGATTTTCCAGCAAGTACGTTTCGGGGACTGGCGCGCGCAGCAGCACACGGTGGCTAACGGCTGGGGCACAAAAGGTGTGCGTCTGCCCTGGACGGTCCTCGCGGACCGTTGGCAAAACGGCGATTGGTTTCATACGGTACTGTCCGACGCCTTGCTCGGCGTGGTTCTGGTCACGGCAGCCGTGAGTTTTTTCAGTCTGAAGCGGGCAAGTTACGGTGTCCTGGTGCTGGCGCTCGCGCTCCTTTACACGTCGAGCACCACGGGGGATGCGTTGCCGCGCTACCTGAGCACCGCAGCCCCCGTTTACCTGGTGTTCGCGCAACTTGCGGGGCTTTCGTCGCTGCTGGAGACGGCAATTCTGGTCTTCTCCACGGCATTGCTCGGGCTGCTGACCGTTTTGCTGGTCAACGGATACAACGTTGGATGATGTACGCCTTCCTTCGTCACACCCTGCGCTTTCGCAGGTCGCCGAGCACAACCTGCGAGGTGTTTCGGCCGCTGGCACCGAAGACGCCGCCGCCCGGGTGCGTGCTCGCGCCGGTCAGATACAGGCCGGGCAGGTGCGTGCGGTAGGTCGATAGTTCGGGCAGCGGACGGAAGAAGAACATCTGGTCCAGGCTCATCTCCAAGTGCATGACGTTCGCGCGCAAGAGGCCCAGCTTGCGCTCGATTTCCAGCGGCGTCTGGACGTAGCGGTCAATCAATGCGCCGCGCATGTTCGGGGCATACTCGCAGACGGCGTCGTAGACCTTGTCCGCCTCCCGCGCGGCGATGTCGTCCCAGTGCTCGCCGTTGGCGAGTTCGTATGGGTGGTACTGTGCCCAGGAGAACATCACGTGCTTACCGGGCGGGGCGAGGGTCGGGTCAAGCGCCGAGAACGTCATGTTCAGCACGGCGGGCTTTGCGGGCGGCTGGCCGCGCTGGTGGTCCAGGTAAGCGTCCCGCAGAAACTGGCGCGAGGGGCAGAGCAGTTGCAGTGACCCGTGGCAGGGCGAAGCGCCACGCTCATCAACTGCTTGCCCGGCGTAGCGAGGCAATTCGCTGACGGCGTGCCGGACGATCATGCCAAAACCGTTGCCTACCCGCAGATGGCCGACACGGTGCCGCAGGCCGGGCGGACACAACTCCGGGTCCAGCAGGTGCAGGAACGTCGTTTGTACGTGGCAGGCGGCCGTGACCGTGCGCGCGGCGTAGGCCCGTCCGCCCGCGCGCACCTCGAACCGCGCGCCGTTGCCGCTCCCACGCGCGATGCGTTCGACGGGGGCATCCGTCACCACCTCCCCGCCCAGCGATTGCAGGCAACGGGCCAGAGCCTGGGTCAGCGCACCGGAGCCGCCCTTCGCGCGCCAAGCGCCGTCCTTGTGGATCATTGCCTGCCAGCCGACAAGGTCGCCCGTGGCAATTTCCTCCGGCGGCGGGCCGGACTGCGCGGCGAGCCATGACAACGCCGCGCGCATGGGCTCGCTCTCGAACGTCTCTTCGATCACGCGGCCGTAGGGGCTCATCAACTGGCGCGTGGTGTCGAGCGAACTCCACACCTTGCGCGACCCGGAGTTGAACAGGTTACGCTTGAACACCGTGCCGAAGATTGCCCCGGGCGTCGGTGGCTTGAGGAACGTCTCGAAGACGCCCTCGTTCAGTTCGCGGAAGCGTTGGATGAACTCACGGTACGCGTCCGCGTCACGCTGGGAAACGGTGGCGATGCTCGCGCACGTTTTTTCCAGGTCGCGGTAAAACGAGATGCTTTTGTTCGTCCCCGCGACCGGATGGAACGCCCAGGGG
>CAXTVY010000073.1:2172-18765 GCA_964247665.1 uncultured Chthoniobacterales bacterium | reverse complement strand
CAGTTTGATCGTCTGCTTTTTCCTCGGAGCTTTCGCGGTGCTGCACAAGCCGCTGCCCGGCACGCAGCAGGTGCTCGACATGCCTTGGTGGGCACCGCTGGCGGGGGTCATCGGCGCGGTGGCGGTGTACGCCGGCCTCGTGCTGGTGGGCAAGGTCGGCGCGGGGCCGTACACGGGCCTGAACGTGACGGCGGCGCTGATCGCTTCCATCGCCATCGATCACTTCGGCTGGCTTAACGTCGAGGTCCACCGCGCCCATCCGATGCGCCTGCTCGGCGCGGCTTTGATGGTGGGCGGCGTGTCACTCATCGCCAAGTTCTGAACCTACCGACGTGGCGACGAAGTTTTCTCTGCGGACGGCGCTCACCACGCTCTGGGCACTGGTGCTGGCGCTCTGCCTGGCGCTGGCGTTTTTGATGTACTCGCTCGTCGAGCAAGGGGCGGGCGCGCAGTTGCGGCAAGGACGCGAGAGGCTCTCCCTGGCCGCCGCTGACGCCGCCCGGCGTTATGACCGCTACCGGATGACTTTCGAGGGCCGCCCGCCTCCGCTGGACGATCCGCAAACCCGTGCCGATTTGGAAGCCATGCTCTCGGTGGCTTTCGCTGGCCAGCCGGGTGTCGAAGGTGGGTTCTGGCGAGGCCGCGACGAGTCCCTGGCTTATTCTTTTCCCACCCACGACGGCCCCCGGCAAAAACGCGATCTGCCGCAAGCGGAACTGCCCCAGATCGAAGAGACCGTCCGCGATAGCCAGGAGACCGGCACCCCTCTGGATCGCCGCTACAACGGGGAGAACATGTCCGTCCTGCTCCACGCCGCTCCGTTGCCAGGTCCGCCACCGGACCTGGCCTTCTGGACGATGACCCGCGTGCCGCTGAACATCGGGAAATCCTACGGGCGGTTGAGCATCGGCTTGGGTGCGCTGCTCCTGCTCGCGCTCGGCAGCGGTTTATGGCTACTGCGCGCCATGCGCCGTTGGACGGGCCGACTCGCCACGCTGGAAGAGTCCATCGCCGCGACGCCCCTCGAAGACCTGCCGCCGCTGGCACCCACCGGCGAACGCGAACTCGACCGGATCGTCGCCGCCTTCAACCGGCTCAACGACCGGCTGAAAATTTCCCGCGAAGACAGCGCCCGCATGGGCCGCGACCTTGCCCGCTCCGACCGTCTCGCGGCCCTGGGACGCATGGCGGCGGGCCTGGCACACGAGATTGGCAATCCTTTAGCCGCGATGCGCCTGCGCAGCGAGAACGCTCTGGCCGCCGGTCCTGAACGCGCGGAACTCGCCCTGCAAGCGATCTTGCCCCAGATTGGCCGTCTGGAAGAACTGCTCGCCGCCCTGCGCCTGCTCACCCGCATGGTGGAGATTCGTCCCCAGCCGGTGCCGCTGCAACCCTTCTTGCGAGCACGTCTGGAGGAGGTCGCGCCGACTGCCCAGCGCGAGGGCATCACCCTGGCGCTCGATCCATCACCCCCCGCCGAAAGCCGCTGGAGCTTCGATGAACCCAGCCTCGCCCGCGCCGTGGAAAACTTGCTGCTCAACGCTCTGCAACACACGTCTGCTGGCGGACGGATCGCCCTCGGGGCGGAAGTGTCCGCCGACCGCTGCCGTCTGCTGATCAGCGATACCGGGCCCGGGGTTCCTCCCGCCGAGGCCGAGCGGATTTTCGAGCCGTTCGTAACTGGCCGCGCCGAAGGCGTGGGCCTCGGTTTGAGTCTGGTGCGCGAGATCGCCGGGGCGCACAGCGGCACTGCCCGCTGGCAAGCCCCGGCCGACGGCATGCCTGGCTCTGTGTTCATCATCGAAATCCCCGCCGCGCATGGCCACCGTACTGATCGTTGACGACGACGACGCGTTCCGGGAGGGACTCGCCGAAACCTTGACCGACCTCGGGCACGAGGCCGTCCAAGTTCCTTCTGGGGAACGTGCCCTTGCGCGGCTAACGGAAAGCGGCGACTGCGGCGGCTTCGATCTCGTCCTGCTCGACCTGCGGATGCGCGGCATCGACGGCCTGGAAACCCTGCGCCGCCTGCACGCCGATCACCCGGAGTGCCGCGAACTGCCGGTCATCATGCTGACCGCGCACGCCGACAGTGGCAACACCATCGAGGCAATGAAGCTCGGAGCCTTCGACCACCTCACCAAGCCGATCAGCCGCGAGGGGGTGCGCGGCGTCCTCGAACGGGCGCTGGGCCGACCGCGCATGGGTCAGGCCAAAATGGGAGCCGTGACTGGCACCGGCAGCCCGGATCAACTCATCGGCGCGAGTCCGGCGATGCGCGAGGTTCACAAGCTCATCGGACTGGCCGCCCCGAGTGATGCCACCGTGCTAGTGCAGGGCGAGACCGGCACGGGCAAGGAAGAGGTCGCCCGCGCTTTGCACCGCCACGGGCCGCGAGCCGCGAGGCCCTTCGTGGCGGTCAACTGCGCAGCGATCCCGGCCGAACTCCTGGAGAGCGAACTCTTCGGCCATGTCAAGGGAGCGTTCACCGGGGCGCTCAACCAGCGGGTCGGCCGGTTCAGCGAGGCGCACAAAGGCACGCTGTTCCTCGACGAGATCGGCGACATGACGCTGCCGATGCAGGCCAAGATCCTGCGCGTGTTGCAGGACCGCATCGTCACACCGGTGGGCGGCACGTCGCCCGTGCCCGTGGACGTGCGGATCGTCGCCGCCACGCACCGCGACCTGATCGGCATGGTGCGCGACGGCAAGTTCCGCGAGGATCTGTTCTACCGGCTCAGCGTTGTCGGCGTCACGCTCCCGCCGCTGCGGGAACGCGGGGCGGACATTCTCGTTTTGGCCGAGCATTTCCTGCAACAACTGGCTCCTGCCGGACAGCCCGCCAAGCGGCTGTCGCCGACAGCCTCGCAGGCGTTGCTGGCACACGGCTGGCCCGGCAACGTGCGCGAGCTGCGCAATACCATGCAGCAGGCGACCGTTACCGTGCGAGGCTCGGTGATCGACCAGGGAGATTTGCTCCTGGGCACCATCGCTTCCTCCGGCGCGGCGGCCGACACGCTGGACGCCCTGCTGGATCTGCCCTGGAGCGAGGCCGTCACCCGCCTGGAAAAAGCGCTGCTCGCCCGAGCGCTACGTGGAGCTGGTGGGAACCGCACCGAGGCGGCGCGCCGCCTGGATATTCACCGTCAACTCCTCTACGCCAAGCTCAAGGAACACGGCTTGGGCGACGAAGCGAGCGGAAGCGGAAAGGGTCCTTCCCAGTGAGCTTGCTGAGCATCCGATAACCCTGGAAATATTAGGACGCCTCGGCGATGGGTGGTAAACTCTCCGACGGGCCACGCCAAGAACACGATTTACGGTAAGCTCAAGCTGCTGGATCTGCCTGAAGCGGGGCGTCAGGCCGTGGCGGCAAAAGCGCTCAACGTCGTGACGGCCGAGCGCATCGGGCGGCTGAAACCCCAGGTGCAGGAGCGGGCCTTGCAAGCTAACCTCCATCCCAAACCCTACCAAGGTCGAGAACGGCTCGAAGGTGCCTAGCGACCGCGTGTGCCGCCAGCTCATCGGCGAAGCCGAGAAGGAAGTGGCGTGCGAGGAGTGGTGGGAAAAAGCACTGGGCGAAGCGATGGCGAAAGGCATCAAGCAGTTCCTGCCAGAAAAGCTCTTGCGGCTCGGTTTGCCGACCGGCGGCGGCAATGTGGCGGACGACGACCTCCGCCCGTTCCCGGCGCGCCAGCAGAGCCAGCCGCGACAGACGGTTGCTGCGGCTGGCCAACATCTGCGCACCTACCCGCAACGCTCGTGAACTGTAAGGCAAGCAGGGAGACAGCAAGGCGACGGCCAATTCCTCATCGGAAAATGTCTCGCGCGATTACCTCGAAGGCAGGCGGTATGCTACCGCAACGGAGCGGCATCGCCGTTTATCATTTCCTCGAACTTGATTTCTACTCCTCTTCAGGTGTTCACGTCTGGGTTTTGTTTTCGGGCGTAGCCGATCGACGGACGGTGGACTCCGCGTCCAGTCAGATCGTCTGAAAACGATGCCATGCTGGTGGTCGCTCAGGCCGTGAAGCGACGTGCGTAAAGTATCTGTTAGCTACGGGATCGGCGACGGCTGGGCCGTTGCATTGTCGGCGAAGCGGGCCGCTTCCGTCGGCTTGTCCCAAGCCAGGTAGAGATCGTGGAGGCGGCGCGTCGCCTGGATGGTAATGCGGTTTCGTGGACCCAGGCGTTTTTCCAGATCGTCATGGCCGGTCAGCAGCAGCGGCTCTGCATCGGTGTAACGCTTTTGCGCCAGCAGACATTCGCCCAAAGCAGTATCCAAGTTGCCGAAGGTGTGGTCGAAGACTCGCCGATCTGCCTTTCCACCGTGGTCGTAAGCGGCTCGTAGGTCCGACTCGCCCTCTGCTGCGTGGCCATCCCGGGTCAGACAAAGGCCCAGCAATCCCCGGCACTGCACCACGGTGATCTGCTCCGGCGGGAACGTGGGCTCCAACGTTTTCAGGGCCTGCCGCAAGCAGGGAACGGCGGCGCCGTACTCACCCCGGGCGAAATCCAGGCAGGCGCGGATACCCTCAGCGACGGCAAATTGTACGCTGCCTTCTCCGAGCAGCCGCCGCGAATCGGCTTCCAGGCGATTCAATACTCCTTCCATCTCTTCGAGCCGGCCCAAGTTGAACAGGCAGATGCACAGGTTCCACTTGGGGGCGAGGGTGCCCGGTCCGCCCGGGGTGAGCTGATCTTGGAGTGCGATAATCTGTTGGAAAATTTTTGCCCCGCCGGCATAATCCCAGAGGCCGATTCGGACGTTGCCCAGCCCGTTGAGCAAGTTCAGATAGTTCGTGCTGCGTTCTCCCCAAGCGATGCGAGCGTGAATCAAGGCTTCAGACACCAGCGGTTCGGCCTCGGCGCTACGCGCCGGTGGGAGGTTCAGACAAGATGCCAGAGAACCGAGAGTATTAGCCAAGGCCGCGTGGTCCGGCACCGGCTGGGCGCGTTCGACGGCGAGCGCGTGGCGCAACAAAGCTTCGGATTCCGTCAGCAGGTGGGCACGCGCAGTCAAGATGGCACCCAACGCGGACTCGGCTTGCACGACGGCTAAATCTTCCGGTGCCCGGACGCGGTGGATGGCGGCCAGGGCCGCCCGGGCTTGACGCTCCGCCGGCTCAAAGAGGCCTAGACTGCAGTAGCAGCGGTACAGAGTTTCGTGGGCTTGAGCCAGCGTCTCCGGCTGGTCGGCCAATTCGGTGTCAAGCTTGGCACTGGCAGTGTCGAGCACATCGACCACCCGCACGTCCTTGCCCATGCGGGCGGGGTTGGCGCTGGCAAGGAGGTCTTCGAGAAAACCATTGAGGCGTTGCGACTGCTGCTGGGCGATCAAGGCGCGGTCGCGTTCTTGTTTGGCGAGCCGCGCCTGCCAGGTGGTTGTCGCCAGGCCCACCAATAAAGCCAGCAGCAACAGGGCTGCCGCAGCTGCGCCCACCTTGTTGCGGCACACGAACTTCCCGGCACGATATCCTAGCGTGTCCCTGCGCGCGGTGACAGGCAACCCCTCACAGTGTCGGCGGAGATCCTCGGAAAGCGCCGGCACGCTGGGATAGCGGCGGCTGGATTCCTTTTGCAACGCCTTGGCGACGATGTTGTCCAAGTCGCCTTCCAACCGGCGGCGCCACTTTTCGGCGGGTTCGCGGAAAACCGGCACCTGACCGGCGGGCAACGTCGCCGCGGCGGTTGTCGGTGCGGGGTGCGTGGCGACGGTACTCGGGCGCGGCGGTTCGTCCTCGCAGATCGCGCGGGCGAGTTCGTCCGGGCGGCGGCTTTTGAGGTGCGCGTAGGGCCGCCGGCCGCAGAGCAGTTCAAAGAGCACCACGCCCAGGCTGTACACGTCGCTGGCCGTGGTGATGGGTTCCCCCTTGATCTGCTCGGGGCTGGCGTATTCGGGAGTCATCGCTCCCTGCATGGTCACCGTCGGGTCCAGCCGGGGGAACGTGCTCTCCGGGTCGAGCAACTTGGCGATGCCGAAGTCAAGCAGCATGGGCTCGCCCTCGGGGGTCACCCGGATGTTCGCGGGCTTGAGGTCGCGGTGGACCACCAGGTTCTGGTGCGCGTAGGCGACGGCAGCGCACACCTTGCGAAAGAGCGCGAGCCGGGCGGCGACATCCAGACCGCGTTCCTGGCAGTAGCGATCCAGCCGCTCACCCTCGACGTACTCCATGACGAGGTACGCCTTACCCCCGGCCGTCACCCCGCTGCCGTAGAGCCGCGCGATGTGTGGATGGTTGAGGGTGGCGAGCACTTTGCGCTCATGGCGAAAGTGCCGCCCGCGCACTTCTTCGGCCCGGCCCTGGCCGATGAGCTTGAGAGCTACCTGCCGACCATGCACCGCGTCGTCCGCCAGGTACACCTCGCCCATGCCGCCGCTGCCCAATAGGGAAACGACGCGATAGTCGCCCAGCGTGTCGCCCGGCTTGAGATCGTCGCCCGCGCCGAAGCCGAGCAACTCCAACCCCCGCTCCAGCACGGGGTCTTCCAGGAAACGGGGCGCCTGACCCTGGAAACCCAGCAGGGATTCCGCTTCCGCACGCACCCGTTCCGCCCCGACGTAAGCCCGGGCCAGGAACGCGCTCCGCTGCGCTGGTTCCAGCGCGCCGGCCTCGGCGACGAGGTCGAACACGCGGTCGGCTTCTTCAGGGGTCAGCGGTGTTTTCATCGGCGGTCATCTCGCGTTTGAGCCAGAGCAGGGCGAAGTTCCAGTCGCGTTCCACGGTGCTGTCCGAGACCTGCAAGGATTCCGCGATCTCCGGGGTTTTCAGGCCGCCGAAGAAACGCAGTTCCACGACCCGGCTTTGTCTCGGGTAAAGTTCCGACAGACCCTTGAGCGCATCGTCCAACGCCACGAGACCGGCCCCCTCATCTCGCAAAATATTGCCCGCTTCGTCCAGCGAAATTTTCTCGACCCGCCCACCGCGCTTGGCCGCCGCGTGGGCGCGGGCGTGGTCCACGAGGACACGTCGCATCAGGCGTGCGGCGACACCGTAGAAGTGGACGCGGCTCTGCCAGTTGATCTGCGTGGAGTCCACCAGCCGCAGGTACGCTTCGTGGACCAGGGCGGTGGGCTGCAGGGTGTGTTCGCCGCGCTCGCGCCGCAGGTAGCCTCGCGCGAGGTGGCGCAGTTCCTCGTACACCAGCGGCATGAGCTGCTCCGACGCAGCGCCGTCGCCCTTGCCCCAAGCGACGAGCAGACGGGTCACGGCATGGGTGGTCGGGTTACTCATGCAAGGGGTAGGGACATAATAGCAGCGTGAATTTACCAGCAAAACACGCGTGTCGAAATTTTTTCTCGGAACGGTGAAGGAATCCGGGACCTCTTTTCCGCATGAGTGGATAGAGCAAGCCGTTTTTCTGTGGCGGCTCCCCGTCTCGTTGCACTTAGCCCGACATTCATGAAAACAACCTTCTCGCCACCATTTCTCAAGCGCGCGCTCCGCTTTCTGCCCGGTCGATCCGTTTTGCTTGGCGCGGTTTTGCTCGGCACGAGCCATCCCTCGTTACACGCGCAATTCTCACTCAGTGCCAACGCGAGCGTCAATGCGAACAACGAAACCAGCAACGGCGTCAATGGCTACACGCTGGTCAGCGAGAGTTCGAGCGATGGTTCGTACGTGAGCGCGCAGGCGGCCCCGTCCTTCACCGGCCTAGACCGCAACGGTAACACGCAAACCATGACCTTCAACGGGTTCGGGAACGGCAGTGCCACTTACGGCGGACTGCATATCCAGGCCGGCGGCACCGTAACAAACACCTACTACAACGCCACCAACCCGGCTTACGTGAATGACGATGGGAGCGTCAATCCTGCCGGATCACCCAACTATTTTAACACGAATGCGTACTGCACCTTCAATGACACGCTCCAGTATGGCGGCACCTTGCAGGCCGGCTACCAAGCCCGTTACATTTTTCAGGTCGACGGCGCTAGCAGCGGCTACGGCGTGCTGACCAATTTGGAGGTCAGCATCGCTGGCAACAACGAGCAAACGTTTTCCGACAACGGGCTGCCGGGCAGCTTCAACGCCACCTACGCGACGATGGATTATCCGATCAACGGGCAAACTCCGCAGACCGTGAACGTGACCCTCTCCGGCCAGTTCAACCTGGAAACTTCCCACGTGGCTGACGGCTCAACCATCACCGGCGAGTCGAATTACTCCGACACCGCCACGCTGACCGGCATTGAGATCGTCGACGCCAACGGCAACCCGGTGTCGGGGGCGACAGTAACCTCGGGCTCGGGCACGGTGTACCAGGAGGTCGTGCCGGAGCCTTCCACCTGGGCCGCCCTACTCGCCGGCTGCGCCGTGCTACTGGTCATCCAACGCCGGCGCTCGCGTGCGTGAGATGCCTCAACAGCCGAACACTGGCAACTCCACGATGAACGCCAAATCCATTGCCGTCCTTTTACGTTTGTTCTGATTTCGACCAGCCACGCGGATGCTCAGAATGATCTCGTCGATGTTCCCGGCACGCCCACAGCCGGTTATCCCAACTCCGGTGCGGACACCGTGTATCTCGCCGAGGGGCGGCATCGGCGTACAACCGATCTTCACACCCCTCAGTTCCAACCCGCTTACCACTGTACCAGGAGGCGTGGTCTTTTGTCGCCGACCGCGCGTCGCTGTAACTAACCTTCCAAGCACTCTCAATAAACACCAACACACCTAATGAACAAAAACTGCCTCTGCCCCCGAGCAATCCGTCAGATCCTCCTCATTCTTCTGCTGGCCGGATCGACTGTTGCGACCACCCGCGCACAGACGAATCTTATTGTTGACGGCGGCTTCGAATCGTCGGACCCGATGACCACACCTGGAGAGTTCCAGAGCGGGTTCATCAGGGAGAATGTCGGCGCTACCTTCGGCGGCCCGAACAACAACGCCTGGACCGTGGTTCAAGCGGGCGGCATCTCGGGCGACGTGGCAATCACTTCAACGACTGAATACACAACCACTTCGTTGGGTAAAACTTACTACAACGCCAACAGCGGGTTGCAATGGTTGGACCTGACTGGCGATACCGACAACGGTGCGGAAGTCGGCGTCCAGCAGGTGATTCCCACCGTTGCGGGCGTCGAATACCAAGTGGGTTTCTACTTGGGTAGCAACGAAGGAGCGCCCGCTGCAGTCGAACTCGAAGTCGACGGGGCATCAGTGGGCACCTTCACGAACACCTTGCCGGCCACGTTTACGCCGTACAACGGCGACGGAGTAGCCGGTAATGTTTGGCAGCAGTTTACCACCAGCTTCACAGCCACCGGCGCATCCACCACGCTCACCTTCTACAACGCCGTCGCCAGCGGCGTGGGCGGCAATGGCCTGGACGACGTCTCCGTTACCGCGATGACACCTTCCACATTCTTCGCGGGTCAGGCCGCGCTGAGCGACGGCGTGTACTACCTGTCGTTCTCCAACGGGAATTATTTCGGGTACTACAGCTACCTGACAGACCCACACTACATCTACCACTTTGACCTGGGATATGAGTATGTGTTTGACGCCGACGACGGCAACGCTGGCGTGTACTTCTACGATTTCAAGAGCAACGACTTTTTCTACACGAGTCCAGAATTCATGTTCCCGTACCTGTACGACTTCGGCCTGAACACCGTGCTCTACTACTACTCCGATCCGAGCAATGCTGGACGCTACAATACGGACGGTGTGCGCTACTTCTACGATTTTACCACCGGCCAGATCATCAGTAAGTAGGAGGAGGGTTATGCGGGCTCGGGTAGTGTTTAAGCCGATGTTGAGTGCTTGATGCCGACTGACGCGCGCGCCGTGCTAAACCAGCATTCGGCGTGGTTGGTTGCAGTCCACCACCACGGCAAGCGGACCGCATCGGTGCAGCGTAAGTTGGCATGACGCTCGTAGTACAGTGCACCTCCCATCAACGCTGGCGACGCATCGTACGCTGGGAGGGAGTAATTTTCCAGGGCGATCAGACTTGGGACGCGCCACCGTCCACGAACAGTTCGACGGCATTGACAAAGGCGCTGTCTTCCGAAGCCAGGAAAACCACCGTGCGGGCAATCTCGTCGGGCGTGCCCACCCGGCCCAGCGGGATCGTGGCAGTCATTGCCTCCAGGAAGCCCGCCATCTTCTCCTTGCTCATCCCGAAGTTGTCGTAGCCGGGCGTAGGTACCGGGCCCGGGCTGACCACGTTGACGCGGATGCCGCGGCCTTTCAGATCCATCGCCCAACTCCGTGCCAGGTTGCGCACGGCCGCTTTAGTCGAGCTGTAGATGCTGAAGGCCGGCGTACCTTTGACGCTGACGCCCGAGGCGTTGAGGATGATGGTGCCTCCCTGGCCCATCAGCGGCAGTGCCCCTTGCACGGTGAAGACCACCCCTTTGACGTTGGTGCCGTAGATGGCGTCAAAGTGCTCCTCCGTGATGTGGCCCAGCGGCACGAACGCACCGAAGCCTGCGTTGGCAAACACCACGTCCAGGCGGCCTTTCTGCTCCCGGATGGCGGCAAAGATGCGGTCCAGGTCCGCGAGTTTGGAGCTGTCGCCTTGCAGGCCGGTGGCGTGTTCCGGTCCGATGTCTTTGACCGTTTCATCCAAGTTCGCCTGGCGGCGACCCGTGACGAAAACGTAGGCTCCTTCAGCCACGAACCGCTTGACGGTGGCTAGGCCGATACCGCTGGTGCCGCCGGTGATCAAAGCGATTTTACCGGCGAGCTTGCCGGGGCTGTTTAGAGCGATAGAAGAAGCTGGTAGGGTGTTCATGTATTTTGTCCCGAAAACTGAGACGCTTCCAACCTCCCGGCTAATGCCATGTTTTTGGGGTTGCTCATACTTTCCGTAATCGCTGAGGTCGGAAACGGAATTGCATCAGCTACGTGGCGTCTCTGATGGGCGGCAGACTCGGTCGCCGCAGTCAACCATCGTGGGATTGGATTCCCACAAGGTAGGGTTCCAGCGGCAGGTGGTCGCGGAGGACAATCTCGGCGGGAGGGAACGACCGCCTCCGCCGCTGGCTCTGGATCACAGGCCAACCCGTCTCGAGCCATTCCCGGAAAGGGACAAACAGACGCTCCGACCGGGGGGACGGTTTTCGCCGGGCGTTGCCACTGTTGATGGGGGAAAGGAAGATCTTGTCTCCACGTTCAGCTAGGAGCCGCGCCGCATCGAACACGAGTAGCAAGGCCGCCCTCGTCCGGAAGGCACGGCGGTGACGTTCCGCGCGCTGTGCGCTCGCCCACAGGAACACATGGCGGTTGAGCAGACGGTACCAATCACTGGGAACCATGCCCGGCGGCAGGGCCTTCGCCAACGCGCTTGGCGGCATCGGACTTTGATCCCGCACGATCACGCCATCGGGCAGTACCAGGCTGCCGATGCGTTGCGTCGAGAGGAGAACCTGCCGCTCATCGCAGGGTACGTTCGCCAAAGCAAGTAGCTTCTCCGTGCTCAGCAGTCCATGCTGCTGGACCGATGCCAAATTCGAGGGCTCCAGCCAATGAAAAAAGTGCGAGGGCGGAAAAGTTGTCACAGCATTTTGGGTTGCTTCTGTTGTACGAACCCGGAAAACGCTGGTCTTGGCAGCAGCCAGCTAGTTTGTGGTTCGAAGGAAATCTCTTTTCCACAGATGGAAACTACAAGAGCGGTTTCACGGCCGCGATGATCGGTACTCCGAGCACCGTTGGACCGGCACGATGGATAGCGTTCTGCGATGCTTCAGCGAGAGCATCTGCGGTGACCACCCGTAGAGCAACGCAACCATAACCGGCGGCAAGAGAGACAAAATCCAACCCCGGAACATTCATACCGGGAAGAGCCTTCGTTTCCTTGAAATTCGCAAACCGCTTGGCCGTGCCATACGCTGATTGACCAAAATCAGGAACACCACAGGAGGTAGTGCTGGGCGGCCGTCCAAAGGGCCTGGATGGAATAATTGGCCACATCGTCGTTCGCCTAACCTCCGTTATCTGGGATCGTGTCTTCCTCAGAGAGTGGAAGCATCTGCGTATCGTCCTTTGGACGACTTTGGCGGAGCTTCTTCAGGAAGCGGTCGCGGATCGGGTCGGCTTTGTCCTTGCGCCAAGCGAGCACGACATCGATGTAATGAGCCCGCTTGCCCAGCGCTCGGAAGACGACGCCGTTCGACCGCAAATGCCGCGCGGAGGCGGGAACGAGTGAAACTCCTTCGCCCGCCTCGACCAAAGTCAGAACGGATTGCCATCGGTTGGGGCTGGCACCGATCTGCGGCGTAAACTTCGCGCGTCTGCACAATGCGATGACTGCATCGAAGAGTTCCGGTGCTCCCTCACGATGGTAGAGGATGAACGGTTCCTTGGCGAGCTGAGAGGGCTGGACCGTGTGCTCGGTGGCCAGCGCATGACCGGCAGGTATTGCGGCGACTAAGGGTTCCTGGAAGAACACTTCGCTACCCAACAGATGGTCGAGTCTTGGCGGAATGCTCCGGGTGAAACCGATGTCAATGATTCCTTTGATGAGCGCTTCTGGCTGACGCGCAGGCTCCAGGTCTTTGATGGTCAAGGTGATCCCAGGATTGCGTGCGCGAAATTCCCGAATCATTTCGGGCAGCAGCGTGGCGACTGCCGGCCCGCAGAGTCCGACGGATAGCTTCCCACGCTTCCCGTGAGCGGCCCGCAAAGTCGTCTGGACCGCTTGTTCCACGTGCGCGAGGACTTCCCGGGCCTCACTAAGAAAGACCCTTCCGACCGATGTCAGCGACACCACGTTTTTGGCACGCTCGAACAGGTCTACTCCCAACGTTTCTTCCAGGTTTTTGACCTGGCGGCTCAACGCGGGCTGCGTGAGGTGCAGGCTCTTGGCTGCGCGGCTGAAATTGCCGTGCTCCGCAATCGCGACGAAATAACGTAACTGGCGCAGATCCATGCAAGAATTTTAAGGCATTACAAACCGCACGAACCGCTCAAGGGGCAAAGCGTTGGCTCCGACCCAACTAAATCAATAGAATTTAAACCGCTCCCGGCGCAAACTCTGCCAGCCTTCGCGGATCTGGCAAAAACATCCCGGGGAAAGCAGCGCATACATTTAGCCATTCTAACACGAATCAAGCGAAGCGACATCTCGGCTCGAACATCTCAAATGGGAAATGTGCATTGTCTTCGGGGAGCTTTTCTCCATTCGCGCAAGCGCAGGACCGCCTGGTCATATCGTTCGCTGTTCGTGCTGCTGTCCGCGCTCGGCTCGAAGGTATTACAAAATGTATGGATTGACCCAAAAACAAGGTATTGGCCAAAGTGTTCGTCCGGGGCGCAAGGTATCTTTAACCACCATGATTAATCCTCTAACGAAGACCTCACCGAACCATCCTTCCGAAAGTGTTGCCCCCCCGTCGGTTTCTCATCGCCGCGTGTTCGCGGATGGCATCAACATCTTCTACCGTGAGGCAGGCTCGCCGGACAACCCGACGCTTGTCCTGCTGCACGGCTACCCGTCGTCGTCGTTCATGTTCCGCGACCTCATGGTCCGTCTGGCCGACCGCTTCCACTTGATCGCGCCAGACTACCCGGGCTTTGGCAACAGCGATGCGCCACCGCCAGCGGAGTTCGAGTACAGCTTCGACCACTTCGCTGACATCATTGACCGCCTCTTGGAAACGCTGAACGTGACGGAGTATAGCTTCTACATGCAAGGCTACGGCGCACCCATCGGCTTCCGTCTGGCCACCAAGCACCCGGAGCACATCCAGGCGCTCGTCATCCAGAACGCCAATGCTTATGAGGAAGGCTACACCCCGGCCTGGGCCCCCTTCCGCGCCTTGTGGCAGGACCGCAACCGCGAGACCGAGACCGCCATGGCCGCCCTCTTCGCGCCCGAGTTCACACAGTTTTTCTACAGGGAAGGCGCGCAGGACCCGGACGCGCTCAACCCGGACGCGTGGAACATGGACCAAGTCTTCCTGGATCGCGCGGCCAACCAAGCGGCGAACCTGGAGATATTCTATGACTTCCGGAAGAACCTTCCGCTGGTTGACCAGTGGCATGTGTACTTCCGTGAACACCAGCCGCCCACGCTTATTGTCTGGGGTGAGCGCGATCCCTTCTTCACCGTCGAAGGGGCGCGGGCGTACCTGCGCGACTTACCCAAAGCTAAGTTACACCTGCTTCCCACTGGCCATACTGCGCTGGAGGAGCAAGGTGCCGCCATCGCCGACCACATCCTCCGCTTTCTGCCGGGCGTGCCGTTCACGTCTTAAGCAAGGGAAAGATCCGTGTAAATACCACGGAATAATCGTTCCACGACCAATCCGCCGGCGGGACAAACCCGTTGCGAAACCCGAGAACCAATCATGAATCCATCTGCGACTGTTCCTACCATCGCACCGTCCGATGAAGCAAACCGCCGGACGATTGCCAGCGGTCACCCGCTTGACTGGCAGCCGCCGCAGCCCAAACCCCTCTACGATCTGGTGGTGCTGGGCGGAGGGCCGGCTGGCACGATGGCAGTGCTGACGGCCGCCAAGGCCGGGCACACGGTGGCCGTCGTCGAGCGGAACCTCACCGGCGGCACCTGCGTCAACTTTGGCTGCACCCCGAGCAAGGCGCTCATCCGGGCTGCCCGCGCCGTCTTCCAGGCACGGGACGGCGAGAAGTTCGGCTACCGATTGCCGGGCGAACCCCAGATCGATTTCGCCGCGGTGATGACCCGGGTGCATGAGATGCGCGCCGAAGCCAGTGCGCACGACTCGGTGGCGCTTATGGCGACGGCCGGTGCCGACTTCTATCTCGGGGAAGCCCGATTTGTCGGCCCGGACACGGTCGAGGTGGACGGGCAGCGATTGAAGTTCAAGAAGGCGGTGCTCGCCACCGGCAGCGGCCCGGCCGTCCCGGACCTGCCGGGCCTGGCAGCGGCTAGCTATCTCACGAACGAAACTTTGTTCGAGTTAACCGAACTCCCGCGCCGCTTGGTCTGCTTGGGCGGCGGCACGATCAACTGCGAACTGGCTCAGGCTTTTTGCCGGCTCGGCAGCCAGGTCGAGTTGGTCGGCAGCGCCGACCGCCTGCTGCCGAGCGAAGTGCCGGAGGCCTCGGAACTGATTGCCAAGCAGCTCCGCCACGAAGGGGTGAAACTCCACCTCGGCGTCAGGGCGACGAGGGTGGATGGCCAACGCAAACGCATCACCCTGAGCGATGGCCGGGAACTGGAATATGACGCGTTGCTGATCGCGGCGGGCCGCCGCGCCCGGGTGGATGGCATCGGGCTGGAAGCAGCCGGAGTGAAGTTCAACCCAGGCGGCGTCGAGACCGACGAACACCTGCGGACGACGAACCCGCTCATCTATGCCGTTGGCGACGTGGCGATGCCCGAGAAGTTCACGCACACGGCGATTGCGACCGGACCTCTGGCCGTCGAAAACGCGCTGGGTATCGCCGCGCGTTCCGCCGCCGATCTGGTCATCCCGCGTTGTACCTACACCGAACCCGAAGTTGCGCACGTCGGCTTGACACCCGCGCAGGCTGCCGGTCGCAGCATGACGGTGGCAACGCACCGGATGGAAATGTCAGAGGTCGAGCGGGCACGTCTCGACGGCGAGACCGAAGGATTTGCCGCTCTCTACACCCATGAGGGGGTCATCGTCGGTGCCACTCTGGTATCCAGTCATGCGGGTGAATCGATCTCCATGCTCACCGCCGCCGTGATGCAGAAGATGACGCCGTCCGCGCTAGCCGCCGTCATCCACTGCTACCCGACGCAAGCGTTGGTGATCCCAACCCTCGCCTCACAAGCCGCACAAGACCTCAAGTGAGGCAAGCTAAAGTAAAACGGACGTTGCAAAGGGCGGAGATCAACTACTGAGAAGACGAAGATCTCCGCGTTGCGCTGGAGGAACAAGGGCCCGTCATCGCTGACCACATCAGCAGTTTACCGTCGGGCATCACTAACCCCAAAGGCTTGAAGCCAGTTTCTTCGGGACTCAACAGAACTTCCAAGATGAATCCGAATTTGACAGAGTCGGGACACGGGATTTATCCGGCGGCCTTCCTCTCATCCACCCCGCAGCCGTTCCCGGTCATCGTCTGGGGCGGTTTGGCGGCGGGCGTGCTTGATACTCTCGATGCGCTGGTGGCATTTGGCTTGTCGGGCAAAAACCCGGTCCAAGTCCTCCAGTATGTGGCGAGTGGTGCCTTCGGGGCGAAGTCTTAGCAGGGTGGGTTGTTGAGGGCGGGGGTGGGAGCGGTGTTTTGCTTCTTCATCGCCTTTGTCGTGGCGGCAGTTTTCTATCTCGGCTGCCGCTTGTTGCCAGCCTTGGCGAGACACTATGTCGTGAGCGGCTTGCTCTACGGAGCGGCGGTTTTCGGGGTGATGACCTACCTCATCCTGCCCTTTACTGCCCTTCCGCCCTCCCCGCCGTCCCTAGCATTATTGATCAACGGGTTCGTCGGCCACGCCGTCTTCGTTGGTCTGCCCATCGCTTGGTTGGCACACCATTCCAGGAAGCTGCCATCCGGCGAAACCGTCCATTAGCTGCTCCCTGTTTCGATTCGACTATGGAAACCAAAAGCTCGGTCACCGGCGAGACGGGTGCGCCGCACAGGGCACCCATCGCCACCGGCGCCTCCCCCGCCCCCACCACCGCCC
>CAXTVY010000073.1:0-2162 GCA_964247665.1 uncultured Chthoniobacterales bacterium | reverse complement strand
TCGACCATCGTGGTGCGGAACACGCTGACCGAGATCGTCACCGGCGCGTCACGCGGCATCGGTGCAGGCGTCGCTCGGCAGCTTTTATCCGATGGCTGGCGGGTGGCGGTGACGGCGAGAACAGCATCCGGGCTCCGCGACCTCTGCGCGGAGGCCGCGCCCGGGGAGGTTTTGGCCATCACGGGCGACCTGCGCGACGTGCCCTTCGCCGAGCAACTCCGAAGGGAAACGTTGGACTGCTTCGGTCGGATCGATGCCCTAGTCAACATCGCGGGTGACGCGCCGCAGGCTTCGATCTTGGAACTGACTGACGCGCAGTGGGAACAGGCGTTTAGCCTGAAGCACTTTGCGGCGCAACGCCTCACGCGCGCCGTCTGGCTGCACCTCGTTAAGCGGCGGGGCTGCGTGGTGTTCCTCTCCGGGGTGACCGCGCACACGCCGACGGCGTCCCTAGGCACCATCGGCTCGGTCAATGCCGCGATCCTCGCCGCAGCCAAGGCGTGGGCGGAGCAAGGCAGCCACGACGGGGTTCGGGTGAACACGGTGCTGCCCGGTGCCGTGCGCACACAGCGCCGCGACCACATCATCGCGCGGGAGGCAGCGCGGCTGGGGGTCACGGCGGAGGAAGCGGAAGCGCGCTACATGGCGGCCAAGGGGATCACGCGGCTGGGCTCGCCCACCGATATCGGCCGAGCCATCTCGTTCTTGTTGTCACCTGCCGCCAGGTGGGGCCACGGCGTCGCCCTGGACGTGGACGGCGGCGAGACCAAGGGCATCTAAAACTTTTATCCTACGATGGCGCGCAAGTTCCTGGAAGCGGCTACGACCCCGGCGGTCCGAGAGGCTCAACAACGTTACTATGGCCGTGCACAGGGTCTTGCCGCCGGCCCGGCGGACGAGCGCACTCCGCTCAGCGCCGCCGAGGTTGCCTTCATCGCGGAACGCGACAGCTTTGACGGGAACCGCCCCCAGTACATCACGCCACGCTTAACGATGAAAGAAGTGGAAACCCACATTGCCGCGCCGTTACGCGAACGCATCTCCGCGCTGGAAGCGCGCCTGCGTGCCGCCGGCGATCTCGATCCGCGCTGAAGTTCGCTTCTCTCCTATCGACCCGTAACATCCAGCCACCCCCCGACGATCATGCCTCCCAACCAAGACCCCTCCACGGAATCTTCTCTTCCGCCGCGTCCGCCGTTGCCGCCCTTTGATGAAGCCACCGCGGCGGCCAAGGTGCGCGCCGCCGAGGATGCCTGGAACAGCCGCGAACCCGCCAAAGTCGCCGCCGCCTACACCGTCGACACGAGCTGGCGTAACCGCACCGAGTTTCTCTCCGGCCGCGAGGAAGTGAGAGCTTTCTTGACCCGTAAATGGCAGAAGGAACACGAGTACCGTCTCGTCAAAGAGATCTGGGGCTTTCGCCTTAATCGCATCGCCGTGCGCTTCGCCTATGAGTGGCACGACGATGCGGGCCAATGGTTCCGTTCCTACGGCAACGAGCTCTGGGAGTTTGACGAGGCGGGCTACATGCGGCGGCGGGTCGCCAGCATCAACGACCTGCCCATCGCGGAGAGCGAACGTAAGTTTCTCTGGCCGCAGGGCCGCCGCCCGGACGATCACCCCGGCTTGTCCGAACTCGGTTTGTGACCGTTCTGCCGGCTCAACGTTACCGCTAATCGCCTGCGACAACTCACCTTTGGTTATGACAAACCCCACCCATCCATGAAGCTGCCAACGCGGTTACTCGTCGTCGCCACGTTCTTACTGAATTGCCTATCCATGCCTGCCGCCGAAATAGTTACATACCGGACGATCCGCGTAGAAGACCAGGACATTTTCTACCGCGAAGCCGGTCCCAAAGATGCGCCTGTGGTGCTGCTCCTGCACGGCTTTCCCTCATCCTCGCGCATGTACCAACCGCTGCTGCAATCCGTGCTCAGCGTCCGATACCACCTGATCGCACCCGACTACCCGGGCTTTGGCCATTCCTCCTGGCCCACTCACGAGCAGTACGCCTACACCTTCGACCACCTAGCCCAGACGATGCAGGCGTTTGCCGACGCGTTGCACCTGGAGCGATACGCACTCTTTTTACAGGACTACGGCGGCCCGGTCGGGCTGCGCATGGCGCTGCCACATCCGGAGAAGGTCCCAGCCCTCAT
>CAXTVY010000072.1:15646-19041 GCA_964247665.1 uncultured Chthoniobacterales bacterium | reverse complement strand
GGCGAACACAGTCTACGTCGGCCGACCCGGAAAGTTCGGAAACCCCTTCCGACGACAGGAGCACGGGCTGCCCCGTGCCGTTGAGCTGTACGAAGATTGGATTCAAGAAAAGGCCCAAAAGCCGCTGCTATCCGAGGCGAGGCAGACCTTGCGCGAAAAAAATCTGGGGTGTTGGTGTCCCATCGGCGGCCCCTGTCACGCCGATGTGCTGCTGCGGTTGGTGAACATTTGAGAACGCCTCCTGATCGTAGCGTTTGCGCCGGTGGCCCTGCGCCTCGCAGCATATGATTCGTTGGATGGCTCAAGAAAAAACATGTCCTGACGAGGTGGTGTCGACGCCATTCGAGGGTGCCATCACGGCTACGTCTGCAATTTCTAGCAACCGCTCGTGGATATCCTGCCACCGCTGCCCGAGATCGACCGTGGCAACCGTGAGCCGATGCCCCATAAAATCGTACTGGTGGAAGAAGTCATCATTCACCGTCGGATAAAGCAGGCATCCGTAAATCTTGCCGCCGTTAGCGCCCATCGGATGGTGATGAAGGTAGGCTGCAATCTGGTAGAGGTGGTCGGAGATAAGGCGCACCTTGTCGAATGAGTAAGTGAAACTGTTCTGATAAAATTTGCAGTCGATCACCAAGCAGCAATTAGTACCCCATTCGACGGCAATATCGGTCTTCATCTTGGGCAGCAACGCCTGAGCCTCGGCTGTATCTCCTTTGGCGTCCCACGCGAGCTGCTTTGCTGTCACGGTTGCGTGAGCGAGATTCCTGCGGAGAAAATTCCTCACAAAAACCTCGAATGTCTTGGGCATATTCCTCCCCTGCCACGGGTCGATGAAGTTGTGGGTTTTTCCGTTCGTGTCGGGCAGCGCCAGCTCGTAAAGCAACTCGCACACCGCCAGTGCCAAGCGATAGGAGCGATGATGTCGTGTCACCCGGACCCGTCGAAAGCAGCCGGGGTTCAACGGCACAGCGGGAATTCCTTGCAGGACGGGGGCAACATTTTGGAGCCGCGCCCTGATTTTGGAATCGATGGTGGCCGAGGTCAGCAAACGGTCCACGGTAGCTCGCAGGATTCCGTTCATTAGATTGTCCGCGCCCAATTCATCGAAGTGGCAGACCAGTCTGGCCTGCAGGTGAGTGAGCCGGCGGACACTGCTGACGAAATCGATTCGCCCTCGAAGCCTCGATGTCTCTTCGATCCGGGGTTGGTAATCTCGATATAGTTCCCGCTTCCCCAAGGATTCGATGGCCGCCGCGAGCATGAGCGCCAGCATGTCGGGAGCAGAGCATGTGTCGTCAAAAGACACCGGGGCTGGACCGCCTTCATCAACCAGTTCCCATGCGTAGGAAAGCAGGTAATACAAATTTTGGACGGGTATCGGGGACATTGCCGGAGCCATCTGCCGCGTCTCCTACGCCAATAATCCTTTGGCGGCTTGTGCGGCACGCTCCGTATTATCGGGCCAATATTCGTTCAACAAGGGTTCGATCTCGGAGTTCACCACGTCTGCCAGCCACCCTGGCCAGTCGTTCGGAAGATTTTCGGGATCAGGGGTAAAGAAGCTGTGTCCGATACGGCACCCTTCACCGAGCTGCTTGTCGTTCTTGATCTCGTCATTCAAGGCCACAACCCGGCTAACCAAACCCACCAAGAAATCCGCTGGCACGTGGCAGTCCTCCAACATCCACTGCTGGTAAGCCTCGCCGAACTGCGGGCGGAGCGAGATGAAGGCGAACCGCCGTCGCATGGCAAAATCCATGAGCGCAAGTGATTTGTCCGCCGTGTTCATCGTGCCGATCACATAGATGTTCTCGGGCACGAAGAACTCCTCTGGCTCATCGTCATCACCCCGCGAGTAAGCCAGTCCAACCGCATGGTCTGGTCCCCGCTTGTCATGCTCCAGAAGCATGAGGAGTTCGCCAAAGATCTTCGACAGGTTGCCCCGGTTGATCTCGTCGATGATGAAGAAATACTCGTTGTCCTCGTCGGCTTCTGCGCGCTTGCAGAATTCATAGAAGTGCCCGTAATGCAGGCGAAAGGTTCCGTCCTCGCTAGGCCGGAAGCCTTGGATGAAGTCCTCGTAGCTGTAGCTCTGGTGGAACTGCACCATCTTCACGCGGGCTGCGTCCATCTCCTCCATCATCAGATAGGCCAAGCGTTTGGCGATGAAGGTTTTTCCCACGCCGGGTGGACCTTGCAGAACGATGTTCTTCCGTCGCCTGAGCTGCGTCAGAATGTTGTCCACGTCCGCGCCAGGCATGAAAAGATCCCGTAGCGCGTCTTCCCGAGTATAGAGCTTCTTGCGAATGGAAACCGGCTCCGGGGCCGGCACGACGTTCAAATGGTACAGCCGCGAAATCTGTTGGTACTGCGGTTTGTAGGATGGGATGAGGGTCAGGGTTTTCGTCGGCAGGGAGTTGGCGGGAAGATCCTTGATTTCCGCCCCCATCCATTTTACCGACCGCCGGTGAGGGTATTCAGCCCCTGCTTCGTACCTGTAAGCGGAATCGATGACTCCGCAACCCATCAGGCGGCTACGTCCCTGCTTGACGAAAACCATGTCGCCGATGTGCATTTCATGGGCGAATTGATAAACCGCGTTCACGACGTTGACGCCGACCTCGAAATCCTGCGCCAGCAGGGCTTCCCGGATCGCCGGCTTTGTCGTGAGCATACTGACATCGCCGATGTCCCAGCCGAGTGCGGCGTAGTTTCCGTGTTGCCATTCGTCCCAGTATTGCGCCTGTGGGCCGGCGGCGATCACCCACATACGACCGTCGGATCTCGCAGCTGCGCTCGTGGGTTCCGATGGCGCAGCAGCGGCGACTTCAGGGTGTTCATTCATCTCGCCAAGTGGAAGCGGAACTTCCGCGTTCAAGTCCCGATGCGCCATGTCCCACACCACGCTCTGAATGTCTGTTAAATCCTGTGGTTTCCATTCCGCCATGAAAGGGCCGAAACCCAATACAAAATCTCGCAGCGGAGGATACGTTTCGGGAGAGAGACGCTGCATCGGAGCTAATTCCACCCCGAGATGCCGCGCAAGCTCTCGCATCTTCGTGATCGCCACAGGAAAGTAATCCTCCGGACGGAACAGCCAGAGAATTTTCGTCACGTCCCAATCCGATTTTGTTCCCGCCTCGTTGGTCGCATTGAGGAGTGGCAGCAGGCTCCGAGGCCCGGTGTAAGGTTCCGCCGCAGTTTTCAGAAGCCCGCGCAGGACGGTACTGGCCTGCTGGTCTGTCTCCCCGAACTGCAGTTTCCAAAAGTGGAATGAGCTGATCAGATTGACGAAGTTGATCCGTTTGAGTTGCCGCAGCGCCTCTTGCCCTTTCCCCTCTGTAACCAACTGTGGGATTGTCTGCCTCAATCCGCTTTTCTCGAAGCGT
>CAXTVY010000072.1:5687-15636 GCA_964247665.1 uncultured Chthoniobacterales bacterium | reverse complement strand
AAATTGACGAAGTCCGGGTAGCGTTGCAGGAAGCGGCCTTGCAATACCTGCCATTGGGAGGGGAATACGGTGGTCATAGGGTCATTTTTGCGCTTCGAGCCCGCAGCCTTCGACTCGCTCGGAGGGCATCGAATGGGTTACCATAAAAATCAGCAAAGGGGAGAGGAATAAGCAGAACGGAATTCGTCCGGCAGGAACCTGAGAAGATCGGCACCAGTCATTCCGAGTAGATCATAGGTCGCTTTTCGCCCGGTTCAGCGCGGCCGACAGCAATTCCAGATTGGCCAATTTGTTGCCCACTTCGGAGGCGTAAGCCAGAGGGACGATGTGGTCGGCTTCAGCCGTGTGGCCCGTGTATGGTCCCCGCGTCAACACCGGCGGGGCTCCCCGCCGCAATCGCTCCCGATTGATCGGTGTGAGTATGCCAAGACCGTCGCAGATTTTGAGGTTTCGCAGCAGACTGGCTTTCACCAGCGGGAGCGCGAGGCGTCCCAGCACTTTTGTTCAACGCTTGGGCTTGATCGATGACCGTTGCGGGATCTACCCCGGTGTCCCTCGCAACCGCCAGCCAGTAAACGATGCGCTTGAGACGTGGGTTCGCCCCCCAACTGCCGAGGGTCGCCAGCTTGGCCGGATCGCTCTGTGCAGCAATAGCGGTGACGCTGGTGCTGAGCGATTCGGCCGGTACAACGACTTCGGCGGGAGATGCAGATGGAGCAACGACCGTCTGCGCGCAGAGGTCGCCGAGGGTGAGACCGACACACAACAGGGTAGCTAAACCGATCCACAGACGTTGCATGGAGGCAGAGCGTAGGCGAAATACGCCGAGCAAACAACCAAGTCCACGGCACCGTAGACGATCCCCCAATCTCATGAATGCAACCATCCGACAGAAATTCGATGACCTTATCCGAGGAAAGAAGCCTCTGAAAGAAAGTAAACACTGGGGGTACACCGCTGATAAACGGGGTCATTTCGCCCACTTCGATTTACCTGGCGGCATGAAGGCCAGTATCTTTTCTCACGACGACGCGGGCGCGTTTATCGTGGAAGGTGCCATTCACCGCAAATATGTGGAGTTAGGCTACGAGCGTGGATTTTTGGGCTACCCAGTCGCTGACGAGACGGAACTCAGAAATGGTGCTCATCAGTACCTCGGCCAGATCAGCCGCTTTCAGGGCGGTTCCATCGTCTGGTGTCGCAGTGATCAATCTGTCGCCGTTTATCGGAAAGACGGCACTCTCGTGGCGGGCCAGAGCCACGGCGATGCCGCCCATCTTTCCACGGCGCTCGCCGTGCCCGACCAAACCACTCTACAGCTTGAGGCGATGGGGCAGACCGTCGCACTCTTGATCGAAACCATTGCTCTACAGCAAAACCAGCTCGTCAATCTATCTGAAGAGCTAAATGCACTCTCGTGGCTGCGAATCCAGACTGAGGTCAGTGAACAGGCCAGTAAACACCTCCACGGTGCTTTCGACAAAGCAGTAGCGACTTTGAAGTCGACCGGTGGGAAAGGCGAAGTTTCCGTGGGTGCCACGACCCATAACGGCACTCTCAGGCTCGTTCGCGCCTCAGAGGCTACGGTGTATCGGAAAACATCACGCGACGAGGCAGTCAGCAATGCTAACTCCATCGAGGGCAAGCTCAAGACGGCGGTCGCGGGTTTGTTCAACTCGACAGTGGGACTCAATGTGGATGCAAAGCAGACCTCCGCGCTGATCGAAAAGGCGAGCGAGAAAGCACGCCACCTCCGGGCAGAAGAAGCGGAAGGTACCTTCAAAATCGAACATGGCGCGATTACCTGCCGGATCGGTTAACCGCGCTCCAGCGAACGGAGGCTGGCATTGAAATCTGTTCCGTGGTTGAGTCTTCCCAGCTAGGCTCTGTTCGCTGAGCTCGAATACTCAGGCCGCTTCACCCTAACCGTCATCTCGATCAATCGTATGTTTGGCTTTGTACTCATGTTTTTTATCGCTCTTTGGGTCGCATCCATGATTTTTGGTGGAGGTACGGCTGGCGGTGCTGGCGGTGGTGGCGGTGGAAATAGGCGATCGGACAGTAAAAAGTGCTTCAAGTGCGGGCGCACGGCACATCGTCGCAACGATGGAAAATTCCGTTGTTGCGGACGTACATTCGGTTAACCCGCTGGTCAATCACGCGCTCCAGCGAACAGAGGCTGGCGGGAGGCTTTTTCTCGTCTTCGCGTCTTGCTTCGCCAGCCTCTGTCGCTGAGCTTGAGTTCGTTAGGTGCTGCCTCGTTGCTTATGATTCAGAACACACTCATCGAGATTGACCTGTTCTTTGCTCGTCCCCTCGACGGTGTGTATGGCTTCACATGGACGCTCGCATCTCGACTTGGTTCCATACTCGGGTTGGCCGAGGATCGTTTCGGTCCCCGTGACACCTCTTACACTCTGCTTGGTATCGAATTTGGCGGGGAGATTCCTCAGACGTGGTATCCCGGTAGCTGTCGGCACATTATCATTCAGCTTACACCGGCGTGCGCCACCGATACTGTCCGTGCATGTTACCAGTTATCACACGAATGCATCCACCTGCTTTCACCCAGCGGTGGCCAGGGCGGCAACAATCTTGAGGAAGGCTTGGCCACACATTTTTGCCATCGCTACATTGTCGAGACGTTCGGCGTGGATTGGCCCTGCACTATTCCGAGCTATGCAGCGGCTCGTGCCGCCGTAGAGGAGCTACTTTCCGCAGATATCACTGTTATTCGCCGCCTTCGAGAGCGCCAACCGGCCATCCACCTTGTGACACCCGCCGATATTGTTGCCGTTGCTCCTGACACGCGAGCCGAGTCAGCCGCGTTCCTGTGTGAGCGTTTTTCCCGAGAGGCCGGCAGCACCTAACCACGCGCTCCCGCGAACAGAGGCTGGCGGTCGGCTCCTTTCTGTTTATTATGCCTCTTCTCGTTAGTCTCTGTCGCTGAGCTTGGATTTGTTAGGCCACAAACCCACCGATCCACAAGAACCATGAATATCCCAACAGAAATCATCCATATTGAGTGGAGCGGACCGTTGACCTTGCAGCAGGTGACCGGGTGCCACGAGGAACGTGACTATGGAGTTTATCAGATCTATGGCGGGCATGTTGTCTATGGCTCAGATGTTCTGCTCTACATAGGCAAGGCGGGTTCTCAGCACTTCGGCACCCGAATCCCGCAAGAGACTCATTGGGTAGATAACCATGATGCAGATCGGATTCGTGTCTATTTGGGACGTATTGCTGGGGAGATCACGCCGAGCGACGAGATAAGGGGCAGACAGATCGATTTGGCAGAACGACTTCTCATTTACTCTCACCATCCTGCATACAACGCTCAAAAGAACCTTGGTGCGCTCTCGGGTGACCTCCAAAATGTCCAC
The DNA here is from genome assembly GCA_964247665.1 of uncultured Chthoniobacterales bacterium. Classification (GTDB taxonomy): domain Bacteria; phylum Verrucomicrobiota; class Verrucomicrobiia; order Chthoniobacterales; family SZAS-18; genus CAHJWO01. The sequence continues at coordinate 12,250 of CAXTVY010000072.1, read as the reverse complement.
GTCTTCAACTGGGGACACCATGCCAGCTTACTCCCCGAGGTTTCTGGCGCACGGTGGGCTGGCAAGTTCGGTGAAATGCCCGACTATCATGAGTTCAGTTCAGACGACACGCGGGCTACATCGAGCTAACCGCCCGGCCTAACCACGCGCTCCAACGAACGGAGGCCGTTGTTCAGAGTTTCGCTTCTGGCACGTCCTCAATGCGCGTCGTGTAACATGGAGATTTTCTGTCCCGGCGCATCTGCCACTCCTGTGGTTTGCCCGCGCCCGTCGACGCCGCCCGTACCGTGCCGCGTCCGCCCCACAAGTTGAGCTTGTCCACGGCCTGCACCAGCCGCCGCTCTTTTTCCTCTCGCTCCGGGTCTACCGGACGGAACAGGCTCGCCTGTTTCTCGTCGTCGGGCACGAGGTCCAGGCAGAGCACGCCGCACTTCTTGTAGCGGTATCCGGGTTTGTAGATGGCGTTGAGCACGCGCAGGCACTCGCCGATCAACTCGGGCGTGAACGAGGTCGGCACCAGCAGTTCACGCCCAGCCTGCGGGCAGTACTGCGGCTCCTCGCGCCGGTGGCGGTTCGTCACAAGGAACACGCACACCGCCGACGCGGCCAGCCCCTGTGCGCGCAGCTTCTCCCCGGCGCGGGTGGCGTGGGTGGCCACGGCCTCGCGCAACTCTCCCAAGTTCTCGACCGGACGGCCGAACGAGCGTGAACAGCAGATGTTCTTGCGGTCGGGCTGCACCTCTTCCAACGCCAGACACGACACTCCGCCAAGTTCCAGGGCCATCCGTTCCACCACCACCCCGAAGCTCTGGCGCAAGAGCGAGCGTTTGGCCCGGGCCAATTGCCCCGCCGTGTGGATGCCCAGCCGCGACAGCCGCTTTTCCAGTCGCCCCGCTACCCCCCAAAGCTCGGCCACCGGCCACGCCTCGATCAGCGCCCGCCCTTCCCGGCTCTCGTGATCGAGCGCGTAGACCCCACCGTTTTTCTTGGCGTGCCGGTTCGCCAATTTAGCCAGTACCTTCGTGGACGCCACGCCGACCCCGACGGGGATACCGGTGCATTGCCGCACCCCGGCGCGGATTTGACGACCACGTTCCAGCAAGGCTGCGGGGGTGCCGTCCAGTCGTAGGAACGCCTCGTCAATGCTGTAGATCTCAATGGCCATGGCGGCGTCCGCGAGCACCTCCATCACCCGACGACTCATGTCGCCGTAGAGTTCGTAGTTCGAGGAGAAGACCTCAATGCCCTGCTTCTGGAACTGCTCGTGCCACAGGAAAGCCGGTGCCCCCATGGGGATGCCTGCGCTTTTCGCTTCGGGGCTGCGGGCGATCACGCAGCCGTCGTTGTTGCTCAGCACGACGACCGGCTTACCCCAGAGCCGCGGTTGGAAGACCGCCTCGCAACTGCAATAGAACGAGTTACAGTCGACCAGCGCGAACATGAGCAAGGAGAAGCGAGTTGCTGCCGTTCACACCTTGAACTGCGTGACTTTGGAGGTGACGACGCCCCACACCTGAAAGTCGCGGTCCTCGCCGACCTCAATGCGGGCGAACTGCTTGTTTGCCGGTTCCATCCACACGCGTCGGCCCTGCCGGCGCAGCTTCTTCACGGTGAACTCCCCGTCCAGGCAGGCCACGACGATGTGGCCGTTCCTGGCCTCCAGGGCGCGGTTGACGATCAACAGATCGCCGTGGCCGATGTTCTGCTCGCCAGGATCGTCACTTCGCATGCTCTCGCCTTCCACGCGCAGGATGAACGTGGCCGGCGGGTTGGTGATGAGCAGTTCGTTGAGATCAATGGGCCTCTGCTGGAAGCCCTCGGCTGGAGACGGAAAACCGGCGCACACGCGCTCCTCGAAGAGTGGGATCGGCACGCGCAGGCGCGGAAACTGTACGACTGCCAACGGAACACCGAGGGACAGAGCAGTGGTGTTCATGTGTTCAGTGTTTGTTCAGTTTCGTTCAGCATCTATCCGGCATCCCGCCCTTTTGTCAAAGCGAGAAAGCTGCGGCATCTTGGGCTCCATGCCAGATGAGACCGCGACCACAGCATTGCCGGCTGACAAGATCCGTGTTGGTACGGCTTCGTGGAGCGAGCCTGAGTTTGCCAAAGCCGGCTGGTACCCCGAGGGCCTGCCCGCTGGACAGCGGCGCGCGTACTACGCCCAGTTCTTCGATTACGTGGAACTGAACTCCTCGTTATATGCCATCCCGGCGGCGAAGATGTGCGAGAAGTGGGTCAGGGAGACACCAAAGGGTTTTCTGTTCGATGCCAAGGTCCACCGGCTGCTCTCCCGGCACGCCACGAAGGTGGACGCACTGCCCAAGGATCTTCAGGGGCAGGTTGAGCTGACCGACCGGGAGAACGTGATTCTCACCCCGGCCCTCGAAGAGGAAGTCGCTGGCCGCTTCCTGGAAGCACTGGCTCCTTTGGAGAATGCGGGCCAACTGGGTGCGCTCCTGCTCCAGATGACACCCGCATTCGCCCCGCGCACCGCCGACCTCACCGCCCTCGAACCGTTGCTGCGCCAGTTCAAGGGTGGGAAGAAAGACAGCCGGAGGGTCGTTCTCGAACTGCGTCACCACGACTGGCTCAACGGACAATACCGCGAGGAGACCACGGCCTTTCTCAAGGAGCAGGGCGTCACCCTGGCCAGCATCGATGGTCCGCCCGCCGATTCCAAGCATTTCACCATCATGCCAGCCGTGGATGTGGTCACCGATCCCCGGTTGGCGTACTTTCGGCTGCACGGACGCGACCCAAAGGCATACCTGACCGGCAAAACCGTGGCCGAGCGGTTCCACTATGACTACAGCGATGACGAACTCGGTGAGGTGGCCGCCCGGGCTCGCCAGCTGGCAGCCGGGGCCGACGAGGTCCACGTCGTCTTCAACAACAACGCTAGGGACTTCGCCCCGAAGGCGGCGGAGCGGCTGCGTCAGCGTCTCGGGCAAATGACCCGACAGCAGATCACCCTGAAACAGGGTGATCTGCTCTGAATGATCCGTCTCGATGGCAGGTTCATCTCTGTCCGTCGAGCAACCGGGCAAATCGAAGCGCAATTCTCACTTTTGCGGGACGGGCATTTTCCTCTGTGACGCGGTGAAGCGGTCATTTTCCTCCGTGAGGCTCAGCCGGTCGGGTCGGTTTTTTCGGGTTCGGCAGTGACACCCGTAATGGCGGGGTAATCACGTCTGCCTGCGCCAGGCGTACGAGGAACGTCACTGGGTCGGCTCCGCACCCTGCCATGAACTCCGCCCATTCAAGCACATCGACCCGACGTTCGCCCGACTCGCACTTCGACACGTAATTTCGTGGACGGTGGAGTCGTTCGCATAACTGCGCCTGGGTGAGGCCGGCATCTAGGCGGGTTTCGCGCAGCAGGTCGAGCACCTTCTCGTACCCAGAGGAGTAGATCGACTTGCGCGCGCCTCGACCACTTGGCATGGCCGAGGATGAGAGCGGGCATGAATTGTTCCCATCTTAGGAATATTTTCGTTGATTTCGAGTTGGATAGTTTATACTTCCGAACCTGAAATGAGGCTCGGCCTGCGAGGAAGCGTTACAGCACCGCAGGCTGGACAAAACCATGGACCAGTACGCCACATCAGCTGAAGTCTCCCTCAACGCTTGGTACTACTCCCAAGCCGACCAAGATGTTGGCCCTTTCCAAATGGAGGTCCTAAGCAAGCTCGCCCGCGCCGGCATTATTGATGACGCCACGCTGGTCAGAAAAGGTGACGAAAAGGGTTGGCAGCCTTTGGCCATGGTGCTCTCCAAGGAAATTCCTGCTGCGCCGGTTCCGGTCCAAGACGAGGCCCGCTACTATTATTTGGATGCCGCCGATCAGCCAGTCGGACCGTTCGACGCGGCGACCATCCAGCGTCTACACACCGAGAAGATCGTCCGTGCCGACACACTCGTCTCGGCCATTGGTGATCCGGAGTGGGTTCCCGCCGCCCGACTGCTCAAGCTCCCCGGCACCACCGTCCTCATGGTGCCGGCGTCCACCGAGGCAAACGCGCGTATCGGCCATCCGCGCTACCTGCCCTTCGAGCAGTACGTGAGGATGATGGGGCTCACCCTGTCCTTTTACTTCTTCTATCTGATTCCCCTCCAATCGCGTGACCTCAAAGCGATCACGGGCAGGGAGCGGATGGAGTTCACGGCGCTGCTCATCCTGGGCATCGTCACCCTTGGTCTGGTCCTTGTGGTCGTGATGGTGCTCTGGGCCTACGACCTCGAACGGCACGGGAAAGCGAACGGCAAGGCCCGTCGCCAGGAGTCGCTCGGCACCATCGTCCTGGTGCTCGGCGTGCTCTGCCTCCTCACGGGCTTCGTCATCGACAGTTTTTTCCTCAGCTTCGTGGTCAGTGCCGTGCTAAGCGGCAGCGCGCTCTGGCTGCTGCAACGGGAAATCAACCTTTACGCGACCGCTCCCGAAGCTACCACCATCACCGTTTAACATGGAAATTTACCTCCAGACCGGAGAACAACAAACCGGCCCCCTCAGCGAGGAAGCGGTACGCGCCATGGTGAGTTCTGGTCAGACCATGCGGAGCGATCTGGCCTGGCGGGAAGGGTTAGCGGAGTGGTTGCCGCTCGAACAGGTGATCACGCTGCCGCCGCGGCCCGCCCCGCCGCCGTTGCCTCAAGGACCGCCCCGTCCGCCTGCCGGGTTGCCCCCTGTACCTGCAAGCGTTCGGCCACAACCCCAGGTCCCCATTGCTTCTGTACGTCCTCCCAGTTCATCGTCAACGGTTCGGACGGTCAGCGGTGTCATCGCCTTGATCCTCGGACTACTAACGATCTTCAACATCGGAGGATGTACGAACGCCAAGTCAAAGCTGGCAAGGCTCCAGAGCGGCTCCGATTCGATGGACAACGCACAATTGTTTGTCCAAACCTTCCAGGGGGCGAGTCAAGGTGACCCCCTACGCGGTGTTTCGGGGATGCTTGATGAGGCACGTTCGCTCGAAGAAGACCAAAACTCCTGTTGCCTCGGAGCCTGGCTCTGTCTCGTGGGCACTGTCATCGCAGGAGGGGTTTGCCGGTTCGCTGGTCCACGCGCGATGGCGTGAAGGGCACGGCTTTTCGCCTCGTGTTTAAGCCGATAGAATTCACCCGCTCCCGCAACCAAAAAATTGACCGATGGAAGTTTACCTCGCACAGAACGAGCAACAAACTGGCCCCCACACGGCGGCCGAGGTGCAGGCCATGATAGCGGCCAGCCAAATTGATCGCTCGTGCCTGGCTTGGCGCGAGGGGATGCCGAATTGGCTGCCGCTTGAACAAGTGGTCCCGCTTGCGGTGACTCCGTTGCCCTCACCGTTCCCCGCTGGCCTTCCGCCGGTCCCTGTACGCGCGACGAAGAAAGCGACCATCAAGGAAACGCTCCAAGACCTGGGAGAGCGCGTCGAGGCATCGAAAGCGGGTCCGTTGATCGCCCGTTATGAGAGATGGGTGAGTGCGATCACGGGGGGAATGCTGATCATCATGATGAGATTCGCATGTCATCACGGACCCTGATGGTGCCGCCCCTTTTTTTATCGCTGCTCGTTTCGAGCGCAAAACACAGGGATTTGTCGGTGACGGCGGGCGGGTACCACATGCAGGAAGTTTTCATCAGGCGTTTTGCGGAGGGGCTACACCGCGTCAGGCCTACTTGGTCACGCGCGGTGTCGGATCTGTTCGGGGATCGTAACGGTGCATGCGAACACAAACTCGCTGTTCCCGGGTATGCCCAACTCGACGGCTACTCCTGTGGGGCCACGGCCGGTTGGGCGGTGGTGAAAACGTTCCATCCGAAGGCCGGCTTCCGCAGCTTCTATCGGGCCTGCAATCCGTCGCTCGACGGCACCACGGACGCCCAAGTCATCCGTGCCCTCCGTTGCCACGGGGTCGGGGTATCAGTCCGCACCGATCTGACGTATGCCAAGGTGCGTGAAACGATCCGCGCCGGCTTTCCCATCATCACCGGCATCGGTCGAGAAGTCTGCGACACCGGCGATCACTTTGTCGTCATCTACGGCTTGGGCTGGAATCCATCGCGCGTATTCATCTGCAACCAGCCCAGATGGGGTTGCAGCCGGCAGGAACTCCTCTGGGCCGACTTTCGCGCCACGTGGGCTCCCCGGGGTCATGGATTGATCTGCTGGGGCAAGACCTTCCCCGTTAATTAAGCTGACGGCGGGTGCCGAGCCCCTCACTGTTGTCCTGTTCCGTGGATGTGCGCCAAGCAGGCAGCGACCGGGCACCGCTTGGCGAACGCGGCGACCGCATGGAAGCCCGGGATGAGGGCGCAGTCAAGCCGGCCTCCTCAGCGTTCTGGCACCGTCGCATCCATGGATGGGCGCAGCTGCAGCTCGGTGAGTTGGACCGCACGGAAATTTGCCCGTCGGAACCGTGTGTTCCGACTACTGCATTCGGAGTATTGCCGGAATCGACGTCCTGATGATAGCCTCGATCAACCAGCGGTTGCTCTGGACTGCACCAGCCTTCGCCGCAGGACCATTCACACCTTATGCAATCTCCTGTCCATCGTCTTTTCGGCCCGTGTTTTC
>CAXTVY010000072.1:4989-5674 GCA_964247665.1 uncultured Chthoniobacterales bacterium | reverse complement strand
AGGAACCTTAGACCCTTTTGCAACTCCTTTCCATTCTTTTTTCGGCCCGTGTTTTCGACCATTGCTCCCGCTGGTGGGATGGATTTCCGGATTACACCAGTGTACGGGGACCGGACGCAATCGCTCGGGCCGCTCCGCACTGTTGATGCTTGGGTGTTTCTTCATTGCGCTGCCGATGGCGCGAGCCCAGAACGTGGGAACTCTGACCACCCTGGCCCAGAACACCACCGCCAGCGGCCAGGAGTTCGCGGCCAGTCTGGTGCAGGGCAGCGACGGCAACTTCTATGGAACCGCATCGGATGGCGGACCCAACACCAACAGCCACGGCACCGTGTTCCGCATCACGCCGACCGGCGTGGTGACCAACCTGTACAGCTTCAGCGGCCCGGATGGCCTCTTTCCTCAAGCCGGGTTGTTGCTGGGCAGTGACGGCAACTTCTACGGGACGACCGCGGAGGGCGGATCCACCTACGTCGATAGCAACAACACGGGGGACGGCACGGTGTTCCGCATTACGCCTGCCGGGGTACTGACCACGCTGCACAGCTTCACCGGCTACCCGGGCGATGGACAGGCCCCCCAAGGCACGTTGATCCAGGGCAGCGATGGCAATTACTACGGGACGACATCTGCTGGCGGAACCTACGGCGGCGGGACGCTGTTCCAGCTGACGACGGCCGGCGTG
>CAXTVY010000072.1:0-4954 GCA_964247665.1 uncultured Chthoniobacterales bacterium | reverse complement strand
CACCCTCTACAGCTTCGGCAATGGCTACGAGGGGGCGGAAGTGGACGCCGGGGTCGTGCAGGGAAGCGATGGGAACTTCTACGGCACGACTCGTTTGGGCGGGAACGGTGCCGGCACGGTGTTCACGGTCACCCCGTCAGGTGGGTACACAACCTTGTACAGTTTCCCTGCGCTTGGCACCAACGCCGGTGCCGACCCCGTGGCTGCGCTGGTGCAGGGTAGCGACGGCAACTTCTACGGGACGACCGAAACCAACGGCATGAATGGAGCCGGCACGGTGTTCAAAATCACCCCGGCGGGCGGTTTCACGAGCCTGTATAGCTTCAGCGGCAGCGATCAGTTCCTGATGGGCGCGCTGATCCAGGCCAGCGACGGCAACTTCTATGGCACGACCACCGGTGGCGGGACCGATGGCGGCGGTGCGGTCTTCGAGATCACACCGGCGGGTACGGTCACGACGATCTACAGCTTCACTGGTGAAGCTGACGGCGGCTATCCCGAGGCTGCCCTGGTACAGGGAAGCGACGGCAATTTTTACGGGACAACCGACACCGGAGGCTCCGGCAATGACGGGACGATTTTCGAGCTGACGCTCTCCGGGACCGCCGCAACGCACCCGGTCTTCTTCACCGGCGAGACGGCCCTCGCCAACGGCGTGTACTACCTGGCCTTCCCGAACGGCAACTACTTCGGGTACTACAGCTATCTGGCTAACCCCGCTTACATCTATCATTTCGATCTGGGCTACGAGTACGTCTTCGACGCGGTCGATGGCAAAAGCGGGGTGTACTTCTACGACTTCACCGGCAGCGACTTTTTCTACACGAGCCCGAGCTTCCCGTTCCCCTACCTGTACGATTTCAACTTGAACTCTGTCGTGTACTATTACCCCGATCCGAACAACGCCGGGCACTACAACACGAATGGCATCCGTTATTTTTACGTGTTCAACACTGGACAGATTATCTCCAAATAGCTGAGAGGCGTGGCTGCCTGTGGACAAGCTCTGACAGTCTGATCTCAAGTGCCTACTTGGCAGCGTGACCAGCTCCTAACGAGACTGCCGAAGGGGGTGCCTCTGAACTGGCTGCGAGCCATGATCGAGTGTCGCGTTCGCGGCCAGAAACATCATCCCATCGCCTACTTGACCGGTCAGCTTCATCTTCGGGGTTCTACCAACGAGCTATCGTGTATCCCTGCTCACGTCATTCCCACCGGTGCTGCTCCATGGATGTGCGCCAAGCAGGCGGCGACCGGGCACCGTTTGGCAAAGGCGGCGACCGCATGGAAGCCCTGGATGCCGGAGCGGCTGAGTTTCGGTGAGACGATCCGCTCCAGGAGAGTCACCGTGGTTTCCACGTCGTTGCGTCCCCGGTGGGATCGCCCCGTGTGTAGAGCAAAGTGATTCTTGATCGTCTCCAAGCGGTAGTTGCTCACTTCCTTGACCACCCGCCGGGTGAGCGTCAAGGCACAGAAGCCGCGCCTTCCAGCGATGGGCACACCCAGCCGGGCATATTCGGGCTCCAGCACCCGGTTCCAGTCAAAGGAGAGGTTGTACGCCACCATCGGAAGATTACCCGCATATTCGTAGAACGCGGCGTGCGCTTCCAACGGCGGAGCACCGTGGCGGCGGAGGTATGCCCGGGAGTAGCCATGCACTGCCTCCGCCCCGGGATCGATGGGCACATCGTGGTTGAGCAGGATACTGAAAGGCTCACCCTCCCGCCGCCAGCCGCGCATGCGCTGGGCGGCGATCTCCACGGCGTGGATGGGCGTCATCACGCCATCGGTCTCGGTGTCCACGATCAGCCAGGGTTCGTCGTGCATAGAGGGCGAGGCAAGCAGAGCAGAACAGAGCCCGATTTTCCAGCCCGACGTGACGCGGGCGGTTCACGACCACGACCGTTTCTCCTCTCGCGCCAGATTCGATGTCCGGAGACCACCTTTTTCCACGTGGCAAAGACCCCGGTAGGCAAAATGAGCTTGGCCCGGGGTCGATGAGCAGCAAGAGTACGGCGAGGAAGTAGCACGGACATGATCACATCACGAGACCAGTTTCGCGGACGGACCGAAGGGGAGTTCAAGCACGAGGTGGTAGGGCCGGTCGGCCGACCCGGCGGGCATCGGTGCAAGTTCAGATTTCTTCGTGTTTTGGCCGCCTGTACGATCCTCGCGGGCATCCTGGCTTCGTCTGCCGGGGCAGCCGCACCGGTGCCCGAGACCTTCGTGACCGATGCGACCGCCGGCCGGCACGACACCGTGGCGCAGGTGACCATGGACGACGGGGCCAAGCTCTGGGTCAAGGTCCTCGGCGACGATCCGGCCAAGCCGCTGCTCATCGCCCACCACGGCGCGCCAGGGGTAAGCAGCCACCTGGAGCCGGAAGCGTCCTTCGGGTTCCTGGCCGACCGCTACCGGGTACTCGTCTTTGATGCGCGCGGCAGCGGGGTCAGCGACCTGCAAGCGCCCTACACGCACGCCCGGTGGGTCGAGGACATCGATGCGCTCCGCCGTTGGGCCGGCGCGGACAAGTTCGTGCTCGCAGGTGGCTCGTACGGCACCTTCATCTCCCTGGAGTATGCCTTGCGCCACCCCGAGCACCTCGATGCGGTGATCTTGCGGGGAGCGAGTGCGGAAGGTCCCTCGACCATCCAGCACGGCTTGGAGGCCGCGCTCAAAGCCGTCCCGCCCGAGGACGACGAGCGGCAGAAGCGCATGTGGGCGGGACAGGCACGCGATGACGAGGACCTCAAGATCGGGTTCGAGGAGTTCGCACGCGTCTTCGCCCCGCCGCCGGGCCAGGCACTGCCGGCCGACGAGAAGGCGAGCGCGCCCGCCCATCACTTCCCGCCGATTTTCCATGCGGAGACGCATGACTGGGCATTCTCCAAGAACCTGCCCGCCTACGACGTGCGGGATCGGCTTGCCTCCATCCATGTGCCCACGCTGGTCACCGAGGGGCGCTACGATCAGGTCACGGTGCCCGCCGGGGCCGAGTTGATCGCGCAGAAGATTCCTGGCGCAACCCTCGTTATCTTTGAGCACTCCGGCCACAGTGTGCCCGCGGACGAACCCGCCAAGTTCCAGACGACGGTGAACAGTTTTCTTGCCCCCGTTTACGGGCACAGTCAGGTGCAGCCTGCCCATTGATCATCCCTCGTGGATCACCAACGCCGCGCATCTTATTAAACCTCTGCCTTCCGAGATGACCGGTCCTTTCTTCGGTCGCGTTTTTCCGGCATCTTGGTGCCGTGGTTGAGTTCGTACAGGGCTTCCTTATGCCAGCCACTGGCGATGAACGCCCGCACGTCCGACAGCACCACTTGAACCTCCTTGTATCCTTTGCTCTTGAGGAAGCCACGCCAGACCCGTTTTGACGCTTGAGAGACCGTGCCTTTGGTGCGGTTGAATTTCCAGGCGATCTCGGCCTGATTGATCCCCTGGACCAGATCGGCGTGAGCCATTTCCAGGGTGAGCTTGGAAGGCATCCGCACATGGCGGATGGCGTCGGCAAATTCTGCCTCGCTGATGGTTCGTTTCAGTCTCATGGGGATGAACCATTTTACTGCGGTTTTGCCGTGCCCGCAGGCAGCGGCGTGGGGATGGCACGGCAGGACGACGGTCCAGTGTTCTGCGGGCAGGCCACGAGTCCTGAGAACAGGTTCCCACTGTTCAGAGGGTTAAGGTGGCCGCCATCACGTCCACCAGGTCGGGCTTACTTCCTGTCCTCGGAGAGGGCGGAACCGTCCTTGGGAGCAGCGGTCTTTCTGTTTGCCTCAATTTGTTCCAGAGCTGCGTCGATCCACCACTGTGCGTCTCCACCGGCCGTTCCATGTGCGTCGTGCAAAGCGGTAGAGGCGCGGTCAGGTTGCAGAGCCAAAGCCCGAACCGCAGCCTTGCGCCGGGCGTAATCGGGATCGGACAGCTGGGCAATGAGACTCTTGATCTGTAGTTCGGGGTCGATCTTTATGTCGAAGGCCGCCGTGACCGGTGGGGCTTCGATTTGCAATTCCGCGTCTACGCCGGAGACGACAACCCTGTGGCTTCCAGCGGGCAGACTCTCGAGCGGCAACGTGTCCTCCGCCGTGGATCCCCACGGCCCATCGTCCAGCCGCCAGCGGAACTGCACGGGCTGCCCGGCTTCAGCGCGCAGTCGCACTTTCACCGAATCCGCCCCGACGGGCTCGACGGTGAGCACGGTGCGTGGAACAGGGGATCTTGGTTTGACGATGAAGGCATTCGTCGCGGCTGAGGCGGTGAGCAGGAAGGCGTTGCCACGGGCATCAACGAACGCTTCGCGGAGCTGCCGCCCCGAGACGAACGGGTTGATCTCGTCCGCTCCGAACACCTTGACGCAACGGCCGGGAACGCACTTGTACAGCGCCTGCTGCCAGGTCAGCCAGAACGTACCCAGATTGTCCACGACGATGGAGTCCGGCTGGGTCGTCACACAACCTTCTGGCGGTGAGGGATGCTCGGCGCGGTTGTTGGAATGCTCGCTCCAGATGTCGGTCGGGTAACGGCTTTGAAAAGGCATTTGCGACCATTTTCCCGTGTCATCTCTACGCCAACTCATCCCGGGCCGGAGGTTGACGCGAAGATGCCCCCCGGCATCGAACCAGGGTGGTCCTACTGCGTTGTCGTCGTTCTTGCCGGTGATCTGGAAGCGGTTGAGCCGCTGCCAGGACGACCCATCGTAATAAAGGACGTAGGCCGCTCCGGCACGGTAGGCGATGCGCTGGCGATCCGCGCTGTACTGCGGGTCGATGTCGAACATGCGGCCCGTCAGAAAGTGCGGCGGCCGCTCCCGGACGGCAAGGTAGGCCGCCTGCGTGCTCTCGAAGCTCTGCCACTGGCCCGCAGCCGTATCGAACGCCCAGGTTTTCTGGTGATCGCCCGCGCCGCCCACGTTGACCCAGATCCGGCTCTCGTGGTCCGGGGTGATGTTCTGAGG
>CAXTVY010000071.1:0-19077 GCA_964247665.1 uncultured Chthoniobacterales bacterium | reverse complement strand
TTCCATGCGGTTCAATAAGGGCCGCGAATTTCGGCGGCGACATGATCCCGGTAAAACGCGGCCAGCTTTTCATGCAACTCCGTCCCTAGCGGCGCAAGGTCAGCCACTTCGGCGTTTTCACCGGCTTGTTGGGAGCGGCTCGCACCGGGAATGATGACCGTGACGGCTTCGTGGTCCAAAATCCAGCGTTGCGTCCAGAGTGCCATGCTCATCTTCGGAGGTCCCAGGGACCGGAGTTGTTCCGCCAGTTCGACGCCTTTCTCGAAAGGCAGACCGGCGAACGTCTCGCCGACGTTAAACGCCTGACCATCACGGTTGTACTGCCGGTGGTCGTTCTCGGTAAAACGGCTGTCTTTGTGCAACTTGCCGCTCAGGAGCCCGCTGGCGAGCGGCAGGCGCACGATGATAGCCACATTCTTCTTGTGGGCTTCGGGCAGAACTCGCACCGCCGGTTTTTGCCGCAAAAGATTGAAGATGATTTGTAGCGAGGCCAGCCCTTCCTGCTCCAGGCAAAGCAATGCCTCGTCGTCGGTTTCGACGCTCGCACCGAAGCTTTTGATCTTGCCCTCGGCCTTCAGGCGGCGCAACCACCCGAAAATCTCACCCCGCTGGAGAACCTCGACCGGGACGCAATGGAGCTGGGTGAGGTCGAGCGCCTCAACTCCCAAACGTTGCAGCGAAGCCTCGGTAGCGGCACGCACGCTCATTTCCGTGTACTTGTCTGGATACAGGTCGCCACCGCGGCCGAGTTTGGTGGCGACGAACAGCCCTCCTCCGCCTTGGTGATCCTTGAGGAACTGGCCGATCAATGTTTCGCTGCGGCCACCGCCGTAGACATCTGCCGTGTCGAAGAACGTGACTCCTTCCTCCGCCGCGCGGTTGAGGATTTCGAAGGCCGTGTGGTCGTCCAGGTTGCCCCAATCCGAGCCCCCGAGCTGCCAGCAACCCAAGCCGACTTCGGAAATGGTTCGGCCCGTGCCGTCGAAGGCGCGCTTTTTCATCGGGATAAATGGGGGATATCCCCCGTTTCAATAGGGTTGGTGATAGGGCATGATTACCCGAAAGCGGTCCCGCTCAAAGCGAAGATTCTGCCGTGATTGGAATACGCGATCAATACCGTAGCACCCGGGCAAAGAACTCCTGGCTCGTTTTCTGTGCCGGAGCGTCGAAAACCTGCTCGGCGGGCCCGGATTCCACGATGCGCCCGTCGGCCAGTAGCGCTACCTGGTCAGCCACCCGCCGCGCAAACCCCATCTCATGTGTAACCAACACGAAATCCCGCCCCTCCTCGCGCAGTTCCTCGATGATTTCGAGCACGCCGCCAGTCATCTCTGGGTCGAGGGCGCTGGTAGGCTCATCAAGAAATAGCAGTTTCGGTTTGATGGCGATGGCGCGCGCGATGGCGACGCGTTGGCGCTGGCCGCCGCTGAGTTCCGCCGGCCGTTTGCCGGCGTGTTCAGCCAGCCGGAAACGCCGGAGCGAAGCCATGGCGACATCGTGCGCCTCTGCCGGAGAAAGCCGATGCACCTTCTCCAGCGGAAGCGTCACGTTTCGCAGTGCATCGAGATGCGGGAACAGGTTGTACGCTTGGAACACCGTGCCAACGGTGCGGCGATGGCGGGCGAGCGCGTCCTCGCGGTACACGACCGGGTCGCCGTCGATCACCACCCGGCAGGACGGTGCCGCGTCAGGATATTCCAGGCCGGCCAGAATTCGCAGCAACGTTGACTTACCACCACCGGACGGACCGATCAACACGAGGGTCTGCACCGCCTCGAACCCTAGTGAAATGCGGTTGAGCACGCGGTGGGTGCCGAACGTTTTCGAGACCTTTTCGATGAGGAGGTTCAAAGGAGCAAGATCAAGCCTGGCCGGTGAGCGGAGGCTACCGGAAGAACATGGAATAAATCTGCAACGGCGTAAAGCCGGGGCTGCCGCAGAAAATGAGCAACGTAGCGGCCCAAAAAAGTAGGATGCACAAAAAGCCCACGAGCGACAACACCGACTAGATAGAGTAATCTTTCCCACGTCGGGCCCCCCCGCCGTGTTTCGTGTCGACGAACATGCTGATGTTTCCAGCCAGACCGATCAACGGTGCAAGGTTTCGCCCGTGGGAATATCATCACAGCATAAAGCACAACCTCCGACCTCCCTCTCTAACTCGATCCGGGAACAAATCCCATGACATTTTATCTCGCGCGCGAGGGTGTGGCTTTCGGCCCTTACACAGAATTTCAGGTCCGCGAAAGCGTCCGGATCGGCATCTTCGAGTCGGCCGACCTCGCCTTGGCCGAAAATAGCACGGAATGGTCAACCATCGCTGGACTTCTCGCGGCGCAGCAGCCGATTTCCGGTCAGGGGTTGGCGGAGTCCCGGACAGCCACCCCTTTCACCCCGACGCGGCTCAACGAACCCCGCCTGCGCATCATCGAACACATCGCGGGACGGCAACTGCCCTTCGCCTGGTGGAAGCTACCGCTAGCAGTTAGTGCGGTGGCGGTGGCTCTTTGCATCGCAGGACTTTGGGGCAGACAGCGAGGCGCCTTTGTGCACGTAGCCAAGCAGAACACGGCAGTCCAAACGGCAGGTCCGGCCGCTCAATCCCCGGTTGTCCAACCGGCGGCACCGCCAGTGATCGTGGCAAAGCCAATGCAGCCGACCACTCCGGCGGTCACTAAGGCTGTGGCGACGCCAGAGCCGCCGTTGAAACCGGTCGCCGATCCTGCGGTGGAGGATAGCGCTTCGAAAGAGTCGGTTGTAACCCCTCCCGAGCCAACTCCGGCCGCACCGGTGCCACACCGTGAGATCGAAGGGCAAATTTTCATTGCAGCCAAAAACGGCATCAATTACGAGCCGTCGTCTGTAGAAGTCCGGTTGTATCCGCTGGCGTTGCTCAAACCTTATCTGGAGAAACGGGGAGTGGAGGCTGGTGCAAGATTCGAGGAATTGAAGAAGCAAATCCTCGCCGCCGAAGCGCAGAAAGATCAGTCGCGCAAAGCGGCCGACCTTGCCTTCGATGCCTATGTCCGAGGCGGAGCCGAAAACCGGCGTGCCCTCGAACAGGCTAGTAGCGACGCGCGAAGAGGACGCGAAGAGGCGGCGAATGCCTACTATGGTTTGTTGCAGGAGCGGGAGGACCTTCTGTCCGGGGACTTCTACCTCAAGGACCTGCCTCCGTCGGTAGCTAAGACTATGACGGACATGCAAGGCCGCTTTACTTTCGATGTGCCGCCAGACGGTGAGTTCGCCGTCGTCGCCGGTGCGCAAAGAGGGTCAGACGACTCAGCGGAACGCTTCTACTGGTTTGTACCGGTTAGCAGCGACGGCGAACCACGTAAGAAAGTCTTGTTGTCCAACAACAACATGTCCTCACACGGTTCAGCGGATTCGCTGGTCTTAACAGCGGACTGACCCCGCTTCTTACTTCCGACGCAACGGTGAATTTATCCTCTGCTCTGCACTCGACCCTTCAATTTTCTCGCGTCCAACGGCTGATTTCGGGCAGCACACGCGCTTTGAAGTCGGACTCGGCGCGAATCGTTTCAGCGGACTTTTTAACTTGGGTCGCGTCAGCCGCCGCACCGGACTCTTTTGCGTACCTCTCCAGCTCGTCGGCGCGCGCAGCATCGTGGAAAGTGGCATAAGCACCCGGCACAATCATGTTTTTTGCCATCGGTGAGACTTTCACGACTAGTTTGCCGAGGTTAGCGCGAATGAATTGCACCACCATGTCCGGCTGTTCTCCGGCTGTGGCTACTCCCCTGAGCAATGCACTCATGAAGTTGCTCGGAGTTGCCTCATGAGCGGCGAGCGCCAGGGTTTTTTGCGCTAGGGCAGGATCGGTGGCACCCGCGAGCGCGCCGTAGAGAAGCCCCTTCTGCTCGTCGCTTGATGCTTTGCCAACCAGCGCGGTCAACTCGTCGTAAACGGCGGCATCCGCTGTGTGGCCCACCACATCGCAAACCGCGCGGCGGATATCGGGCGGCAACGCACTTGGGTCACTGAGGAACGCGGCGAAACGTTCCTTGCAGGCACCGACCACCAACGGGTCGCCAAAGAAGCCGAGCCGTTCGATCAGGATGGCCCGCAACTCTTTGGCCGGAGCGCCTTCGTTTGGAAGGGGCTGCCAACCGTAATGCACGAACACGGGGCGCAGAATGGCAACCATGGCCGTGCGCCAAGCCTGGCGCGCCACCGGGTCTCCGCCCACGTAGAGGTCGTCAATGGATCTGGCTGCCGCACAGACCTGGGCCCAGACGAGCGGATTCGTTTCTTCGGGCCGCAGTGTCTTGACCATGGCGAGGTAAGCAGTAATAGGTCCAAGATTTGCATGAGCGGCGGCCCAAGCGTCGCGGAGTAAGTTACTCTGGTCAGGCGCTTCAAGGTCGTTGAACCGTGCCAGCAGCGGGCGCAACGACGCCTCGTCGTAGGAGGTGCGGTAGTAGCCGGTGCCACCAACGTTAAACTTGAATGGACCAGCGGAACCGGAGGTAGCCACGGTGGTGTCAGCATCGAGTAACAAGCTGTTCTCCTTGCTCGTGCTCACATCGACGTAAGTCACCGGCACTTTCCAGTGCAAAGGCGCGGCGTGCGGATCATGCACGGTAAAACGCTGCTGCCCGAGCTTGATCTCGTCCGGCTGGGACCGGTCGCGGTGCACGCTGATCAGCGGAAATCCCGGCTGCTCTGTCCACCCGGCAGCAATCGCGCTGACTGGCTGGCCGCTCGCTTCCTCCAACGCGGCCCACAAATCAGCTGTGGTCGTGTTGCCATAGGCGTGCGCCTTCATGTAGTGGCGAAGCCCAGCACGGAATTTTTCCGGTCCCAGGTAGTTCTCCAACATACGGATGAACCCCTGCCCCTTGTTATAAGTGATTTCGTCGAAGGCACGCACCGCGTCCATTTCATCGACTACGGGCTGCTGGATGGGGTGTGTGGTGGCGCGCGCATCGGAGGTCATCGCATAGTCTTTGTTGCCAGCGATGTTCTCCCAATACTGCCAGCTTGGATTGAAGTGGTCGGCAGCGGATTCGCCCATCCATTCGGCAAACCCTTCGTTGAGCCAAAGATTGTCCCACCAACCCATCGTGACAAGGTCGCCGAACCACTGGTGCGCCATTTCGTGAGCGATGACCTCGAAAACCCGTTCTTGATGGCTCTGAGAAGAAGCCGCAGGATCGTAGAGCAAGGCCGGTTCCGCGAACGTGATTGCTCCCCAGTTTTCCATCGCCCCTCCGAACGAACTGCCACCCGAAACAGCAAGGAGGTCGAGTTTTGGCAACGGGAATTTGACTCCGAAGTAGTCGTTGTAGAAATGTAGCAGTTTCTGCGCGGTTTCCAGCGCGTATTGACCGTACTTTCCACGGCCCTTGGCGGCAATCACGTGGATCGCCGTACCGTCCGCTTCTCCACTGAGCACCTCGAAATTACCGGCTGCCAGCATGACGAGGTAGCTGGCCATCGGCGGGGTTGTTTGGAAGGTACGCCGCTGGCCGTCGCCCACCGGCGCGGATGTTTCCAACGGCATGTTCGAAATGGCCACCAAATCCTTCTGGCTTCCGGTCAGTTCCACGCTGACACGGAATTTCGCCCGGAAGGCCGGTTCATCCCAGCACGGGAACAGACGCCGTGCGTCGGCGGGTTCCATCTGGGTACAGAGCACGGTTTCAGGCTTGCCGTCGGCACCCGTGTAAGTGGAGGCAAAAAGACCCGCGCCATCCTGATTGATCTTGCCCGTGAAGTGGAGGCTCAGGCGGTAAGTACCCGTGGGGATTTCCGATGGATAGACCAGCGTGCAAGTCTCCCGGGCGGCGTCCATAGTGACGGCCGGATGGAAAGTGGCGCGCTCATCCGCCTCTTTCCATGCTAGTTCAACCGAGTCGATGACGAGATCCTTCGCGTTAAGCACGAAGCGGTCTGTGGACGTTTTTACGTCTACGTCAATCGCTTCATGACCTACGAACGCCCTCTTCTCGATGTCTGGCGTCACCGCCAAGTCGTACAGGGTAGGTACAACATTCTTGGGTAGCTTACCCGGAGAGGAATCAAAGCGAAATGGCTGCTCTGCCCACCCGGTCGCCGGAGCCCATACCACCACTGCGAGAAGACACAACAGAAAGCTTCGCATACGCACCGTTACATCATGCCGACGCGGATAACATCCATTTTCGTCCGGCACGGGACGCCGCCGCAAGGCGGTGACTGCGTCACCGAGTTGCTGCGTTTTCGAGGCCGCGCCGCTTGAGCAGTGGTCCCACATCCGGGGCGCCGCCGGTGAGGTCGTGAAATAATCCCAGCGCATCCGCGCTCCCGCCGCGCGAAAGCAGCGTGCGCCTGATCCGGTCACCGTTCTCCCGGGTAAGGCCGCCGTGCGTCAGGACCCATTCTTCGCTGTCCGCCGCCAGCACCTCGCTCCAGAAATAGGAATAGTAGCCGGCCGAATAGCCGCCCCCGAACGCGTGCGAGAAGTAAGGAGTGCGGTAACGGGGTGGTACCGGCGCAAAGTTCACGCCTGCCTTGGTGAGCGCCGCCGCCTCAAAGCCAAGCACGTCCGTCGGCACATCCGCCGGTTTGAGCTGGTGCCAAGCCTGGTCGAGCAACGAAGCCGAGAGATATTCGGTGGTCATGAAGCCCTGATTAAACTTCCGGGCGGCCAACATCTTATCGAGCAGCGCCTGAGGCATTGGTTCGCCCGTCTGGTAGTGCTTGGCGTAATTTTTGACCACCTCCGGGTACACCGCCCACATCTCGTTGAACTGCGACGGATACTCCACGAAATCGCGCGGCACGCTGGTGCCGGAAAACCGCGGGTAGGTGACGTGTGAAAACATGCCGTGCAGTCCATGACCAAACTCATGGAACATCGTGCGCACTTCGTCGGGCGTCAGCAACGTCGGCTCGCCTGCCGCTGGTTTCGAGATGTTGAGGTGATTGGCGACCACCGGTTTGTCACCAAGCAAACCTGACTGCGTGACGTACTCGTTCATCCACGCGCCGCCACGTTTGGACGGGCGGGCGTAATAATCCGCGAGGAAAAGAGCCAGGGGAGCACCATTGGCATCGGACACCTCGAAGACGCGCACATCCGGCTGATAGACGGGCAGGTCGTGGCGTTCCTTGAAGGTGATGCCGTAGAGCCGTGTGGCGGCGTAGAAGACACCATCCTGCAGCACGTGGTTCAACTCAAAGTACGGACGGAGCTGCGATTGGTCGAAATCGTAGCGGGCTTTGCGGACCTTTTCGGAGTAGAAGTCCCAGTCCCAAGAAGCCACCGCGAACCCCCCTTTTTCCTGGTCGATGATGCTCTGCATGTCAGCCGCTTCTTTACGGGCGTTGGCGACGGCTGGCGCGGCGGAATCAGCGAGCAACTTGTTGACTGCCTCCACACTGCCAATGGTTTGATCTTCCAGCTGGTAAGCGGCGTGGTTGGGGTATCCCAGCAAGACAGCCCGTTCCGCGCGCAACTTGGCGATGCGAGAGACGGTTGCGAGATCATCGAAATCTCCGCCGTGGCTGTTGCGAGCGAGTGAGGCTTCCATGAACCGCTGGCGCAGGGCCCGAGCTTGGATGGATGTTAGCGACGGCTGATCGGTTGTGTTGAGCAGACGGATGACGAATTTGCCTTCTTGCTTGTCCGCCTTGGCGGCGGCCTGGGCAGCGGCAATTTCCGAATCGGACATCCCGGCAAGTTGCGCGCGGTCGGAAACCACGGTGGAATCAGCGTTCTTCTCCTTGAGAACGTCCTGATTGAAGTTCGTCTGGAGCGTGGCCAGCTCGGAGTTCATCGCTTTGAGCTTGGTCTTGTCAGCATCCGAAAGCTTGGCACCAGCTCGCACAAAATCCTTTTCGTAGCGTTCGAGCAGGTACTTGGCCTCGGAGTCGAGTCCGAGCTGGTCACGATGGTCGTAGAGCGACTGGATACGGGCA
This sequence comes from uncultured Chthoniobacterales bacterium, assembly GCA_964247665.1. Taxonomy (GTDB): domain Bacteria; phylum Verrucomicrobiota; class Verrucomicrobiia; order Chthoniobacterales; family SZAS-18; genus CAHJWO01. The sequence goes on along the minus strand of CAXTVY010000071.1, from coordinate 11,151 downwards.
AACAGGGCAGCATTGAGGTGGATCTCGTCCGTGTGCGCGGCGAGTTTGGGAGCCATCACGCTTTCGATCTTCTGGATTGCAGGGTTCGTGTTGGCACCGGCAAGGTTGGAAAAGATGCGCTCCACGCGCTCGAGCAGCAAACCCGAGCGCTCGAGGGCCACAATCGTATTCTCGAAAGTGGGATTTGTCGTGCTATTGGCGATAGCTCCGACCTCCTTAAGATGCTCAACCATGCCCTGCGCGTAGGCTGGCTCGAAATCCGTGTCCTTGATCCTGTCGAACGGTGGCAAGTGGTAGGGCAGGCTGCTTTCGATCAGGAGCGGATTTTCGGTCGCCGTCGCCGTACTGACGCTACTGGGGGCTTGGGCCGAGACGCGCCCTGTCGGGGAGAGAATTAGTCCGATCAGCGCAAAGGCTGCATAGAAATGATTTCGGGTAGTTCTGCCGGAGGTCGGGAAATCGGGCACGTTGGAGCGGAACAGGGGTTTTTGCATGAACGAAAAAGGTTGGCGCAGACACGTAGCATCGGGCGGCAGAGCCCCACTGGATTGCTTTGCCTTGTAAATCGCGGATCGGTTGCACCGTTAACCCACTCGGATGCCCGCTATATGGCAAGGCCACATCTATCGAGCCGATAGAGATAGGTAACTCGATCAAGGCCAAGTGAACCAATTATCAAAATCGCCGCCGCCGCCCACAATGCGTGGAATATTTCAACCTGTTCCCAGCAAGCAGCGAGAAGCCGATCCCGACGCACCAGCTAGATTAATTGCGCACAAAGCTGCTGCAAATAGCACCTTCCCTAGCGGTTCAAGGTGTGCGCGATGCAGGGTTCGAACCTGCGACTTCTTGCGTGTGAAGCAAGCGCTCTACCACTGAGCTAACCGCGCGAAAGAAATTTCGCTGCCCTGTCACTTCGCCGAAGTGCGTCCAAGATCGGCACACACTATGCATTTGTGTTCCCGTTCGGCAAGCGAAAACGTCGTTCGTCAGCCCTCCTGATTAGCTGCTTCGTCAAATACACCGGCGGTGTGCAACCGAGCAATGCAGACCCGATCAAACGCTGCGGCAAAAATCTTCGAAACGGTCTAATCCACGCTTGATGATGTCCAAACTGGTTGCGTAGCTCAGACGGATCGTCCGGTCATCGCCGAAAGCTACCCCCGGCACCACCGCTACCCCTGCCTTGCTCAATAGCCGGTCCGAAAAGTTCGTCGAGTTGAGGCCGAGCTTGCCGATGTTCACCAGCATGTAGAAAGCGCCCGCAGGCTTTACCACACTGGTGTTGGACATCTTTGAAAGGCGGTCGAACATGTAGTCACGTCGCACGTTAAATTCGTCACGCATGTCGGAGACAGGCTGCTGATCCCCCTGAAGTGCTGCGAGCGCACCCTTCTGCGCGAATGAACACGGATTTGACGTGCTGTGGCTCTGGAGCGAATCAATTGCCTTGGCAATTGCATCCGGTGCTCCGAGATACCCCAGGCGCCAGCCGGTCATCGCGTAGGCTTTGCTGAACCCGTTGATCGTGATCGTCAGGTCATGGACCTCAGGGCTCAACGAACCGATGCTGATGTGTTCCGCGTCGTCGTAGACAAGTTTTTCGTAGATCTCGTCGCTGAGGATCAAGATTTCTTCCTCGACGGCAACTGCCGCGATGGCTTCGAGTTCTTCCCGCGTGTACACCGCACCCGTCGGATTACCGGGGCTGTTGATGATGATCATCTTTGTCCGGGGAGTCATCGCGTTCTCGAAATCCTCGGCTGTCATCTTCCAGCCGTTTTCCTCGCGGGTCGGTACGAACACCGGTTCGGCCCCGGCGAGTCGAACCATCTCAGGGTAGCTCAGCCAGTAAGGTGACGGGATGAGCACCTCGTCGCCTTCCTGACAGGTAGCCATGACGGCATTGAAACAGGAGTGTTTCGCACCATTGCTGACGATCACCTGCGACGCCTTGTAGTTGAGCCCGTTGTCCTGCTTGAACTTGTCGGCGATGGCCTGGCGCAGCTCGGGCAGCCCGCTGCTGGGCGTGTATTTTGTAAACCCGGCTTGCAGGGCGGCAATCGCCGCAGCCTTGATGTGTTCGGGCGTATCGAAGTCGGGCTCGCCCGCACCGAAGCCGGACACGTCCTGGCCGCTGGCAATCATGGATTTCGCCTTACTGTCAATCGACAGCGTCAGAGAGGGCGAAAGGCTGGTGGCGCGTTCGGAGAGTTCCATGGCAGAGGGATATTCTAAAATCAGGATGGTTGCAGAATGGGCGGGCCGTTACCTAACCGCGATAGGTGCCTTCAATCAAGGCGCGGAAGTTATTTTCCTCAATCCGGATGATTTTCATCTCGCGCACGGCATTTTCTTTGGAGTCGCTCGCGTGGGCCGCGTTGACCATGATCGTCTCACCGAACTCCCTGCGAATGGAACCGGGAGGTGCCTTGCTCGGGTCAGTCGGTCCGAGGACCTCGCGGATCTTGCGCACGGCATCCACACCCTGGTAGACAATCGCCACGCATTGCTCGCTGCCGGGCCGCTGGCGCTGTTCCTCGGTCGTACATTTATCGGGGCGGCTGCCGCTCATGAATTGGACGAGTTCCTCCCAATTGTTGCGACCACTGATCGGCCCGAGCAGTTCGCCCAACTGGTGCTCGGTTTTGGCATTGAGCGGAAACCCGAGTTCCTGTTCGACCGCCAGACGCGCGCGTTTGCCGCTGGTGCCTCGAAGTTTGTCCTGAAGCACTTCGAGCACCGGCCCATAGAATTCTTCGGCCTGCGCCACACTCATGCGCAGCACCTTGAAGCCGATGATGTTGAGCCCGGTCCGGGAGAACAGGTCGATCACCCCACCCGGCCGGGCGTTAGGGAAGCGAAAATTGTCGGGTTTGATGAGTACGAGCGTCTTTTCCACGTTCGCTTCCGCCGGGAATAGGATGACGTTGTCCAGAATGCCGCCGTCATGGTCGGAATAGGCTGCCCATAGTTTCAAACCGCTTTCCACTGCCTGTGCCGTCGGGGCCGCGAGCACAGCGGGTTCGAAGTAGGTCACGTTGCCCGATGCACTGGCGATGTAATCACCGTAGGTGTCGCGGATCGTCTCGGCACTGGTGCGCTCGTGGACGATATGACCCACGGTGTTCATGATGCGGCTCACCGCCTCCTGACCGCGGAACACCAGGAGCAAACAACGGACGCGGCGTCCGTCCCCAGCCGGCGCGAGTTGCGTGCGGATATAATCTTGAATCAATCCCTGTGTGGCGCGGTGGCGCGGATTCGGGTCCTCGGTGACAGCCGTCTGCGCATAAGCCTCGGCCAACTCCTGGCTGGGTGCGAACATCCAGGCCCCCACAAGCTCCAACCCGCTGCGCGAGAGCAACCGGGAGAGGATCGGACCCGTCCGAGACTTGCGGATCGAGTGCGGGGTGATGAGGACGTAAGCGAGTTGATTCTCCATAAAGTAAAAAGGACCTACGCCGGACCGGCCGGGCCTGCCGAGGCGGGCAGTCGGCGCGGCGGAAATTTCAACGTAGGCCAAACGGCGGTGCCTGCTGCGGTAAGACGCTCCAGGGGCCGCGGAATGTAACTGCCCGCCGCCCGGGGCGTCAAACGCAAAAACCGTGTCAGGATGGGCACTTCCGCGCCCGCTACAAACGCTCCCAAGACTCCGAGACGAGCAATCCCGCCGCGGCGATCTCGCGCTCTGTGCACCGGAACCCGGCGGCCTGGAGAGCATCCGGGTAGTCTGACAAACGATCCACTGCAAGGGCAGTCACAACCCGGAAAAATCCGTAAAGCGAGGTGATGAACACGCGCCCTGCCCAACCCGCCACACCGCCCGCCGGATAGCAGAATTCCGAGACGATCCAGCGGGCGTGCCCCTGTGTTTGACGAGTGATCGCAGCGACGAGTGGTCCAAGTTCCACCGTGGTGAAGCAGTCCAGAAAGAAATGCGTGCACACGAGGTCATACGTGCCCGCCGGCCGTCCGAGGAGCCACGCTAACGCCTCGGCTTGATGGAAGCGCACCCGCTCGCCAGCGCCCTCCACCGCGAGAGAACGGTTGCGCGCCAGAGCGAGCATCTTGCCGCTGCCATCGACGTAGTCCACTTCGGCAGCCGGGTTCGCGCGCAAGAAAGCGGCGAGAAACCTGCCGTCTCCCTCCCCGAGCATCAACACCCGGCGGGATTCGGCCAGGCACGGCAGGAACGCCAGACGCCGCCGCTCCAGTGCGCGGCCGAAGCCGGCGTATTCCAGCCAGCGGTACCAGCGCGCAATCGGATCGCAATTCACGGAATGCCGCCGCGGCGAGGTTGCTCGCTACCGGAATTGTGCCAGCAGGCGCACGTCGTTTTCAACGAGCATTCGTACGTCCGGCAAGCCAGTTAGAATCATCGCCAGACGATCTAGCCCGAAGCCGAACGCGAACCCCGTGCAACGTTCGGGATCGTACGCCGCGTCGCCTCGACTGCGGTTCACCGCCTGAAACACCGCTGGGTCAACCATCCCGCACCCTGCAACCTCCAGCCACTCCTTGCCGCCTTTGAGCGCGTTGGATTTCACGTCGATCTCGTAGCTGGGCTCCGTGAACGGAAAGAAGTGCGGGCGAAACCGCATTTCCGTGCCAGGACCAAACAACTCACGAAAGAAATATTCGAGGGTGCCTTTGAGGTCGGCGAGGCTGACATCCGCGTCCACATAAAGCCCCTCTAATTGGTTGAACTGCGCGAGGTGAGTGGCATCCACCTCGTCACGGCGATACGCCGCCCCGGGGGCGATGATGCGCACCGGCGGCACCTGCGTTTCCATGGTGCGGATTTGCACCGTGGAGGTATGTGAGCGCAGCAAGCGGCCGTCCGGCAGGTAGAAGGTGTCCTGCTCGTTGCGGGCGGGATGATCGACGGGCGTATTCAATGCATCAAAGCAATGCCATTCATCGTCCACGTCGGGCCCGTCGGCGAGCGCGAAACCCATTCGGCGGAAGATTTCCACGCAGCGGTCAAGCAATTGAGTTAACGGATGCATCGTCCCCAGGGGAACCGGGAACGTCCCGGGCAGGCTCAGGTCAATTCCAGCCAATGCTTGCCCATCGCGGACTACCGTGAAGCCTTGCGTCCTGGCTTCCAGGGAAGCTGTCAATGCCTGCCGCACTTCGTTGAGCCGCTTGCCGACGATGGGTCGCTCCTCTTTGGAGACGGTCTTCATGCCTTCGCCCAGTTGGGCGAGCAAACCCTGGCGGCCGAAATATTTCACGCGGACAGCCTCCAGGGCGGTCGCGTCGCCTGCGGCGGCGAGGTCCGTGTTTCCTTCGGAGAGAATGGTTTCGAGTTGATCGATCACAAAAAGAAACCGCGTCAGCGGACGATGGTGAGTTCGCCGCCGCGCGGTTGGTCGGCTCCCCTGCGAAGGAAAGCCTTGGTTGAAAAATTTCTCAGGCAGCCACCGGCGTCTTGCCCTTGAGGGCTTCCACCGCTTTGCCGACCATGGCCTCGAAGGCAGCACCTTCACTGACGGCGAGCTCGGCAAGAATCTTACGGTCGAGGGTGATCCCCGCGGCTTTGATGCCTTCCATGAAGCGGCTGTAGGTGATGCCGTGCGCGCGGGCTGCGGCATTGACGCGGGCAATCCAGAGCATCCGGAAATTGCGCTTGCGCGTCTTGCGGTCGCGGTAGGACCAGTATTTGCCCTTCATCGTCGCGTCTTTCGCGTAGCGGAAAAGCTTGGAGCGGCGTCCGCGGTAACCTTTGGCTTGGTCGAGGACGCGCTTGCGGCGTTCGCGGCTGGCGGGGGCGTTGGTGGCTCTTGACATAACGTTCTAAAATGGTGGGTGGAGGCGGAAAAGAATCAGGCGAAAGGCAGACAGTCTTTGATGCGTTGCATGTCGGTCTTGTGAACGACACCCTTCTTGGCGAGCTGGCGCTTACGCTTGGCGCTCTTGCCCTGCAAGAGGTGACGGCGGGAGCCGTGCGAGAACAGAATCTTGCCCGTGCCCGTGATCTTGAAACGTTTGGCGGCGGACTTCTTAGTTTTACGGCGGGCAACGGATTTCGGCATAAGGGCACAAAGTATTGCCGCTTTTGACAAAAGCTCAAATTCTTTTTTGTTGCGGGATGGCAGACCAAATCGCACTCGTTTTTTCCGGTCAGGGGGCGCAGGTCGTCGGCATGGGCCGTGACCTCGCTGCCCAATCGGCGCCCGCCCGACAAATTTTTGAACAGGCAGACAACATTCTCGGCCGACCACTCTCCAGCTTGGCCTTCGAGGGTCCGCTCGAAGAACTTACTGCCACCGCCAACTGTCAACCGGCGCTCTACGTCCATGGTCTGGCCACGCTGGCGGCTCTGAACACGGCACTCGCCGCCCCCCTCTCCGTAAGGGCTACCGCCGGGCTTTCCCTGGGCGAGTTTACCGCGCACGCCGCCGCTGGCACCTTTGACTTCGCCACGGGCCTCAAGCTGGTCGAGGCCCGCGGACGCTTCATGGAGGAAGCCTGCCATGCGACCACGGGCGCGATGGCCGCGCTCATCGGCGCGGACGAGAACAGCGTGCGGGACCTGGCCGCCGAGACCGAGGTTGACATCGCCAACCTCAATTGCCCTGGCCAGATCGTCATCTCCGGCGAGGCCGAGCGTGTCGCCCTCGCCGTTTCCATGGCCAAGGAGCGCGGCATCCGCAAAGCCTCCATGCTCAACGTCGCAGGCGCGTACCACTCGCGCTTGATGGACCCGGCTTACGAGCAACTCGGCGCGGCCCTCATGCACGTCGTGCTCCAGCCACCCGCCTTTCCGGTCATCTCCAACGTGGACGCCCGGCCGACGGACGATTGTGACGAGATCCGCCGGACCCTCACCGAACAGGTCACAGGCACCGTTTGCTGGACGCAATCGGTGGAATACATGATCGACCGGCTCGGCTGCAATCTGTTCCTGGAGCTGGGTCCGGGCACGGTGCTTGCGGGTCTGATTGGACGGATTCGCAAGGGGACGGAAGTGCTGTCTATCGGCGATCCGGCTTCCCTAGCCAAAGCGGTCGAACGATTGCGCCAGCCATAAGCCAGCGACCCGCTATCCTACCCGCCAATAAAACCTTGGCGCGCACCGGCAAGCTGTACTTTGTTGACAACGCCGTGCAACCCGGCGCGCGCAGCGTGAAGATGCGTCGAAGACATTCCAGAAAGTGTGAACTAACCCATGCGCGGCAAACGAGATATTTGCCGCTCATTCAAACCCGCAATCCCTTGAGCCGCTGACCCGCAGGCCAGCCCGGGATGGCTTCGCCGTGGTCCACCTTCCAGTCGCCCTCCTCGAAAACGAGGATGTAGGTCCATCCGATGGCCTCGCCCTTATCGGAAATAAAGTACACGTCCACCAACGCCTTTTTCTCGTCGTTGCGCGGGTGGTGCACCGCGCCGTACTCAACGTGGTGAGCAGCGGCCACCGGTTGATATTCCTGCCGGATTTTCTGTTCGAACTGCACCAGCGTGTAGTGCTCCTGCACCTTGCTCGCGGCCGTGTGGTAAGCCTGTGGGAAATCCGCTGAGCGGCAGGCTGCCAGATGCTTTTGCACCACCGCATAAAGTTCGCGCGGGGTCGCCTGTTCGGGCTTCGGGCTGAGCGTGTAGTCCAACAGTACCGCCGTGCCCGCGAAGGAGATCACGCACAACGTCCAGACCACGCTTTGAAGCCACTTCATGCCGGTTTGTTATGGAGAGGCGCAGTGGTCAGCCGACGCAGAATCTCGAAGGAATAAAGGCCGGTCGAGTGCCCGTCAGCCCACATCGGCTGAAAGGCATAACCACCGATGATATTGTAGGAGCGTAGCGCAAAACTCCGGGCATCGTAGCTGACGCTAGGCTTGTCCACGTGTCCCAAGGCGTCCGGCTCCCCGCAACAACCTGCGCAGGGACAAGCGCGGCGGAGCATTTCCAGGTCGAGATAGCTTTCCTCGCCATCCGTCCAATGGATTGCCAGTTCGCTACCAGCCATCTGAATGTCGTCTGGAACGATTTGCATACCGCGGATACGAAGTGAACCAGACGCGCCCCAACGTGTCAAGCAGGCTTCGCCGTGCTTTGGACAGGACGCTACAATGTCGGCACCACCCGGCCAAGGTGGTACAGCGTGGCCTGTCCGACGATTTCTAGGCTCTGCGCGCTGACCTTGTCGAGCGTGTCCGCCGGGGTGTGCCACGCGGGGAAGTCGAAGTCGATCAGGTCAATCGTAGGCACTCCCACCGCGTTCAGCTTCGTGTGATCGTCGAGGATGTCTCCGCGGAAGTAGGAGAAATGGTTTCGCGTGCCGAGCGTACTCGCGGCAGCGAAGATCCCTTGGGCCATCTTCGGCGGCGAGTTCGGAGGCATTGTGATATCCAGGTCGCGGTCGCCCATCATGTCCCACAGGATACCCAGTTTAATCTGCGGCGGTTTCCCGCCGGTAACGAGCGTCCCCGCGTAGTGGCGGCTACCGTAGAGGCCGTCGAACGGCGGGCTGTCCACCCGAAACTCGCGGATGGCTTCCTCGCCGTCGAAGAACACTAGCTCGAACCGCCGCGCCAGTGCCGGGTCGAGCGCGAGAACACGCGCCAGTTCGATGAGCGCCCCGGTACCCGAGCCGCCATCGTTTGCGCCGACGAATTTTTGGGCTTCGAAAAATTTCGTGTCGTAGTGCGTGCACACCAGTGCCCGGGACTCCTTCGGCAACGTGCCGTCGAGATGGGCGATCAGGTTAATGAACTGGATTGGCCCGTGCGGCGTCGGATCGGTGAACACCTGCCGCTCCACCTTCCAGCCGAAGCCATGCAACTGCGTTTCGATGTAAAGACGTTCTTGCTCGAGTTCCGGCGATCCGCTGGGTCGCGGCCCCAGCGCGACCACTCGTGCCACGTGCTCGAACGCGCGCTGGCCCGAAAATTCTCTGTACAGGGACGCAGCCCGTGAATCATCCGAGCGGCATCCCGTGCAACAGGCGATGGCCGCGATGAAAGCGATGACGGCGGCGGGTGTGACGAATCGAGGCATCGCCTGGAATGTGTAGCCGAAGGTGCCCTGTCAGCAAGGACAGATGACAGTCCTTATGCGGTGCCGGCGATGGACTGTTGCTGGCAAACAGGCTCGCAGCCGTTAGTGCGAGGGTGGCAACTTTCCCGCGTTGACTGGAGCCATCAACGTGGAAAGCAGTTGGCCACCGAGGCCTTCCGGCACGAGGGTAACACCCGCTTTGGAATCGAGCACCCGCTGGGTTTCCAGCACCTCGAACAGCGCGCTGGACACTTCGGGCTCGCGGGAAATCTCCTCCAACGCCTGCCCGATGATGGACGGTCGCATCGTCGCCGCTTTGGCGAATTCGATGGCGGCTTCCCGCTCAGCGGAACTCGTGATGATGCTGACCTGATTTGCGCCGTCCTGGCGGATGGCGCTCGTCACTTGCCGCAGGCGGTTGACCACCTTCTCCTCGATCTGGCGAATCATGCCGGCATCGCGGAAGTGGACCTTACGCACGTAGATGGACCCGAGGCGGTAACCCCACGCCGTCGATTTGGGCCCCACCTCGTTGCGCACGGTGTTGCTCATCACATGGCGGTTCTCCAGCATGTCAGCCAACGGCATGTTGGACAGGCTGCGCACCGTGGCGTTGCTGATATTCGCCCGCAGGGAACCGCGCGGGTCCATGTTGTTGAACAAAAAGGCCACAGGATCGCTGACGAACATCTCGTACCACACACCGATACCCATTGGCGCGCCCTCCTCGCTGTTGACCGCCTGACTACGCAGGTATTCCTGGTCCAAACGCAGGTCGATGATGTCACAACGTCCAAAAAAATGGACGATCAGCGCCGCCGGTCCCAGTTTCAGCGGCAGGATGTAAAGCCCGGGCTCCGACAAGACCCCGAGCACTTTGCCGAACAGGATGTACACGCGGCAGGTTCGTTCTTCGACGACAGCGTACATCCCGAAGAAACGGACCACGCCAAGCAGGAACGGAAAAGCCACGAAGCTTAACAGAAAGGTGAAAAAAGCGGTCTTCAAAAAGCCCGCTTCCGCGAGGAGTTGCATGAAAGATTGCATGGCTGTTGTCCGCGCTAATCCTTTCTGGAGAGGAAAATCTGCTGTGCTTTGCCGAACAGGCTCAAGCGCACGTTGCGCAAGTACGCGGTCAGCGCTTCCGGACTGTTCTTGCGCAGGGTAGCCAACTGCGCCGCCAGGGCCTTCAACGGCTCGACCTCTGCCTGGGCACGCAACGTCTCGATCTCGACGGCGCGCTTGCTCTGGACCACTTTCTGGTCGGCGGAAGCCTGCGCCAGGCTGATGTCGCTCGACACCTGGTTGTGCGCCGTGTTGATGGCGGCCAGCGCCGACTCGACCTCGTGCGGCGGGTCGATGCCGGTGATCAGCGAGGCATCGAGAATCACGCCGTAACGGGCCACGGATGATTGACATTCGTGGTCCATGAATTCATTGAGATCGCGTAAATTCTTGCGCAAGTCGTTGATCGATACGCCAATCACTTCACGCACCGGCATGACTCCCGGGTCTACCGGATCGTTCCCGCCGTCGTCCGCCACGGACGCCAGAACCGTGATCGGCTTGGCCTGAAAATTGGCAATGCGCTCGCGCAGGATGCTCACGAAATAACCCATGACGTGTACGACCGGCTTCTTAACGCCGAACAGGTAAGCGTACAGGTTGCTCTCGCTCACGCGGTAGCGGATCTGGCCGGTCAGGCCGGTGTTGAGTTGATCCTTCGTGACAGCTTCGAGCATCGTGCCGCCGGTATTGGCGCGGGCGTCTTCCAGGTCGAACGCCATGTTGAGCGTCTGGGTGGAAACCGACACCTTGTGGATGCGTTCCCACGGTAGCTTCAGGTACGGTCCGCCGGGACCGATCACCCGTACCTGCGGGTAAACGTAGCGGTCACGCTCGTCAGGGCGGAGCGATTCCGCGATGGGATCATCAAGAGTCGTGCGACCCGCCGCGATGCGTTGGGCACGGCCGAAGCTGGTCTTCACCGCGCGCTCGTTCTGGTTGATCGTGTAGAAGCCGCCCAGCAGGTAACGCACGACGAACCAGAATCCCAAGCCGACAAGGAAGCCGATGAGTGTAGACATGGTTTAGTGGAAAGTGGGATCAACGCAGCGGCGAACGGCTGTCATCATAAATTTTCCTCCT
>CAXTVY010000070.1:0-19114 GCA_964247665.1 uncultured Chthoniobacterales bacterium | reverse complement strand
GCTCGTTCAAGGACCGCGGCATGACCGTGGCGCTGTCCAAGGCCGTCGAGGCCGGGGCCAAGGCGGTGATCTGCGCGTCCACGGGCAACACGTCGGCGGCGGCGGCGGCATACGCGGCGCGCGCGGGGATCGGTTGCTACGTGCTGCTCCCGGCGGGCAAGATCGCGCTGGGCAAGTTGACGCAGAGCATGGTCCACGGGGCCAGGATCGTCACAATTGATGGTAATTTTGACGACGCCCTGCGCCTGGTGCGCGAGGCAGCGGAATCCGGCGCGCCGGTGGCCGTGGTCAACTCCATCAACCCGCACCGTATCGAGGGACAAAAGACGGCGTCATTCGAGATCATCGAGGACTTGGGCGAGGCACCGGACGCGCATTTCCTGCCCGTGGGCAACGCGGGGAACATTTCGGCCTACTGGCGTGGGTACAGCGAATGGCGCACGCTGGGACGCTCGCAGCGGCTGCCGCGCATGGTGGGCTTCCAGGCGGCAGAGGCCGCGCCGTTGTACCACGGCCGGATCGTGGCAGCACCGGAGACGTTGGCGAGCGCTATCCGCATCGGCAACCCGGCGAGCTGGGGTTTGGCCGTGGAAGCCGTCGAAAAATCCGGCGGTGCGATTGACATCGTGACGGACGAGGAAATCCTGGCGGCGCAACGCTGGCTGGCGGCCAACGAAGGGATCTTCGTGGAACCGGCGAGCGCGGCGGGAATCGCAGGGCTGCTCAAGTACACGGCGGCCGATGCGCCGACCGAAGGACGCGCCCTGGGGCCGCTGCGGGCGGTGCCGGAGGACGGGGTCATCGTCTGCACGGTGACGGGTCACGGGCTGAAGGACCCGGACATCATCTTGAAGCAGAACGCGCCGCTCCCGCCGCCGATCCGGCCGACGCGCGAGGCGATCTTGTCGCTGTTGGGGTAATGCTGGATCAGGGGCTTCCTCTCCAAGCGCGCGAGTAGGGGCACCCGGTTGTTTTCCAGCCAGCTTCGGCCATACTTCGTTTCATGGAACTTGTTTTCAGCGTGACCCAGGAAGCGGACGGCGGATTCATCGCCGAATGCCTTTCCCACGATATTTTTACTCAGGCAGATCATTGGGCAGAATTGCGCGCCAACGTGCGGGAAGCCGTAACGGCTTTCTTTTTTCGATCAGGCCAAGCCGGCAGCGATTCGTCTGCATCTCGTTCGGGATGAATTGCTGGCCATCGCATGAAGCTTCCCCGCGATCTCGGTGGAGCAGAATTGAACAAGCGGCTCGGCAAAGATCTCGAACCCCGACCATTCCCCTCTGAGAATCGGAACGCTCAATGCGATTCTCCGCGCCGTGGCAGCCGCGCAAAACGTGGATCGAGAGGATATTCTGAAGGGTTTGTGATTCACAGCGGTCCCCCGAGGCCAGTCGCACAGAGCAAAACAGCAATGATTCCGTCTGCGAATCAAACCGGCGGTGTTATTGCTTGCCCACAGTCTCCTGCCACCTAGGCGCATCGGTGACGGGCACGCCCAAGTGGTCCAGGATGCGGAAGACCACCGTGTCCACCACGTCTTCCACCGTCGCCGGGCGGTGGTAGAACGACGGGATCGCGGGCAGCACCAGCGCCCCGGCTTCCATCACGGTCACCACGTTGCGCGCGTGGATCAGGCTCCAGGGCGTCTCGCGCGGGACGAGGATCAGCTTCCTTCGCTCCTTGAGGAACACGTCCGCCGCGCGCAGGATCGTGCTCTCGCTCGTCCCGGCGGCGATCCGGCCCACCGTGCCCATCGAGCACGGCACGATCACCATCGCGTCGAACCGCGCCGAACCGCTGGCGAACGGCACGTGCATGGAGCGGTCCTCATACACGCGGACGCCCTCGGGGATCACCAGCTTGCCTCCGGGCAATTCCTCGGCGGCCACCTGTTTCGAGTGCGAGCTCAGGACAAGATGAAGCTCGTGTGCCTGCGGGTCCAGCCGGGACAGGAGCCGCTGGGTGTAGATCGAACCGCTGGCACCCGTGGCGGCGAGGACAAGTTTCATGCTTCGTAAGTGGACCCGGGCGGGATGCCCGGAGTGACAGCAGCCACTTCCACACTACCGCAAGTGAACCCCCCATGCAGGCCAGATGCTGGATGGAATGTTACCCGCACCGCTCCTGACGAGTCGCCAGCATTCTCAAAGTTCAAACCACCGATTGCGTTCTGAAAACCAAAATCCACGACGTGCCATGCTTCCAGCTCGGTGAAGCGAAATTCTACGGTGCAGTGCTGGATGATAACCGTCCGGCCAGTGTCCGGTTCTTGACTCCATGCAAACGCATGAATCCGTATGATTGCCACCGGGCCCTCGTATCGGGTCTGGCCGCTGCGATCCAGTAAGAGAAACAGGACTTCCGCGTCGTGGAAATCCGGCCAGTATCCAAAAAAACTGGTCAGTTTATCGAATCCGGTAAAACGCCGATAAATTTCGGGCACAATGGCATCAGGCGGATTCATGAGGTTTCGTCCTGCCTCTTGCCTCCTGCCGCCTCACAAATAATTCCCCGCGTGTAGCCGCCGGGTCATGTCGGTTTGCTTGAGCAGCAGGTCGTGGTAGAGCGCCTTGTTCGCCGCCTGCGGCGTGGCGCGGGTCGCCTCGTCGGGACGCACGACCTGCGCGACCAGCTCGCGCAGCCGCCCCGCTTTGCCCTGCATGGCCTGCGCCGTCCAGGCGGCCTGGATGGCCGCGCCCAGCGCCGCGCCCTCGGCGCTTCCCAGCCCGACCACGGGCACGTTGAACACGTCCGCGCAGATCTGCCGCCAGACCTTGCTCTGGCTGCCACCCCCGGTCAGCCGGATTTCCGTCGGACGGACCCCCAGACTGCGGAACCTCCCCAGGCCATAGGCGAGACCCAGCGTCACGCCTTCCATCGTCGCCCGCGCGTAGTTGCCCGGGGTCATGTTACGCGTGGTGAACCCATGCATCACGCCAACCCCGCGCGGCAGGTTGGGCGTGCGCTCGCCGTTGAGGTACGGCAGGAACAAGAGCCCCCCCGCCCCGGCGGGCGTACCCGTGACGGCGGCCTCCATCCCCGCGTGCTCCCAGCCGAACAAACCGCGCGCGGCCTCGGTCGCCACGGTAACGTTCATCGTGCAGGCCAGCGGCAGCCAGCCGTCCGTGCTGTCGCAAAAAGCGGCGATCTCGCCCTCGTCGTCCACCACGGGTTCGGCACTGTAGGCGTAGATCGTGCCGCTCGTGCCCAGGCTGACCGTCACCACGCCGCCCGGCGCAATGTTGCCCGTGCCGATGGCTCCCATCATGTTATCGCCCCCACCCGCGCTGACGAGCACGTTGGCCCCCAAGCCCCACTCTGCCCGCAACGCCTCGCGCAACAGGCCCGCCGGCTGGCGCGAGCTGCCCAGCGGCGGCAGCCGCTCGGCCAGGTCCGGGTCGATGAAGCTCATGATCGGCTCGCACCATGTGCGGGTCCGCACGTCCAGAAGCGCCGTGCCCGAGGCGTCGCCGTACTCCATGCGCTGTTCGCCGGTCAGCCAGAAATTGAGGTAATCATGCGGTAAAAGGATGCGGCGCACGGCGCGGAAATTGGCGGGCTCCTTTTGTTTGAGCCAGAGCAACTTCGGCGCGGTGTACCCGGGCAGCATGGCGTTGCCGGTCAGCGCGATGATTTCGTCCGCACCGAATTCACGGTTGAACTGCTCGCATTGCTCGGCCGTGGACGTGTCGCACCAGAGTTTGGCGGGGCGCACGGGTTCGTTGTCGTCGTTGAGCGCGACGAGGCCGTGCTGTTGGCCGCTGACGCCGATGGCGCGCACGTCCGCGCGGCGGGCCCCGAGTTGTGCCAGGCAGGCGCGCACGGTGTTCTCCGTGGCCTCCACCCAGGTTTCGGGCTGCTGCTCCATGCAGCCGGGCGGCAGGCCCGGGATCATCCCATAGCTCTCCTGAGCCGAAGCGAGCACCTGACCGCTGTCCCCATCCAGGGCAATGCACTTCGTGCTTTGCGTCCCGCTGTCGATGCCGAGATAAACCATTTTTAGATTTTCGGTTTGGCGCTTTTCGCCTTAGAATGCGGACGGCACCCCGGAGCGACGCGCCATCTCACACCATTTCCCCGCCATGATCAAGAAACTGCTGCACACCCGCTACCGCGTTCAGGACCTGGAGAAGACGGTCACGTTCTACAAAGATGTGCTCGGGCTCCAGGAAACCAGCCGCCATACCTCGGGCCGAGGCTCGCAACTGGTGTTCTTCAAAGCTCCCAACAGCGAAGAAGAGATCGAGATCTGCAAGTTTGACGAGAGCGGCCCCGTACAGGTCGGCGCAGACCTGACTCACCTCGCCTTCGAGGTGGACGACATCGAGGAATTCGCCAAACACGCCGCCGCCAAAGGTTATCCGCTCAGTGATGGTCCGCACAAGAGCGCTAGCGGCAGTGCCATTGCCTTCATCGACGCGCCCGAGGGCTACGAGGTCGAGTTAATCCAGCGGGCCAAGGGCTCCTAATTGCCATTCGCTCCTTATGGAATTCGACTGGCTGGAAGTCCCCTTTGACCTGCGGAAAGTCCCGCCCAAGGAGATCGAGGAGACCTTTGAGGACCCTTTCAGCCTGCGCCTGCTGCCGGAACTGACCACGCACACCGGCGAGGCGAGGTACTTCAACCTGGGCCGCACGATCTCCAACCGCACGATTTTCAGCGTGTTCTGGACGGACGGCAAGCGATACCGGGTATTGCTAGCCCGCGACATGACGCCCGAAGAAGAGAACTTTTACGAGCGCAAAAACAGCGAGTTCAACGTTTGAACCACGCCTCCAGGCCAATCGACAACCCCGTGGAAAATCATCCCGCTCCCATCAACCGCGTCGTCATGCAATGGTCGGAGGTCCCGGCGTTCGAGAGCGAGGATGAAGAGGCGGAATTCTGGGCGCAGTCACGCATTGACCCGCGGCTGATGAACACGGCGATCTTGAAGGCGGACACGCGTGAATCCACGACGGTGACGCTGCGGTTCGACCCACGGATGCTCGCGCGCATCAAGCGGCTGGCACGTTCGCGCTACCTCAACTATCAGAGCATGGTCAAGCAGTGGCTGAGCGAGCGGTTGGAGAAGGAGATGTAACGCCAGCGCACCGTAGCGTTGCCGCCCTTCACCTTTCCTGCGGCAGCGGCGGCGGGACTTCCTGCAACCCGCGGCGCGAGGGCAGGTGCGCCAAGCAGTATTCCTCTCCATCGGCGGCCACCCGGAACTCCAGATCGGGCGAGGATACCTCCGTGCGCCCGCAAATCTTGCAGTGGTGCAACGCCGCGTCCTCCTCGTCGTCTTCGTGCTGTGCCATCTGGAACTCCTGCTGCCGCTTGGCAATGCGGCTCTGCTCACGCCAGTGGCTCACCCAGGAGGGACCGAAGAACAGCAGATAATTCACCAATGCCACCATGATCCCTACCCGGACTGCCAGCGTGCCACCTAAAAACGTCAAAATCAGGAAAAGGAACGTCAGCATCGCCAGCCACTTCGCCCGCACCGGAATGAAGAAAAACAGAAGAATCGGGAAGTTTGGAAACAGCGTGGCGAATGCCAGGAACAGGGACGTGTTCAGGTACAGGCCCGAGGCGTCGTCCACCTTGAAGAAGCACACCGCGACGGATGTGCCGATCACGCCCAACAGGTAGAACAGGTTGAGCTTGAAACTGCCCCAGGCCTGCTCCAACCCCTCGCCCATCAGCCAGAGCATGTTCAGGTAAAGAAACAGCCACAAGACTGGTAACACGCCGGTCTGCCGGTCCACCCGGGGGATAAAAACGTAGCTGACCAGCCGCCACCACTCGCCCGCGAACACCCGGTCGGGACGTAGTTCCAGCGTGTCGACGAAAGAAGGCGTCGTCTGCAAGAGCAGAAACACCAGCACGTTGAATGCAACGATGATGCGCATGAGCCCAGGCACGGCCAAGTGGCCGAGGCGGCGTTCGAGAGCATTGATCCAGCGCATCGTTTGAAAAGAGGAGGCAAGGAGCCGCAGACCGGGCTCGTACAGACAAAACGAACGGCGACCGCTCCGTGGCTGGATTGCCTAAAGCAGGCACGGTGCCGCCTGGGGGGTTGGCACATCCTTTCTTTGACAGCAGGCGGGATGTGCGGCTATCGGTGAAGCGTGACCCAAGAAGCCAGCGCTGCCGCCGAACTGCCCGCGTCGGATGCCCTCAAGCAAACGCCGCTTCACGCCGCGCACGTCCGCCTGGGCGGCAAGATGGTCGGCTTCGGCGGCTGGTCCATGCCCGTGCAGTACCCGGGCGGCATCCTGGCCGAACACCGCGCCGTCCGCACGGCCGTGGGTGTCTTCGACATCAGCCACATGGGCCAATTCATCGTCGGCGGCCCTGGCGCGAAGGCGTGGCTCAACCACCTCTTCAGCAACAATCTGCACCGCATCCACGCCGGGCAGAGCCAATACGGCTTCCTGCTCAACGAGGCGGGCGGCGTCATCGACGATCTCATCATCTACGAGTATGCGGAAGGCGAGTTCCTGTTGGTGGTCAACGCCTCCATGATCGAGGTGGACCTCGCGTGGCTGCAAAGCCACGTTCCCGTTGGCAGCCAACTGGAATTGAGCAATCGCAGTGACCGCTTCGCGGCATTGGCCGTTCAGGGGCCGCGCGCCCCGGAATTGTTCGCCGCGTTCTTCGGGCCGGACGCCGTGCTCCCGGAACGTTTCGGCGTTGCCGTGATCGAACGCGAGGGCCTGACGTTCCTCGTGGCGCGCACGGGCTACACGGGCGAGGACGGCTTCGAATGGTTCTTCCCGGCGCGGGCGTCGGAGGTCGTCTGGGACGAACTTCTGGCCAAGGGCGCGCCCTTCGGTCTGATTCCCTGTGGCCTGGGCTCGCGTGACAGCCTGCGGCTGGAGGTGTGCTATCCGCTCAACGGCTCGGACCTGTCGCCCACCCGCACGCCGGTAGCGGCGGGCCTGGGGATCTTCGTGGACCTCAAGGAAAAGGGTGATTTCATCGGCCGCGACGCGTTGCTCAAGGAAAAGGAGCAGGGCGGCCCGGCCGAGCGCCTGGTGGCCTTCCGGATGACGGAGAAAAGCCCTCCGCCCCGCGCGCACTACCCGATTGCCACGGCAGACAGCGGAACGCCGGTGGGCGAGACGACCAGCGGCGGCATGGCCCCCAGCCTGGATTCGGCGGGGGTCGGCTTGGCCTACGTGCCTGCGAGGCTGGCCAAGCCGGGCGAGGCCGTCCAGATTGACATTCGTGGCCGCCGCTTCGGCGCGGTGATCGTCAAAAAGCCGTTCTACAAACGCAGCGAGCCCAGCCCCAAGCCGACGGGTGAAGCTCCCTGAAGTTTTCGCCGATTTGGCCTTTTCCTTTCCCGCGCGATCCTGCCATCTTCCTTTGCCTATGAACGTGCCCGCCGACCTCAAATTTGCCCCGACTCACGAATGGCTGCGCCCCGCTGATGGCAGCGTCGGCATCAGCGACCACGCGCAGGCCGAACTGACCGACATCGTCTACGTGGACCTGCCCAAAGTCGGCACGACGCTGCTGGCCGGGGGCACGGCGGCGGTGGTCGAATCCGTGAAGGCGGCCAGCGACATTTACTCGCCCGTCGGGGGCGAGGTGGTGGAAATCAACGAGGCGCTGGCGGCGAATCCGGCGTTGGTGAACACCGATCCCTACGGGGAAGGCTGGTTGTTCAAACTCAAAGACGCGGACGGTGCCGATGCGTTGATGGACGCCGAGGCATACGGCAAGCAGATCGCGGGCTGAGCCAAGACAGGCAGTCGGCGGCTGCGGCCTTCAAGGACGGCGGCTTTCGTCCACCTCGTAGTAATCGAAGAACGTCAGCAGGTCGGCGCGATGGGCCAATCCGCTGGCGGCTTTGTAAGTTTCCAGTTCTTGCGTGGAGCCATCGTCCTCGTCGCGCCAGCCGCGTTTGAGCATGAACTTGTTCCATACGAGCACCTGTTCCTCGCTTGGCTGCGTGCCCTGCTCGCAGCACCAGGCGAAAACCGCTTCGTCCGTCGCCATGCCGTTGCCAGCCAGTACGTACCGACACAGTTCCTCGTAGGTGACACCCAGAAAGCGGCAGCAGCGGCCATCGAAAGCGCTACCGAGATTCACCAGGTACTCCTCCCGCAGCCGCCCGGCTGCCTGGAGGCGGACTTTATCGATCATGCGCGCAAAGTAGACCACGCCGCCGACCCGGTCGAAGGCGCTGCGCGGCGCGGAGAAATGTGCGTCGGTTGCCATGGAGCCAGAAACTTAACAGGCTTTTTACCTGCCTGTCATCTCCCGGGCGCAACCCGCAAACCGTTCAAGCTTATACCGCCTGACTCACAGGTGGAGTTGCGGATACTCCCAGTCGGCGAAGCCGCCGTCGCACCGGAACGTCGGGCAGCGGAAATGCACGCCGCCTTTTTCATCCTCGAACACGCGGACATCACGGCCGAGGAACAGGTGCTCGCACCGGGCGCAAAAGCGGGTCTCGTCCAGCGTCCACCATTGTTTGTGGGGATCGCTGTCCTGGAACATCCGGAGCTTGCGGCCGGAGGTCAGCAGCATCGCGGTCAGCATCCTGCGAAGGTACTGCAAAACTGCCTGCGGCACAAATGCCGGGGGCGGTCCAAACCCCCAGATTCTACCCGGGCGACGGGCCGCGTCAGACCAGCGCGTCAAGTTTGTTGAGCAACGTCTTCTTGTTGGTCGCACCCAGCATCTGATCCTTCACCTCGCCGTCCTTGAAGAACAGCAGTAAGGGGATGCTCTGGACCTTGAACCGGCGGCTCAACTCGGGATTGTCGTCCACGTTGATCTTGGCCACCTTGGCGGCTTCACCTTTCTCGTTGGCGATCTCATCCACCACGGGCGAGAGCATCCGGCAAGGTGGGCACCAGGGAGCCCAGAAATCCACTAATACGGGCACGGTGGATTGAATCACTTCCGCCTCAAAGTTGGCATCGGTGACGTTGACGGTTCGGGAACTCGACATAAAGGAATCGGGACTGAAATCACCCGGCGGCGCGTGGAACGGCATCGGCTGCTCCACGAGGTCGTTTCAATTCGAGAGGAAGGTGAATAGTTGAACGCCAAAGTTGACCAGCGCAAACAGGAGAACTCCGGCAGAGGCGTATGTCACCATGGGATCATGGGTGGTAACCTCTGTGTCTTCATCTTCGACGGCAGCGGTCTTCAAGGTGGGCACCGGTACGGGCACAATGGCGCTGGCAGACGCTACCGGCCGCTTGATGGGGGTCGGAGTAGCCTGAATTTTGACGGTGGCCTGGGGCACGGAGCGCGCCGCAGGCACCTCAATCCGGACCGTCTCCTTCTTGATCGTAGGCTTGACCGCGGCAGGTACGCCTTCAACACTGGCGGCTCTTGGAAGAATCCGCGCCGTGACCGTCTTGGCGGTTGATGCAGGAGGCGGCACCGATGCCGGCGGCTTGGCAGCTACCGGCGCAACGGGCGCAGTGGGTGCAACCGGCGGCTTCGGCGGAACACCAGCGGGCGGCGCGACCGGTGCCATCGGCCGGGGAGCGGCCGGGGCTGCCGGTGCCGGGGGCCGGGGTGCTCCGCCCACGGCCGGTGCGGCAGACGCGGGAAGGATCGCTGGCGCAGGAGGAACCATCGGCTTGGGTAGTCCATCGGCGGCTGGCCCCGTTGGGGCAACCGGAGCGACGGGCCGGGGCGGCATCCCGGCCGTGGGAACCATGGGTCGAGGAGCCGCTGGCGGAGCGGGCGGTGCCATCGGCCGGGGCGGCCCCCCGGCATTCGGAGCGCCGGGAGCCACCGGAGCCGGGGGCGTAGCGGGAGCGGCTGGAGTCGTCGAGGCCGCAGGCACCGCCGTGCGTGGTGCCTGCACGGGTAACGTGGGCGGCGCAGGCGGCGCGGGCGGCTTTACCGGACTGACAGGTCCTGCTGAAGTTGTGGGAGCCGCAGGAGCCGCAGGAGCCGGATGGACAACCGGGACCGGCGCGGCCGGTAGCGGCGGCACCATTGGAGCGGTTGGCGGAGCAGAGGCCGCGACCGGCTTGGGCGGCAACACGGGCACGGCCGGGGCAGTGGATGCCATGGGAGCAGCAGGCGGTTTGGGCGCGGCAACAGGAGCTACGGCGGCAGGCTCCGCCGGTTTCGGTGGCGGCACCGAGGCGGCCGGAGCAACCGGCGGTGCTGGCGGCCGGGGCGGTGCGCTAGGTGGCAGCGCCGCAGCAGGCGTCACCGGCGAAGAAGGTGTCGGCGGCCGGGGTGGCGCGCTCGGAGGTGCCATAGACGCAGACGGAGCGGCCGGAACGGACGGAGCGGGTGCGCCGGAATTTGCCACAGATTGCGGTAGCGGGGGCGCGGCGGGAGTAGCTGACAGCGGGAGCTTCGGCGGAGCCACCGGCGTCGCAGCCGCCGAAACGGGCGTGGCAGGTGCAACCGGAACCGGCGGAGCCACCGGCGCGGGCGGCCGGGGCGGCATCCCCGGAGCAGCGGGGGCCGACGATGTCGGGGTCGGCGGGGGCGTCCCGGCTGCCGGGGCAACCGGTGCAGGCGGTGGGACCGGAGCCGCCGATGCCGCCATCGGCATTGGCGGGGCGCTCGGCATTGGCGGGCGCGGCACGGGCAAGGGAGCCATGGGCCGCGAGGCCACCGGAGGCGTGGCGGTTGCCGGGGCATCGACAGACATGGCCGGAACCGGCGGAGTAGCAGCAGGCGGCCTCGGCACGGACACAGGCGGCGGGGTGGCAGGAACCGCCGGTGCTGGCTGGGGCACCGGTACAGACGGCGCAGTCGCCATGACCGACGGGGGCGTCACAGGCAGCGCCGGTTCAGACTTCGCCGCAACCGACGGTGGCATTGGCGGGGGCATAGCGGTCGCTGGACGCGGTGCAGATGGCACGGGCGGCATCGCCGGTGCGGCTGGCGCGGATGCCACTGGCACAGGGGGAGGCGTGCCGGGAACCATCGGCATCGAACGCGGTGCAGGCGTCAGCGGTTGCGCCTGGAGTGGTGCCGCCGCAACCGTCGAGGCGGGAGACTGGGCCGCAGGCGTAGGCGGCACTGGCGGCGGCATGGAACCTGGAGCCGGAATCCGTGCAACCGGCGGGGGGGGCAGAGGCGGTGCGGCGGGCATCGGGACTGGCGCCATCGGTGCGGAGGGCGCGGGCGGCGCGGCGGACACCGGCGGCGCCGGTCGGCCCATCGGCACGGGAACGGGTGGACGCACGGCGGCAGGTGCGCCAGGACGGATGGGTGGAATGGGCCGCGGAGCCAGCACTGGCGGCTTGCTCAACCGGCCGGAATCTTTTTTGGAATCGACCGACCCACCCAGCGTTGGGCGGGCGGGCAGGTTGATGCGAACCGTTTCCTTTTTCACCGGCGCGCCAGCGTCGGCCATCGAAGGCCGTGGCGGCAGGGTGATCCGGACGGTTTCCTTCTTGGGTTCGCTCTCGCTCATAGGGAATGGGATATCTCGTTGGGGGGTTACAGACACTGCCCGTTGGGAGCATGTAGAGTTACGCTTTCGACATTTTTTTGTCAACGGGTTTGCACCAGGCCGAGAAAAGGACAAACCCTCATCCGTTCAAGCCCCAAAATGTATTTACGAAGTGAATACTTCGGCGGATTTTTCGAGACGCCGACACTTCAAGGCTCGGCGCGCGGGGCTTCTCCGGTCGCGCCGTTGTGTTCATGGTTTGAACATCCGGCCAAAAAATTCGCGCATTTCCCCGTAAGCCGCTTCGGCGGCAGCCGGGGTATAAGCGGTGGGCTTGGACAAGTCATTGCCTGCCTCCGGGTTGGTGAACGCGTGGACCGCCCGCGGGTAGGCCACGAGCTTGTAGGGCACTCCGGCCGCGTTCATCTCCGTCATGAAGCCGGCCACGTCCACCGGCGGCACGGTCGGGTCGAGCGAGCCATGGAGGATCAGCATTTCCTTTGTCTTAATCTCCCCCGCCTTGGCGGGCAGTCCCGTTTTCAAGCCGCCGTGGAACGTCACCACCGCCGCAACGTCCGCGCCGGAGCGCGCGAGTTCGAGCGCGCTGGTGCCGCCGAAGCAAAAGCCCATGGCTCCGACCCGCTTGGGGTCAACGCTCCGTTGCTTGAGCAACGCCGCTAGCGCCGCCTGCGCACGAAGACGGAACAGCGAGGGATCCTGGTAAAATGCCCCGGCGAGCTTGCCGGCCTCTTCCCGGTCCTTGGCATGGACGCCCTGGCCGTACATGTCCACGGCGAGCGCAACGTAGCCGAGTTTCGCCAAATCCTGGGCGCGTGCGCGCGAGAACGGGCCGTAACCCATCCAATCGTGGAACACGAGCACGCCCGGGGTGCTGCCGTCAGCGCGGAGCTGTGCTGGCTGCGACACGCTGCCCTCGAACGTCTTGTCGCCAACCTGGTAGGTAATCGTTTCAGTTTGGATGGGGATGTCGGCGGCGGGCAGGCTCATGGGAAAAAGGGAAGCGAGGGCAGAGCAGAGCAGGGTGAGCAGGCGGCGGGAGGAAGGCATGGAGCAGGCTAGGACAAAAGGGCCGCGCCGCAAGGGCGAAGCACCCGGGCGATGCACTGGCAGCTTGCCGTCGGGGCCAATGTGATCCAAGAACATACTTCCATGTTGGAATACCACCGCCTGCTCCGCCTGGTGCTCGACCACGGCACGCCCCGCGCCGACCGCACAGGCGTCGGCACCCGCGCGATCTTCGGCGCGCAGGCCCGCTTCGACCTGCGGGCGGGCTTCCCGCTGCTGACCACCAAGAAGATCCATTTCAAGAGCGTCGTGCACGAGCTGCTCTGGTTTCTGCGCGGCGACACGAACACGGCGTACCTGCGCGAGCGGGGCGTTTCTATCTGGGACGAATGGGCCGATGCGGACGGCAATCTGGGCCCCATCTACGGCAAGCAGTGGCGTCGTTGGGAAACGCCCGACGGGCGGCACGTGGACCAGATCGCGGCGGTAATCGAGGGCATCAAGCACACGCCGCACAGCCGCCGCCTGATCGTCAACGCCTGGAACGCGGGCGAGCTTTCGCAGATGGCGCTGACGCCCTGCCACGCCCTGTTCCAGTTCTTCGTGGGTGACAGTGGCGAGTTGAGCTGCCAGCTCTACCAGCGCAGCGCGGACCTGTTCCTGGGCGTGCCCTTCAACATCGCGTCCTACGCGCTGCTAACGGCGATGGTCGCGCAGGTGTGCGGGCTGCGGCCGGGCGAGTTCGTGCATACCTTCGGCGACCTGCACCTGTATGAGAACCACCTGGAGCAGGCCCGGCTGCAACTCACGCGCGAACCGCGTCCGCTGCCCACCCTGCGCCTGAACCCGGCCGTCCGGGACATCGACGGCTTCCGGTTCGAGGACATCACGCTGGAAAACTACGATCCGCATCCGGCGATCCGGGCCGCCATCGCCGTATGACACCGGCTTACTCCCGCGTTCCCGCTTCACACTTCCAAATCCCATGAAAGCCATCGCCGCCATGACACGCAACCGGGTGATCGGCCGGGCGGGGACGATCCCCTGGCACCTGCCGGAGGATTTCCGCTGGTTCAAGCGCGCGACGATGGGCGGCGCGCTGCTCATGGGGCGCAAGACGTTTGAATCCATCGGGCGTCCGCTGCCGGGAAGGTTGAGCCTGATCGTCACACGCGGCGCACTCCCGGCGGGGGCGGCCGGGCCGGACGCGCAGGCAGTGCCGGACCTGGGGGCGTTCCGGGAGGAGGATTATGCCCCGCGTGAGGTGTGGGTAGCAGGCGGGGCCGAAATCTACCGGCAAACGCTCGGGCGGTGCGATGAACTGTATCTCTCACTCGTGAATCGGGAGGTGGAAGGCGACACGTTCTTCCCGCCGTTCGAGGACGATTTCGAGTTGGCAGGAGTCGTGCTCACTCAAGCGGAGTTCGAGGTCCGCCGCTACCGGCGCATCCAACTCCATGGGCACGTTTAACCAGAAAGTTCGGGATTGCCTCGGAGAGGCATCCCCACTTTGTTTACGGCCGGCAGCTTCGCTGCCTGCCCGGGGCAATCCGTTTCCCGCGCCGCGTTTCCTGCGTTTTTTCACGGCCCTTCTGTTTTGCCTTCACGCCGCTCCTTCACTCCACGCCGCCGACCCGTTGGTGGATGGAGCCGTGAATGCCCTGGCGCAACTGACCGATCCCCGCCGCCTGGAAACCCTCCCCGACCCCGCGTTCCGCGCGCAGCTCGGACCCGCCCTGGGCTGGCTGCACGTCGCCCGCCGCCAGGACGCCGCGCCGGAATCCGTCCTCGGACGGGCGTTCGCGCTCAACGGTCTGGACGGCGAGCGCGCCCGGCTCACCCGCGAGGCCCTGCTGCGCAACCTTGCGCGCGCCGATGTCTGGGAACTCTTCGCCCACGAACCCAGCGCCCGCGCGCTCGCCGATGGCCGCCCGGCACCCATCCTGACCGGCAGTCATCGCGGACACCTCGCCCAGACCGACATCATCCTGCCTGCGGGCCTCGGGCTACAGGCGCGGCGGGAGTTCGCCTGCCTCGTCCTGCGCGCCGACGATGAACCGCCACTGCCGACAACCCCGACGCCCAGCCCGCGTCGCCGCCCGCGACGGCAAGCGGGCGACCTGTTTGCGCGCGCCGAGCCTGCTTCCGCGCCGCGGCCGCACCGCGCCGCCGCGCCACCCGCGCTCGTGGCGGCTTCGACGGCAGGAGTCAACGCCGCGCCTGCTTTCGCCTACGACGACGCCCTCCCCGTGGCCTACACCACGCTGGGGCACGACAGCGGCGCGATCAACGTGCGCGTGGAGGCACGTCCAGGGCAGTCCGTGGACCTCGCGGCGTATGGCGGGCCGCCGCTCGGCTTCCTGCTGCGGAGCGCCGACGCGAGCGGCGTGCGGTTCTCGGTGCTGGACGGGAAAGCGTCGCCGCCCGACGCGCCCGTGCAATTCACCGCGGCGAACGGCACGGCGGCACGAACTCAACCCATCTACGAGCAGGCGGGCACACTCCGCGTCTCCCTGTGTGGTTCGTCCGCGGCTGATGGCAACGGCACGCGCACGCTGTTCTTCGAGTTCCCGCTTCACGCCGAAGCGCAGCCTCCCGGAAGCCGCTGACGCCCGTTGCCACCTCGTGGTGGCAACCCGTTGTTCTCTTTCCATTCCGAGGAGAACTACCCGCCCGTGAAGAGAGAGCGTTCGAGTTCCTCCGTCTCCTCCACCAGCATTCGCCGCTCCTGCCAACGGCGCCACACGTAGATCGCCGCACACGATACCAACAGCGCACAAAGCACTTTGAGAGGAGTCAACCGCCAGAAAGCGGAACCCTGCCCGGTCCGCACGAACACGACGGGCGACGGACTCGCGGCATGGCCCGAGGCATCCATGGCTACCACACGCAAAGCGTAGATCGTCATCTCCGACAGGCCGCGTACGTGCGCGGTCACCTCGCTTGCCCTGGCTCGGATGTCCGTGCTCCCGTAGGGTCGCCACTCGATCCGCGGGGGGACGACCTCGCCGGGCCGATTTTCATCTTCCGGTGCCGGGAAGAGGATGTAACGCATCTCCACGCGGTACGCGTGCGCTGGCCGGACCGGCGGATTCCAGGAAAGGTCCACCGCGCTGGAGCCAGCGTGGCGCGCTTCCACGGCGGTGACCTGCGCGCGGTCCGGGAGCGGCGGGTCCGGGTCGGGCGGTTCTACCGGTGCGACGGGAACGGCGGCCACAGCCGGCGCGCGGTCCGCGACGGACGGTGTGGTGGCGGGGAGCGGCGGCGGGGCGGAATTCACCGGAGAATCAGCGGGCGCGGGCGCGGGCAGAGGCGAAGCCGCAGGGATGGTACCAGCAGCCATGCTGTCCGACGGCAAGGCCCGACCGCTGGTGTCCGGGATGGCGATGGGTGAGCCCAGACCGGTGCCAACCAGGCGCACGGTGGCGTGGCCGTCCTCGCCGGCGAAACGCCACGTTTCGGCGAATGCGTAGCCCCGGTCCGGCCGGAACACGACCCGGAACTTCTGGCTTTCTCCACGGGCCAGGTGGTAATCGGCGGGCCCATCCACCTCCCAGGGCAAAGGCGCGAACATTCGGCCCAGGGCGACGCCGCCGCCACGGTTTTCCACGGTCATCTCCGCGCCGATGGTGTCACCGACCTTGACCGCGCCGAAATCCAATTCGGCCGGGGTCACCGCCAGTTCCGGGGCGGCATCAGTCACAGCGATGAGGACGGGTGCTGCCGCCGAAACCTTGCCGCCACGCGCCTGCACGGCAAAAGTGAAACGGTCCGCGTCCGCGCCGTCGCCAAAGCGATGGAGGTAGGTGACGGCCGCCGTTGTGCGCGTGAGCTGCCGGGGTGGACCGGCCAGCGTGCCATGCGCAGGCTCATCGCGGATGATGAAATCGACCTCTTTGCCCTCGCCCCCCTCCGAGGAGAGCACGATTTCCACGCTGCCATCCAGGGTGACGCGCGCGTGTCCCGCCATGGCGGTGGCGGGCGGTTCCTGGCGGCGCACGGCGCGGTCCCCGCGGCCGGTGGCCCGGGGAGGTTGCTGGATATCGCCGCGCGCGAGGGGGTTGGACAGGGAGAACAGCGTGCAAACCGCCAAGGTCAGCCCCCTCCCCACCTGGTGGAAAAAGGCGGCCGGACGCAGCCGGAAAGAGAGGCGCAGCGGCAAGAGCATTGAGTTGATTATCCCGGGGTGTTACTTATCATGCCTGCGCGCGCACCGCACAAGCTTATACCCGCCATCCCATGACCGCATCCGACCGCTTCTTTTCCCCGCCCTTGCTTCCCCGCCGGCGCAGCCTGCCTGCGGGACAACGGGTGGTTCTGGCGCTGGCGTGCGCCTGGGTCCTGGCAGGCGCGCCGGGCGCGCGCGCACAGGGCTTCTTCCTGTTCCGTCAGCCGCAGCGGCCCGTGGTGCAGGCCATTCCGGTGCAGCCGGGGGCGGTGGTGTATCAATCGGTGTACGACACCGTCAACCCGGAAACCAGCCACGTGGTGGTTTCCCTGCCCAAACAGCGGGTTTATCTGCTCAACGCCGCAAACGAGGTCGCCATCGACTCGCCGGTTTCCAGCGGGCGGCCGGGTCACTCGACGCCGGCGGGCTCCTTTCACATCCTGGTCAAGGAACCAGCACACTTCTCCAACATCTACGGCAACTTCGTGGATCGCACGGGCCGCGTGGTGCGCGGTGGCGTCAGCGCGAAGATCGACAGCGCACCCAGCGGCACGCATTTTGAAGGGGCGCCGATGCGCTGGTTCATGCGTCTGACCGACACTGGCGTGGGTATGCACATCGGCATCCTGCCCGGTTACGCGGCCAGCCACGGCTGCGTGCGCTTGCCCTCGGACATAGCGCCGATGATCTATTCAAAGGTCAAAATCGGCACGGCCGTCAAGGTGGAGGGATAAAAGCGTCCTCAGGCGCTTTTCAGGTTCCGTCGCAACAGGTCCAGCGCGAGCTGGCTCGCCCGTCGCTTGAATCCTTCGCGGTCCATCGGGAAGCAGTGTTCCTCCACGATTGGCTCGCCGCCGCCCGCCGCTGCCAGGGCGATGAACAGGGTGCCGACCGGCTTGCCCTCGCCGCTCTCGGGCCCGGCCTCGCCCGTCGTGGACAGGGCGTAATCCGCGCCCGTCACCCGCAATACCCCCTGCGCCATCGCCGCCGCCACCGGACGGCTGACCGCACCCTCTTTTTCGATCAGGCTCGCGTCCACGCCCAACAGCGACGCCTTGGCCCGGTAGGCGTAGGTGATCAGTCCCGCGATGAACGCCCCGCTCGCTCCGGGAACGTTGGTCAACCGGTGGGCGAGCAATCCGCCCGTGCAGCTCTCGGCGACGGCGAGCGTCTTGCCTTCCTCACACAATTTTCGCACAAGAACCTCCTCCAACGTTTGGCTATCGCGGGAAAGCAGGTACGGCTGCAAGGCCGGCAGGATGATCGCCTCCGCCTGCTCCAGCACGGGAGACGTGCCGATGCAGCGCAGGTCCACCTCACCGATCCGCGCGCAGTAACCGATTTCCAGTCCTTCCATGGCCAGCAGCGCCGGGCCGACCAATGCCTCCACCTGCGTTTCGCCGATCCCCACGGCGCGGTAGATGCGGCACTCGCGGCGCGGCCCTGCGTCGGGCATCCTTTCCTTGAGCATCGGCGCGACCTGACCGGAGAACATCGGCCGCAGTTCACGAGGCGGCCCGGGCAGCAGGAACACATGTGGCGAGCGGCGGCCGTCCTGTTTTTCACCTGCCAGTGGCGTGGGGGGCAGGTAGAGGCCCGGGGCAGTACCGTGATGATTTTCGATGATCGTGGCCCCGGCGGGCACCTGCGCCTGCCGCGCGATGCTGTCGTGGAAGGGGCGCTTGATGCGCTCGAAAAAGGCCCGCAGTTTAGCGAGGACTGCCGGATCAGTTTTCAGCGGCAAGCCGAGCAATTCAGCGGCAATGTCGCGCGTCAGGTCGTCGCTGGTCGGCCCGAGGCCGCCGGTGACGAGCACCACGTCCGCACGTGGGAAGGCTTCCACGAGCGCCTCGCGGATGGCGGGTCCGTCGGGCACGCAGACCTGGCGCGCGATGCGCAGGCCGAGCGGAAAGAGTTCCTGGCCGAGAAAGGTCAGGTGGGTATTGGTGACGTTGCCGAGGAGAAGTTCGGTGCCGGTATTGATGACTTCGACGTGCATGAGAGAAAGGGGGGGCCTCTCATTCGTCGCACCGGAGCGGGGCGGCTTCAACTGCCGGGGACCTGCGATTTAGTTTGCCCCTGTTGCATGCAAACTTGCGGACCGCGAGCGGTCTGGCGGGCTATTTTCGCTCTAAAGCTTTGAGCCAGTTGGAGATGCGCTCGCGTTGCTCCTCGTCGCCGCTGTCCTGAAAGATGTAAAGCAGGTTCGCCAGTACGCGGATCAGGATCATGCGCCCGGTGGCAGGTTCCAGGTAGGAGGGCTGGAAGGTGAGCTTCTGTTTGCGCAGGATGGATTCGCAATCCGACTGCATGAGGACCTTGCCCCGGTGGAACGGGTCGAAGAACACCTCGCCGTGGCGCACGATGAAGTGGCCAGGCAGGTTGATGCCCTCGATCTTGATCCCAGCGCGCCCGGCTACCGCGATGTAGAGCAGGGCGAGCGAAATGGGGATACCCAGTTTTGAGTCGATCAGGCTCGGCAGCAGCGAATTGTGGACATCGTAGTACTGCTCGGAGTTGCCCCGGAAGC
>CAXTVY010000069.1:0-19289 GCA_964247665.1 uncultured Chthoniobacterales bacterium | reverse complement strand
CTCCGACACCGTGTATTCCGGCGTCGGCTGCTCTTCCTGCCGGAAGACGAAGACCGCGCCCCGGGCCAGCCCCGGAGAGACGCCCAGCCCCTGAAAGCGGACCTCGGGAGGTGACGTGCCAGCCTCACCGCTCATCGGGCGTGGAATCCTGCAAAAAGCGGCGGGTTCATTCCTCGTCAAAACGCGTCTGCACGAGCTGCTCAAGGTCCGCCAGCGCCTGCTGCGCATCGGGGCCTTCGGCGGTCACCCGCAGTTTGGAACCCTGGCCAGCCGCGAGCATCATCAATCCCATGATGCTCTTGCCATTGACCTGCTCGCCGTCCTTTTCCACTACGATCTCGGACTTGTAGCGGTTCGATACCTTCACGAAACGCGCCGACGGACGCGCGTGCATCCCCAACTTGTTGAGGATGACGAGATCCTTGCAGCACTTTTTCTCCTCGGAGTCGTTGCTGTCGGACGTGGCTCGGGTGAGAAGGCTCATAAAGCGTTCTTACGGTGCATCAGGTTCACGAGGCGCTGGTTGAATTCGGCGGAACAATGCGTCCCATTGCTCTTGAGCTTCTGGTCGAGCGCGGCCACTTCCACGAGCCGGGCCATATCTCGACCCGGCCGCACGGGAATGGTGATGTGCGGTACGTCGATGTTCAAAATGCGATAGGTCTCCTGTTCCAACCCTACCCTATCGACTTCCTCTATGTCCTGCCAATCTTTTAATGTGACCACCATGTCCAGCCGCTTTTCCGCCCGGAAACTACCGATGCCGAAGATGGCGGCGACATTGATGACCCCCAAGCCGCGGACCTCCATGTGGTAACGCGTCAGTTGAGGCGCGGTGGCCATAAGTTCGCGCCGCTCAATGGCGCGGATGCGCGTCACATCGTCGGCCACCAGG
This sequence comes from uncultured Chthoniobacterales bacterium, assembly GCA_964247665.1. Classification (GTDB taxonomy): domain Bacteria; phylum Verrucomicrobiota; class Verrucomicrobiia; order Chthoniobacterales; family SZAS-18; genus CAHJWO01. Next base: position 18,394 of record CAXTVY010000069.1, on the reverse strand, counting down.
CTGTAGCCGCGCTCGATCAAACCGAGCACACACTCACTCTTGCCCACCCCGCTGGCACCGCGGATCAGCGCGCCGATGCCCAGAATGTCTACCATGCTGCCGTGCTCCGTGCGCGAGGGCGAGAAGTCGAACTCCAGCGCAATGGTCGCGGCGTTGACGAAGTTCATCGTGACGAACGGGGTGCGGAACACGGCGATCCCGGCGCGCTCCGCTTCTTTGCACAACATTCGTGGGATGGCGGCGTTACGCGAGAAAACCACGCACGGCACGCGCCGCGCACAGAGCGCCCGGAAGCGAGCGGCAGCCTCGGTCGGCGGCAGGCTTTTCAGGTACGACATTTCGGCGCTGCCGATGACCTGAATTCGCTTGGAAGCGAAATACTTGAAAAATCCGGAGAGCGCCAACCCTGGCCGGTTGATCGTCGGTTCGAGGATCTTGCGGTCAAACCCGCGCTCTGGACCCACGAGCCGTAGTTGCAGGTCTGCCCCGTGATCCTTGAAAAATTGCCCGACAGTGATGGTCGGCCGCTTGCCATTCCCCGACGGTGCGAGGACGGACAAATTCTCGGGGGGAGTTTTCACGAGGTGCTTGGGGGGGGCGGGCAGCGCTGAATGCCAATGACTCAGTAGAAAGCCGGTTCGATCAACCCAATGACGTGCGCCTCAATGACACGCGGATAATCCAAGTGCAGCCCTTCGATTTTTTTCTGCGCGTAGTCGTTGATCGCAGCCGTGATGGCGAGATGATGGCCGGTCACGGTGACATGCGGGTTCGAGTTGGCGATTTGCATGGCGGACGAACTTTTTTCTGGTTCCTCGTTAGCAGTGGATGTTGAGCTTGGGGGAAGGCAATCGCGAACTCCCCCTCTCGAACGCTCACATCGAAAATCGTTCACCCAAATAAAGTTGGCGGCTGACGGGATCGTTAATCAGGAAATCCTTGGTGCCGTCGCGCACGACCTTGCCATCGTAGAGCAGGTAAGCGCGGTCCACGATAGATAAGGTTTCGCGCACGTTATGGTCAGTGATGATAATGCCCAAGTTTGCCTTCTCGCGCAAGGAGAGGATGATCTGTTGGACTTCCGACACCGCGATGGGATCGACGCCGCTGAACGGCTCGTCAAGCATCAACAGACTCGGGCTGGTGATCAGTGAGCGCGCGATGGTCAGGCGGCGCTTCTCGCCGCCGCTCAGGGTCAGCGCCAAGTTGCGCGCGACGTGCGTGATGCCGAATTGTTCGAGCAGTTCGTCGCTGCGCTCCTGCCGTTGCTTGCGATTGAGCGGCAGCGTCTCCAGGATAGCCAGCAGGTTCTGCTCTACGGTCAGCTTGCGAAAAATGGATTCTTCCTGCGGCAGGTAGCCCATTCCCAGCCGGGCGCGCCGGTACATGGGCAGCCGGGTCACGTCCGCGCCGTTGAACGTGATGCGCCCCGCGTTGGGCGGTACCAAGCCGACGATCATGTAAAAGCTGGTCGTCTTACCCGCGCCGTTTGGCCCAAGCAGCCCGACGATCTCCCCCCGGTGAACGTTGATGTCCACCTGATTGACCACGGTACGCTTCTTGTAAATCTTCACGAGCCCCTCGGTTCGCAGGATTTGCTCGCCAATCGGGAACCGTTTGGCTGCGACGGCGGGCTCGCCCGGCGGGACGCGCGCGCCCTCAGACGCCGCCTCGGCGAGGGGTTCGGAGGTCGTACTCATGTATGGCCTCAGCCCGCCGTCGCTCCGTTGCGCTTGGGATGTGGCTTCTTGCCTCCCGGTCCTGTCGGAGCAGGGCTTGCGCCGGGCGAGCTGCCGGGAAGATCAACGGCGTTCCCCTTGCTCTTGATCACCGTGCGGCTGGGCCCGACCGTGGTCATACTGTTGTCTTTGTGGAGCGTGATCACCGTGGAGGGCGACAAAGCCAAGAGGACGTTGCCGTTCTGTTCGACGCTAGGCGTCCCGTGCAGGATCATGTCGCCGGTCTTGTTGTCGAAGTCCGCCCGGTCGGAATGGGCTCGGGAAATCTTCGGTTCCTCGCCCGGTTTAGCCGGGGGACGTTTCTGGATGATGATGACGTTGCCCTCCGCAATCGCATGGTCGATACCGCCGCCCGGCGTGTCCTGCGCACCGGCCGACGCCGGAGGAGTGTTGCCAGCCGCAGTGGTCGGTTTGGGCGTTCCGCCCGGAGCTTGACTGTTGCCCGTCGCTCCTTTGGCGAGGTAAACCGTGAGTTTGTCGCAGGCCAACTGGAAGCGGGGGTCATTCACCCGCACATCGCCCAGAAAGACGGCGATCCGTTCCTGAGAAGAAAAATTCGCTCCGTTCGTCGCCAGAATCTCCGTTTCCGTGGGAGCGTTGGGGTCCAATTTCTCTGGCGGGGGCGGATTCTCCAGGTTGGCGGGAGCATCCAGCGGCAGCGCCGGACTAGCCGCCGGGTCCGGCGTGCCCGTCGTGTTGGCCACCGGCAGCAAGTTACCGGATTGTTGCGCTGACGCACTGGGCGCCGCGGCCGTCAGCATGCACACCGCAGACAAGAAGGAGGCCGCTACTCCAAGAAACGATGAAAATTTGTTCATTCTGGTTTGGGTGTCGGCTGCTCCTGTCCTGCTACCTGTTTGAGGTTGTGGACGAGCATACGCACCTTCCCGATCAATCTTCCCGTACGATCCACCGTGTTAAACGCCATACCTTCGCCCGTCAATTCAAAGTCTTGCGTGCGGATGGTTGCCGTCTCGTCGCTGGTGATGATCCGGGTCTTCAAATTGAAGATCGAAGTGGGCAGGAAAATGTGGAAATCCTCTTTCCCGTCAGGATGATTGAGATCCATCTTCATCTCCTTCATCTGCAAATGCTCGTTGTCGATCCGCACAGCCCACCGTGCCATGATTTCTGAGAGCAACTTACCCGTCAGATCCGTTTCGGGAATTTTGAGGTCTGTGGCGGGTTCGCCCTCGGGCAGGGGAATCGGGATTTCCTTTATGCCCTTTGCGTGGGGCGTTGCGGCCGGTGCGTCACCATGCTGATTCTTCTTCGGCTTTTTGTCAGCTTTGACCTTGCCAGCGGAACTACCTGGCGTGGCGGGGGGCTGCGGAACAGTTTCACTCGACGCACTGGTATCCGCCTGCGCCCGCAAAGTCTTCAATCCAACACCGCAGGAAAATGCCGTCGTCAGAAACGCAACGGCCAAGAATGCTGTGGCGGAATTAACTACAAGCGGCTTCATGGATTCTCGACAATTTAACGAGCAACGGACCGAGTTGTCGAAGCGGAATTTGGTTAGGACCATCAGAAAGTGCTTTTTCGGGTTCTTCGTGAACTTCCATGAAGACACCGTCACATCCGGCTGCCACCGGCGCCCGTGCCAAGATGGGAGCCAACTCGCCGTCGCCGGTCGTGCGGTCACCCCCCGCGCCCGGCCGCTGGACAGAATGGGTCGCATCGAAGCTTACGAGAAATCCCGCCTGCCGCATCCAGTAGAGGGAGCGCATGTCGGCGACGAGGTTCTGGTATCCAAAGGTAACGCCGCGCTCCGTGAAGAAAAACTTTGTCGCCCCCGCGCTGCGCAGCTTGTCCGCGATGGGCTGGATGTCCCACGGCGAGAGGAACTGCCCTTTCTTGACGTTGACCACGCGGCCCGTCCGGGCGGCGGCTTCGATGAGGTCAGTCTGGCGGCACAGAAACGCGGGAATCTGGAGCACATCGATCCATTCCGCCGCCAATTCCGCCTCGGCGGGTGAGTGAACATCCGTCGTGACGGCGACGCCGTGTTCCCGGCCCACCTGGGCGAGCAACTGGCAGCCTGCGCGCGCAGGTAGGCCACGGTAGGACCTGCCGGAAGTCCGGTTGGCTTTGTCGTAGGACGCTTTGAGGATGTAGCGAACGTTCGCCTCACCGGCTATTTCCGCAATCCTTCGAGCGGTATCACGGAGGAACTTTTCTGATTCGATCACACAAGGACCGAGGAGAAACAGCAACGGTGGGGAACTCCCGGCAACACGTGCCTGCCCCTGTGAACCGTAGACCAGCGAAACTAGCGAGCTTACATCCGTCGGGACCGCTCCAGCGGACACGGCAGCGACCGCTCCAGGAATAATCGACTCCAGGCTCAAAGCAACAGGTTAGCTCCCGTAACTCTTGGTGAAACGCTTCTTGCTCTCACGATTATCATCCGCTGGCTCGGGGGATGCCGCCGCTGCCAACGGCGTGCTCTCCACCGGACTGGAGGCAAGCTCCGCAGGCGTTTCCGCCGGTCTGACTGGGGCCGCCGTGGGCAGTTCGGCCCCGCCACCCTTCGCCACCTCGACATAGGCCATTTGCAGGTTGGAAAGCGCGTTACGCAGCACACCGGTTTCCTCGTTGGAGAGGTTGCCCCGGGTCTTTTCTTGGATCATCGACAACTGGTCAATGAACATGCGTGCGAGTGGCAGGTTCACCTCCGGTTCGTTGTTCTGCGGATGCGGGATCAAGCCGAGAAAAAGCGAAGCGTTCTGCGCCTGCATCATGACGAACTCGATGAACTGTTGGGTGGTTTCACCCGCGTTGGTTGCTCTTTGCACTTCGGCCATAATTCAAGTTTGCGTTAGGATTGGAAAACCGCCAAGTCCAGCGGTCAATTTTCCGAAAGGGTGGATTCCCCGGGAACTTTCAAGCTTGCCGGGCGGACAACGGCGGTAATAGCGGGCTGTTGCTGGAAGTAGCGTTGCGCCACCACCCGCACATCTTCGAGCGTGAGCTTCTCCAAATCCGCCGCCATGGACTGGTAGTTGAGAAAGCCGAGACCGTACAATTCGTCGAGCGCCGACGTGTAGGCTAGGCTGGCGTTGCTTTGATAAGCAATAGCCTGTTTGCCGATCAGTTTTTTCTTCGCACGGGTCAGTTCCACCTCTGTTAGGCCGTTGGCCGCGAGGAGGGCAATCTCTTCGGCGAACGCCGCCTTGACCTGCTCAATTTTCAACGGATCAGTCCCGACGTAAAAAGTGAACATCCCCGGCACCAGTCCAACCATCTGCGAAGAACCGACGAAGTAAGCGAGGCCTAACTCCTCCCGGATGCGGATGAAAAACCGCGAGCCGAGATCGCTGCTCGCCTCATCGATGACCTCCAGGGCATGACGGTCTTCGCTGTACAGCGAAGCGCCCGGAAACCCCACCATCAGCACTGCCTGCTCCTTATCCTCTAACTGTTCGACAGTGCGCGCTCCGGATGGCACCGCAGGCAGCGGCGGCGCGCTCAGTGCCAGCTCGCCCGCAGGCAGTTCGGCAAAGAGTGCCTCCACCTGCTCGCGCACCCGGGCGGCGTTCACGTTGCCGAAGACTGCCAACACCCCGTTTTTTCCGACGACGAACCGCTGCTGGAAAGCCGCAAGCTGTTCACGGTCGATGCCAGCCACCGTTTCGGGCGAACCCGAGGACCGCAGACCATAGGGATGGTCGCCAAAAAGCGTAGAACGGAGAAGGTTACGCGCGAGACTGGTGACGTGTTCGTCCTCGGCCTTGATCGCCGCTAGTTGGACGGTCTTTTCGCGCTCCACGGCAGCCGCAGGCAAGCTGGCGTGCAGCACCACGTCCGCCAACAGGTCGAGACCCAGGTCGAGGTCAGGCTGCATGACCTCCAGTGAGACGCTGAAGCTGTTGTTGCCGCCGTCACTGCCGATGCTTCCACCGACAGCCTCCACTTCCTCGGCCAGTTGTTCGGCGGTTCGGGTAGCCGTGCCTTTGAGCAGCACACGGGCGAACATCTTGGTCAAACCGTTGTCCGTGGCAGTTTCCGCGAGCAGTCCTCCCCGGAAGACCGCGTCGAGGTACACTAGCGGCAGGCGGGCATCCTCGCGCACGAGCAGCCGCAAGCCATTGGAGAGTTCAAACTTCTGGATCTCCCCAGCGGCTGGCTTCTCGGCTGCCAGTGCGGGTAGAGCGGTCTGGTCGTCTTTGGGGTACAGCGTAGAAATCGTGCAAGCATCGGCCTGCAGATACTTGCGGGCAACGCGGGCAATATCCTCCACGCCTACCTCCTGAATCGCATCAAGGTAATCGCGCGAAAAATCGAGGTTGCCGGTCAGCAGCCAGTTCGAGCCGAGATCGCTCGCCTGACCGCGCATGGTCACGAGGGCGTTGAGCTGGTTGCTGAGCAGAACTCGCTTGGCCTTGGCCAATTCCGGCACCGTGATACCATCGCGCTGGATTTCGCCGATGATCGAAGCCGCCGCTTCCAAAGCCGCCTGGCGCTTGTCCGGGTCGGTCGTCATTTCAACCCCAAACAGACCCGGTTCGGCGGGCACGTAGGAGAACGCCGAAATGAAATGGACCAACTGCATCTCTTCGCGCACCTTCCGGTAGAGCCGGGAACTGCGCCCCTCGCCCAACACGGTCGCGAGCACGTCCAGCGCGGGCACGTCAGGGTCCGTGATACGGGGGATGTGCCAGGAAGCGACGGTGCGGGCCAGTTCCGTGGCAAACTCCCGGCGCGACTCGCGCTGCCCCAACTGCGGCGGCTCTGCCGGAAAATAGACGGGTGGCAGGGCGCGCCGGGGATACGGCGCAAAGAAGGTTTCGAGTTGCTGTTTGACTGCCGCCGTGTCGACGTCGCCCACCACCACAAACGTGAGGTTGTTGGGCACGTAGCGCGCCTTGTAATAAGCCATCAGGTCATCGCGCGTGAGTTGGTTGAACACGTCCAGATGGCCGATGACCGGGTGCTTGTAGGGGTGCTCGCGGTATGCCGTGGCAAAAAGAAGCTGGCTGTTCACACGGTCGGGATCATCCGCGCCCATGGCGAACTCCCGGCGGATGACTTCCTGTTCCTTGACGAACTCATCCGCCGGCAGGGTCGAATTCATGCAGGCGTCCGCGAGCAGGTCGATGGCGGTGGCAAGTCCCTCCTTGGGGACATCAATCCAGTAAACGGTGCGGTCGAAGGACGTGTAGGCGTTGATGTAACCACCTTCGTCTTGCACGGCCTGAGCGATGGCATTGGTGGAACGCGTCTCAGTGCCTTTGAAGAGCATGTGTTCCAACAAATGCGACAGCCCCGCACCGAGATGCTGCCCTTCGTGGATACTGCCCGTACCAACCCAGACCTGCACGCTGGCGACGGGTGCGCTGTGGTCTTCCTGCACGAGCAGCGTCAGACCGTTGGGCAACAAATGTTTGGAGGCAGAAACACGCGGGAACTGCACCACGCTGGAGAGTTCAGTGACTTGGTTCTTGCGGGGAGCAGTGGAAATCATTATGCGAGGGAGGATAACATGCGGGAAAACAAGGGAAAAGCAACCAGCCGCCCCCCACCTCAACGGGCACAAGAAAGCCAGCCGACCCCGGATCAGACCGTTTTCGGTACCGAATCCTGCCGCCGCCGCTTGACTGGTTCCACCGGAGTCTTCCTCGCCGCCCGGTAAGGCTTGACAAAGGCGTCCTGAAAACAGTAACCGCCCCGGAAATCCTCGATGGTGTCGCCGTCGGCCTTCCCGAACTCGCGCGCTTCGATCAGGTTGAAGACGATGGTGCCGATGTCCTCGCAGGAACGCACGCGCCAATGCTCGAACACGGTCAGCACCATGGGACCGTATTGGTCCAGCGCGTACAACCGCAATCCGTCCAACAACTGCATGCCGGAGACATGGCATTCACCGGGCAGCTTGGCGGGATGCTGCTTCTGAAGGCGCTTGGTGGTGTACTCCAGCGCATCGCGCACGAACAGGTAAGCATCACGCTCAAACCGGGCGTCCTCGGAGATGATGGCATCGACGGCGGCGGTAAAGTGATCGTTGTTCATGGGTGTTGCATCGGCCCGTGCGCTTGCGCCACCGGCGGAAGGGACGGTCTGGTGGTGGACGGTTGCATTGATGCCGCCGGTAAATGAGAGGCCATGGATTCCCTGTTTGCATCCCGCCAATGTTTCACGGACACGCCGAGAACAACGGCCAGGATGACGGCGGTCACCAGGACTTGTTCGCGCAGCGAGAGGGAAAACATGGGGCTCCTTGAAAGAACGCTTCGGCCAGCCGAAAGTTTGCGTGCAGATGAATACTTCCCGCCACGATTCGTGTCAAACCTCCTCTGATGCATGGGCGGGGAGAGACTTTCCCGCTGGGATAGTGGTCTGCGCTGCGGCTGTTTTCCTGCTGTTTGCCGCCCCAGCCAGGGCGCAAACCCCTGCTCTTCCTTCCGTCGCAGCCCCGGCCCCGCCGGACTGGCAGCAGGAATTAGCTGCCGTCCGTTTGCTCGACGGCACCCTGGCAATCACACCCGCCAAGGACGCGGCCGAGGCCGTCGACCGCGACGCGCGGGTGGCGCAACTCTACCGGGATTTGGCCCACAAGTACCCCGACCGCTCCGCCGTTCAGAAAGCCAGCGGCGACTACGCACGGCGTCACGAACGTTTGCCTGAAGCCATCGCCGCGCTGCAGCGTGCCCAGACCCTGGAGCCGGGCGACGGCGAAACGGCGGACATGTTGGGTTCGACGGAGTTGCAGCTTGGCCACACCCGCGTGGCCAGCGAGCAGTTTCAGCGCGCCGTCGATGCCCGCCCCGACAACGCTGGCGAACACTACACACTGGCTAACGTGCTTTTTCTATTCCGGCACGACGTGGCCATCACCCCCACTTTGCCCGACGAGTCCGCCGTGCTCAACAAATCGCTTGCCGAGTTCCGGCGGGCGGCTGAACTGGAGCCCGGCAATCTGCAATACGCGCAAAGCTACGCCGAAACGTTCTACCAGTTGATCCACCCCGACTGGGAACAGGCAAGGACCGCTTGGAAAGCGGTGCTGGCTCTCAGCCCTGCGAACAGCGATTTCGCCAACACCCAACTCGCCCGGGTGAGCCTGCGGATGAAACGTCCGGCGGACGTGGACGGTTACCTCGCCTTGGTTCTCGACCCGCGATTTGCCTCGCTCAAGACCAAGCTTCACGAACAGGCCGCACGGCTGCCGCCTGCTGCCACTCCCACGCTGCCCTGAGCCCCGCAGCTGCCAGGACTATTGGAACTCGGTGTCCAGGCTGTCCAGGTAGGCCGAAATCGGGTCGGGCCGATGAATTCGCTGCAAGGTGTCGAACTGGTGGGCAGCATGGAAGTAATCATTGAAGGCGTTGCTCTTCGTCGAAACCTGCGTCGCCTCGTACCAGTTCACGTAGTCGGCGATGCCATCACGCTGTTTGAGAGCGTTCCGGCGAGCCCTTTCTAGGATGCGCAAATCCTCGTCTACTCCTTTGGTGCGGTTGCGGATCAGCTTGGCTACAACCTCCTGGTAGCCAAGTACAATCGGCTGGTAAAAGGGGCTTGCCTGCCCGCTGAGCAGAACCAGACTGCTCCGCAACCCGTCAAGCAGGTGGTCGTCCTTTTTGAGCGGCGTGAATTTCTGATAATCCCCGAGGGTATAAGCGGGCGGTTCCTCACCGCTTTTTGCCTTGGCTGGCCCGGGGAACGTCAGCATGGCCTGCAAACGCCGCTCACTTTCCTCGGGCGTGTACAATTGATACCGGTCCGCCGTGGCCAGTCGGGCCAGTGCGAGGGTCCACCACTTCGCCAAGGCGTCGGGCGACGCAGCGAGTTCCGGGAAATATTTTCCCAGCGTTTCCGCGCTGTTGGCCACGGCTTGCGGGGTGTTTGGCAGGTCACGCACATATGCCGCCAAGCTTTCCCTTCCGCCCGGCAATTCGCGCAGCAACATACAGACGAGGTTGTACGCCCAGGCCCGGTACACTGCTCGCGAGGTAGAATCCATCCCTGCCGGGTCCTTGCCGAGGAATTCCGTGCTGGACATCGTCTGGAGGGTCGGCAGCAACGCCGCGAACAAACTGGCCGACACGCCGTTCTCCTGGTTGTCGAGGTAGGCGGACAAACCTTCGACCAGCCAGGGGGGCGGCAGCGTGTACGGCCGGCCAGCGGGCAGCCGGTTCGCGTCTTGGTAAGCCAGGCTTAGCATGATCATGCGAACCAATTCATCCTGGATGCGGGTCCCCCGCCCCGCCTCGCCGGTCAGCAGGTCCAACTCGATCTTCAAGCCCGTACCCGTCTGGGCGAAAACCAGCCGCACCGGCGGGCGGGCGTCGGGTTGGCCGGGCTCGGGCGCACGTAAGTCCACGACGATGGGAATCTTCCAATCGTCTCGCTGGCCGAAGAGATCGAGCAAGCTAGACTTCGTTGCGTCGCCCAACGTCCCAACTGCCCCCCGCAACGCTCCCTCGTGCGCGTAAACGACGAATTGCTTCGAGCGGCTGAAGCTGTGCGGCATCAGGTCCAGCGCACGGCCTACCGGCGGTGACAGCAGCAAGCCTGCCAGCAGTAGGCCCGCCGGCCACGCGGCGAGACGTGAAGAAAGCCGTGAAAGGGTCATCATCCACTCACCGAGAGGGCCGTGAGCGCGAGGCAGTTTACACCGGAGCTCCGGCGCTGCCAACCCCGTTATCTCGTGCCTGTCGGCGTGCTGACCAGCTCAACGGATTTGTCGTGGAAAGTGACCGACTGCAGCTTGGCAATCAAAGCGCGGTTGTGGTCCAGGGCCGTCCGGAGCGGCGTGAACACACCTTCGAGATGTGGCATGGCGGCGGCCGGGATGTGGAAGCTCCCGAAGCTACCCCCGAGCACCTGCGAGATGATCGCGCCGTTTTTTATTTGCACGGTGCGCACGGTGGTTGCGTAGATCGGCACTCCGAAGATAGACTGCTGGCTAGTGATGCTGAAGCGTCCCTCCAAGAAATGCACGAAAGCGCGGTCGAATTGCATGCTGATCCCGTAGCTGCTCGCGGCCTTGCCCCGCACGGAGTATTGCAGGAAGGCGTTGACCTCATCCTCCGTATATTTTCGCATCCGGTTGGGCTGCGGCGCCAGATTTTCGCGGTCCTCGGTGATTGCCGGGGCGTCTAGCGATGCTTCCTTGCTCACGGTTGGAACACCTGCAGGCGGCTTGATGATCAGCAGAAGCGACGCGAGCACCGAAGCAGTCACGACGCTGGTCACGAGGTTTTTGACCCAGCGCAGGCCCATGCCACGGTTTGGGCTGACCATCTTGCGAACACGCTCCTGCATGACCACGGGGTCTTCACGCCGGGACGCCTCTGGCGGCAGGAGGCTGCGGTCGAGTTTCGCGCCGCAATTATGACAATAAACCCGCTCGGGTTCGTTCTCGAAGTTGCACTGTTTGCAGACAAGCGTGGCGGTGGCCATTGAGAAAGGAAATGCGCGGGATCAGGAGTGCCAGCGTGGTTAAAAGCAGGTTCCGAACCGGCCGATGGGTGCCTTTTTGAACGGCAACGCGCGGCAAGTCAAGCCGCGCCGCCCTTGGGCGTGTCGGATTTGGCGGCGGGGGCGGGCGCGGGCGGCGGGCTGGCGCTCTTGGCGGGTTCCGCGGACTTGCTCTCACCACCGGAGGCTGGGGCGGTTGAGGCAGGTTTATCCTTCTTGGCGCCTTCCTTGTAATTCTCGCTGCGATAGTCGGTGATGTAGAAGCCCGAACCTTTGAAGATCAGTCCTGCTCCCGTGCCGAGCTGCCGCTTCACCTTTCCCTCGCCCCACGCTTCCATCCGGCAGAGTGCCTTCGGACAGGTCTCAAAGTGGGGGTCTTTCATCGACTGGACAGCTTCAAACGATTGCTCGCATTTCGTGCAGAAATATTCGTAGGTCGGCATGACAAAAAAAAGACGAGGATCAGTATCAGAACAGGCTGCGGCTGGCAATTGCGGAGTTGACTCAGCCTGCCTGTCTTGTATAAGTAGCACGCTTCGGAAGGACACACACAACCTCTATGCTGCCGACCCAACCTTTTCGCGCCCTGGGCCTGATCCTGGTCGCCTGTTCGCTAGCTGCCTGCGGCGACGACGATGCTCGCTATGGTGCCCGCACAGAGTACATGGCCAATTTGAAGGGCGCTCAGGACGTGGCTTATAACCAGCGCACCCAGCCAAACGACTCCGTCTCGTACTGGGACGGCGACGGCGTGCCCGGCCCCGTGCACATTGAGGTCCGCCTCGGCGAACAACGCGCGTATTTCTTCAAAGGCGATCAGCTCGTCGGCGTCTCGCAGGTGTCTACTGGCAAGGAAGGTCACAACACGCCGACGGGCAGCTACAAGGTGTTGCAGAAAGACAAGGACCACCGCTCCAGCCTCTACGGTGACTACGTGGATGCCAACAATCCCACCACGGTGGTCAAGGCGAACGTCGAGAGCGGTGTGGACCCCAAGCCACCGGGCAGCGTGTTCCTGGGCTCCTCAATGCCCTTTTTCCTGCGGGTGACCAACGGGGTCGGCTTACATGCAGGCTACCTGCCGGGCGTGCCTGCCAGCCACGGCTGCATCCGTATGCCCGAGGTCATGGCGGAAAATTACTTTTACAACACCCCAATGGGCGCCCCGGTGACGATCACCAATTGATCCAGTTGCGGTTAACTCCCCCGTCATGTTGCAAGTTCCTTCATCGGTCCCATTAGAAATTGGAGTGCAGGACACGCAGAGATTGATGGCGTCAAAGGGTGCTGACTTGCGTTTGGTCGATGTGCGTGACCCGGACGAATATGATTATTGCCGTTTGTCCGGGGCAGAGTTGATCCCACTGCTGACCTTTGCGACGGACGCCGCAACGAAGCTGCCCGACAAGGAGGCTGACATCATCGTGTATTGTCATCACGGGATGCGCTCCATGCAGGCCACCGAGCAGTTGCGTGCGATGGGCTACGCCAATGCCCGCAGCATGGCGGGCGGCATCGACAAATGGTCGCTAGAAATCGATTCAACGGTGCGACGGTACTAGGGATCGCTCCCTTTTTGCGCAGGCTACCGGGCCGCCCCGGTGCCTCGTTCCACCTCAACCCTGCACGCGCGCCTTTACTTTCAGGCGCAGAGCGTTCAAAGCAATGAATCCGGTCGCATCCGACTGGTTGTAAGCCTGCGTGGGGTCGGCCTCCATTGTGGCGATCTGTGGGTTGTACAAGCTGACCGGACTCTTTCGGCCGGCGGGAATGACCTTGCCCTTGTAGAGTTTGACGCGCACCTCGCCGGTGACGTTGCGCTGGCTTTCGGTGACGAGCGCCTGGAGTGCCTCGCGTTCCGGCGCGAACCAGAAGCCGTTGTATACCAGCGTGCTGTACTTCGGGATCAGGCTGTCACGCAGGTGCATCACCTCGCGGTCCATCGTCAGGGATTCCATCTGCCGGTGTGCAAAATGCAGGATCGCACCGCCGGGTGTCTCGTATACGCCCCGGCTCTTCATGCCCACGAAGCGGTTCTCCACCATGTCCACCCGGCCGATGCCGTGCTTGCCGCCGAGCCCGTTGAGCTTTTCCATGATTTCCAGTGGAGAATGCGCGGTGTAATCGCCAGCATCCTCCGTTTGGAGCGCGACGCAGTTGCCTGCCTCGAAGCGCAGTTGCAGGTACTCGGACCGGTCCGGTGCGTCCTCGGGCGAGACGCTGAGCTTGTACATGTCGCGTACGTCGGGTGCGCTGGCGTCGAACCACGGATCTTCGAGGATGCCGCTCTCGAAGGAGATGTGCAGGAGATTGCGGTCCATCGAATAGGACTTCTTGGCGCTGGCGGCCACGGGGATGCCGTGTTTTTCCGCGAAGGCAATCATCTCGGCCCGGCCCGGGAACTCCTGGCGGAACCGCTCCTGCCGCCAGGGCGCGATGACTTCGATTTCCGGCGCGAGCGCAGCGGCCGTCAGTTCAAAACGCACTTGGTCGTTGCCCTTGCCGGTCGCGCCGTGCGCCACCGCCGTCGCGCCGCATTCCTGGGCAATCTGGACCATGCGCTTGGCGATCAGCGGTCGGGCGATGCTCGTACCCAGGAAATACTGGCCCTCGTACAGCGCCCCCGCCTGCATCATGGGGAAGATGAAATCACGGGCGAATTCCTCGCGCAGATCGTCCACTTGGCAGCGGTGCGCACCAGTGGCGAGCGCCTTGGCTTCAAGGCCATCGAGTTCCTCCGCCTGCCCGACATCGGCGCAGAAGGCGACCATCTCCGCCTGGTAGGTTTCCTTCAGCCAGCTCAGGATGACCGACGTGTCCAACCCGCCGGAATATGCGACAACGATTTTCATGGAACCCTGAAGCTATGAACGCCGGGCACGATGGAAAGTGAAAAGAGCGCCGCGCCAAAGATTTTCGCTGACTGGAACCGCTGGCCCGCGTCACCTCAGAAGGCACGGCTCACGCCGATCAGCCCGCCGATGCCGTTCGTGCCGAGGTTGCGCTGCGTGATGTGCGCGTTGGAAAAGTGCCGGTAGGAGAACTCGGCGTCCACGGACCAGCGGGGGGACAACCGGAAGCGGGTGCCCAGCCCGGCCTGGAGGTTAAACTCGAACATGGAACCGAGCGCCTGCTGCACTTTATCATGGTAGGCGTCGCTGTAGATGCCGCCGGCGCTCAAATGAAAATACGGTACGAGCCTCGCCCCCGGTGACAAGAAGTTGCGGCGGTACATGATGGAAAGCCCACCCAGCGCTGAACCTGGCCCATGCGTGACCGGTCCACTGATGGCTTCGAGCAAGAACTCGTTGTTGCCTCGCAGGAAATTGCTGCCGTGCGGCGTGTCAACCATGTAGCCCAACCGGATTGCCGTGAGTTGGTAATCGAAGTTGGGGCGGATGGCACTGGTGTGCTGTACGGAAACCATCCCGCCTTCCGCAAACTGGAGGTCAAACGCGCCGCGCTCGAAAGCGGGATCGGTGGCCACGGCGGGCGCGGTGTCCTTCGGGCTGGGTTCTCCTGCCCGCGCGTGTCCGGCGGCGGTGACACAGAGCAATCCGAGGAACCAGGAAGCAAGGGCGCGGGCGACCATGATGACGTCCAGTAAAACATCGTCCGTTCGGGCTGTCCACCGCGCCCGCGTTTCCTGGTCCCTCAAAGCACGCGCGCGAATTACTTACTTGTGATCGTGCCCGGCACGGATCATCGTCGGGCATGGTTGCGCCCCTCCGACCACCTGCTCCCGCGAGAAATTGGACCCTCTCCCTGGCGATGGCTGGGATGTTGGCGACGTTCTACACCCACCCCGTTGCCGCACAGACAGCCGCTCCAGCGGCGTCGCCAGCCTCTACCGGGACAACGAGTTCCCGGCCTGATGCTCTCTGGCGTTGCGAGCTACCCGGCGGCGTTTATCTCGTGGCTTTGCGCAGCATCGCTTCGATCAGCAGTCACGAATATCTCGTAGACGCGGCGGCCCGTGTGACGGAGGTCACCGTTGCAACGAACAGCAGCGTGGAAGCCCGGTTCTATTTTCTGGAGCCGCTGATTCCCAACTCTTCGTCTCCGCTCATGCCTACCAGCGCGCTTTCCGTGTTGCAGCAACACGCGCAGGATCTCGCCACCACCGCTGCCCCCGTGGAGAAAGTGTGGGAAAAAGTGGTTAAGACATACCCGACCTCCACTCACGCGCACACGGTGGAATATCGTCTGACATCAAAGGCGAATTTGCAGCAGCTATACTCTAGCCTGGAATCTGCTTGGACCAGCGGCAAGGGCACGAGCCTGAAGACCGAGTGAGTTACCCCGACGATCTGGCGCGCTGCACCATCAGTGCGGGCGGAGCAAATCGAGCAGGCTGCCCGCCGTGTCGATGACGCTGCCCGCGCCCTTGGTTGCCTTGTCAACCGCTTCCTGTTGAATTGCGGCAGCGAGGCGCGGCGTCAAATCTTCGTGGGGATTGTCCACCGGCCCCGTCAGATGGATAGAGGTCCAAACGTAGCCACCGTGCTCCGGCTCGTTGAAAACCCGCGTACCCGCTCCAGCCAGCCAGCGCATTGCGGATCGCGCCACGCCCACCTTGAATTGGCCATCGATCTGGCCGCGTTCCACCGTGAAACCACCCTCCAGGCGCAGCAATCCCGCGGATTCCAGGGTCAGGTGCGTGATCGACAACCGTTGTGGCGACCAGTCGAAGTCTCCCCCGCCAACTTGCAACGCTGCCTGCCGAAAGCTGGCCGTCGCTGTGAACAGAGCCAACTGGTCGAGCGCCGGCAGTGCTTCCAAGTGCCCGTCGCGCAGGTCCAAGTGACCTCGGGCGCGCCAGGAATCGCGGTTACCGCCGGAACCGGTGACATGCACCTGCCCTGAGGCCGCGCCCCCCAGGCGCGCCCGCCAGTCCACCGGCAGGAACCGCTCGACAGGCACGCCGTCGAGCACTGCCGTCAGGTCCAGGTTGCGTTCGCCGCCGAGTTCCTGCCGTCCGGAAAGTTCCACCCGGCCCCCGCCTTCCGACTGACCGGCCAACTGATTGAGGAAAACCTCCCGCCGGGTTGTTTTTACGCTGGTATGATCGAGCCGGATTGTGGGCACGCCCTCCTGCACCAGCCTGCCGCCCTGACCCGTGATCAGCCAGGTTCCTTCGTCCTCGCCGGGCCGCGCGGTGACCTGCACCTGCTGGAACCCGCCGCCTGCCGCGTTTCCTTGTCCGGGCCAGGAGAAGGAGAAATCCGCCACCCGCACCTCGCCGACCTCCACGCGGTTGGGCAGCCAGCCACCGGCCTCGCTGGGATTGGCGGGGGGCGGGGCCAGGATTGGCGCGGCGTTCTGGTCCGTACCCGCCCCGGGAGCCAGCTTGACCTCCAGCCGTTCGCTGCTGATCGAGTCGACGCGCCAGACACGGTGCCAGAGGGCGCGCAGGTTCAGGTCGGCGTGCACCTGTTCGGCGTTCACATGGCGCAACGGGCTGCCCGCGTTGCCGTCGGCCGTCAGACCACCGCTGTACACCGCACCATTCTGCCAGTGGAGTGGGTCGAGATGCGCGTCCGCGTGCAGGGACTGGGAAATCCGGTCGTCAAGAAACCGGCGGAAACCCTCGCTCTTCAAGTATCCTTCCAGCCACCAGCGCGCGCAGAACAACGCTACGAGGAGCAATACCAGACACACCGGCAAAGCGAGAACAACGAAACGCAGCCGCCGAGAACTTCCGGCGGGCCGCCGACGGGTGAAAACAGGATCGGGGGAGGCCATTATGCCACCCTAGCATGAAAAAGCGTTGACGTGGCGCGAACCGGACGGATGATGCGTCATTCTCCACGCCCGCGCCGGTCCGGGGAGAGTTCCTCCCCCATGCTTGCGCTGGAAGACATTACTCTACAAACCAGCGAATCCGACCCTCCACAGCGTTTGCTCGACAGCGTGGGCTTGCGGATGCAGCGTGGTGAGTTGGTGGGCGTGATCGGCCCCTCGGGTTGTGGCAAATCCACCCTCCTGAAGGTGATCGCCGGGTTGTTGGAACCCACCGGCGGCGTCGTGCGCTGGGACGGACGGGACCTCGCCGCGGATGGTGACCTGTCACCGGCCGAGCTGGGTTACGTTCCGCAGTTCAGTCTCGCCCACGACCGGCTGACCGTGGGCGAGTGCGTCGAGTACGCAGCCCGGCTGCGGGTCGCCCGGCTGGATGCCGGCGAACGCGCGGAGCATGTCGCGGCGTTGTTGGAAACGACGGGACTCGGCGCGCTGGCGGATCGTCAGGCGCGGGTGCTCAGCGGCGGTCAGCGCCGCCGCCTCTCCCTGGCCATCGAGATGGTGTCGTCCCCTTCCCTGCTGCTCTGCGACGAGGTCACGAGCGGACTGGACCCCGGCTCAGCGCAGGAAATCCTCGCCCTGCTCCACGAACTCTCCCGGGCGGACGGAGGCAAGCAGCGGCTGGTCATCAACGTGACGCACAGCCTCTCCGACTTGCATCTCTACGACCGGATCGTGGCCATGAGCGAGGGCGTCGTGGTTTACAACGGGCCGAGCGAGCACTTGGCCTACTATTTTGGCCTGGAGGGCCCCGACGCCATCTTCGCCCAGCTCAAAACCCGCCCGGGTGCGGACTGGAAAGCTTCCTGGGAAAAGCACGGTCCCTCCTTCGACGTATCGGACGAAACCGCCCCGGGGCACGAGGCCGAGACGCCTCCAACCGTCCGGGACGTGACGGCCGCCCACGAGCCCGCCGGACTCTGGACCCAGTACAGCGTGGTCTTCGAGCGCCGCCTGCGGCTGTTCTTGCGCGAACGCGCGCAACTCGGCTTGCAGGCGGCGCTGATCCTGGGTTTTCCCTGTCTCGTGGCCATCTTTGCGTACAAGGGGCTGCCGCAAATCCGCAACCTGTCGCTGGAGAACAACCTTTCCGTCGTGGATCAATTGCGGGAAAGCGCGAATTATCTGGTACAGGCGTTCGATGTCGGCGGCCTAGTGTCCGGCCTGCTGCTTTTCCAGATCATCCTGCTTGCCTTGATGGGATCGAACAACGGGGCGCTGGAAGTCGCGGGCGAACGGCTGCTTTTCGAGCGCGAGAAGCTCGCCGGGCTGACGCCGGAGGCCTATCTGGCAGCGAAGGTGACATTCCTGGCCCTGCTCATCACGGCGCAGGCGCTGTGGATGGTCTTGTTCGTGCACTGGGTGTGCAGTTTTCCGGGCGACATTTTCGGGCAGGTCGCGCTGCTCTGGCTCGCGGATGCCGCCCTGAC
>CAXTVY010000068.1:565-19303 GCA_964247665.1 uncultured Chthoniobacterales bacterium | reverse complement strand
TGCGTGAAGCCGTGTTCGCCCGTGACGCCGGGCACGGCACCCTTCGCTACGACCGGTTGGGCCAACGCTTCTTTCTGGACCATTCGTCGTCGCCCGTGGTCCTCGCCTCCACCGGGCAAGACCGTCCCACCACTCTTTCCACCGCACCCCTTTAACCCCTGACGTGATGAAAACCAAAGCAGACTCTTCCCCTTCCTCCTCCGATAAACCTACCCTCGAAGCTCCCGCCGTGCGCCACCGTGTGGTCGTACCGATCCAGACCCGCGGGGGCATCGGCAAATCCACCGAAGCCGTGGCCCGCGCCTCGTGGATGGATCAGCGCGGCGTCCAGTGGCAGGGCTTCGATCTGGACGAACAGAACCGCACCTTTTCTGACAACTTCCCCGGTCAGGCGACGCTGGTGGAAGTTTCCCAGAGCGAGCCGGAAGGCGACATCATTCGCCTATTGCGTAAGGCCACCAAAGCCGAAGTGACCGCTATCGACCCCCGGGCGCACATGAACCGGACGATCCTCCAGGCGCTCAATCTGATTCGCTTCCCCGAGCAGGCCGCCGCGGCCGGGGTCCGGCTGACCGTGCTGGTGTACCCGATGGATGAAATCAGCGACATGGACGACATCGCCGGCACGGTCGAGGCGCTTGGCGACTCGGTGGATTGGGTCATCGTGCGCAATCCCGCCCGCCAGCCGCGCACCCGCATGTTCGACGGCAGTGAACTCGAAGCGATGCTTGGCGGTTTCGGCGCAGCGAAGCTGCTTTTACCGGCGCTGCTTTCGGATACCCGCATGGCCTTGCGTAACCACGAGGTCCAGTTGGGCCGTGCCATCAATCCCGTGGAAGCTTTGGCCAACCAGGAGCTGCGACTGGATTTGAGCCACCGCATGGTGCTGGAAGACTGGCTCAAGCGCACTTTTCAGGCGTTGGACGCCATCGCGCCGCACCTGCTCCCCACCGCAAAAGGGGTGGAGATTCAGGCAAAGCAGCAGAAGCCCGGCGTCGAGCCTGCGGCTGCCCCGCGCCGCCGCGGCCGTTCGGTGAACCTCGCTAACCTCGATTAAAGCAAAAAAGGTGTCCGGCGACGAAGATGAGGTCTGGGAACAGCCAGCCGAACCTGCGGTGCTCTCAGCCAAAAGCGCCGCTGGCGGGGAGCTAGTGGAAACGGTTGCGGCTCCCCCGCCCGTGATGACCGGGAGTGAGAGGCAGCTTCCCGCCTACTGGCAGGCGGTGATTTCCGCTCTGTCGCCTGAGAAACAGGCGGCTGCCTGGCGGTTTTTTCAGGAGCGCGAGCTGGGTTTGGCCAAAGGAGCGACCGACACGCTTTCCGGGCTGGTGCTGCTCTTGGAAGCGAACGGGCTCTTCATGGATGCCTGCGCCAAGCGCCTGGCTGACACGGTGACGGTGCTGGCCCCACAGGATGAGCGTGAGGGTTGCGCAACGATTTTGCCGGTCCCGGAAAGCATCCGGGCGGAATCGAACGGTCTGGAATCCAGGAATGCCAATCAAGCTGCCGCCAGCGTCACCCCACGTCCTGCCGTTGCCGCTCCGCCCTCGACAGGAATCCCACGGGGTCCAGCCGTCTGGTGTCTTGCCGTTATCCTGGTTCTGGTCGCAGGGGGACTCGGGACGTGGTTTGGCGATAGGCACGCACGAGCGGACGCTGACCTCCAGGTGAAAGCACAGGTACGGCAAATCCGCACTTGGCTGGACGTGGATGAACAGGCCCGTGCCATCCTCATGAGTCGAAAGGCCGAGCTGGCCTTCGGCTTCGCCCGCGACCCTTCGCTGGGAAACCGGAAGGTTTACACTTTGACCATCAAAGGCGTGCCCATTCTGCGCGCCGGCAAAACCAAGGAAGGTGCCGGAGTCATCGCTTTTGATTCCGGCGGTCCCGACCTCATCCCCTAAAAAAATCCGTGTTGTTTCTGCTCACCCTCCAAGCTCCGCCGGTCGTCCGTATTGTCATGCGCCTGTGGGATCAGGCGCTCTCCTGGTTCGATACCGCTCCCCTGTGGCAGCTTGGTCTGGCGGCATTGCTGCCGTCTTTGGTAGTTTCCACGGCGATCCGGCGTCACCTCGCGGAAGTCAGCGGCAATCCCGTGTGGATACGCTTGTCAGGAAAAAGCTTTCGAATGCGGGAGGTGTTCACCCACTTCTACATCACGGGCCGCGTGGGTTCGGGCAAGACCCGGGCGTGCATCAATGGACTACTTTTTCAGGTGTTCAAGCGGGTGCCGAAATGGGGCGGCTGCGTGCTTGATGACAAAGGGGATGCCCACAAAGATCTGAGCGCCTTCGCCGCGCACGCAAAACGGAAAAATGACGTGGTGGTCTTGCAGTCGCGGCCACCGGGCGCTCCGGCGAGCTGGGCTCCCGCCTGGACCTGGAACCCTCTCTTGGACATCCGCTTTCCCGATTCGACGCACGCCGAGGCCTTGGTGCGGACGGCGAACAGCGTGCGCCGCGCGGAGTCCAAGGAAGCGTTCTGGGAGCCGACGGCCATCCTGCACATCACCCGGGCGATCACGGCGTTGCGGATCGCGCAGGTGGAAACCGTCTCGATTGCCAACGTGCTCGAAGTTCTCACCGAACACACCGGCGAGCGTCTGGGCAAAATCATCGTAGCGCTCAACAAAACCACGCATCCCGAAGCGCCGGAGCTGGTGGATCATTTTCTCAATCGCTACATGGGCATGGAAGGCCGCTTGCTCGACAACATCCGCGGCACGATCTCGGCCTACCTGGGTGCTTACTGTGAGCCGGCTTTGCGGGAAATCTTCTGCGCCGGGGACAGCACGTTCGGGGTAGCGATGGTCGATGCGGGCAAGATCGTCTGTTGCTCCATCTCGCCGATCTACACCACGGGCCGCCGGCTTTATTCGGCGCTACTCAAAAACATGATTTGCGAGCACGCGAATTTACGATTCACGCTCAGCCGCGAGGAACAGGCGGTGGCCACGCCGCTTTTCCTGTGGATGGACGAGGCGCAGATGCTCGTCTCGGCGGACCCGCAAAAGGGCGACCATACCTACGCGGCGCTGCTGCGGCAGGCGCGGCTCGCTTTCATCATGGCGACGCAGGACCCCGAACTTTCGTTCGTGCCCGCGCTCGGCAAGGAGATCGCCAACGCGCTCAAGCTGAACCTGAGCAACCAGATTCATCTGCAAGCGGCGTCCCCGGAAGCCGCCCGCTGGGTCGCCGACCTGGTGGGCAAACGGGAGATTCGTGATGTGAACACGAGCACGGGTCCCCACGGGGTGACACGCAGCCGCAGCCGCCTGACGCAGGAACGCTACTGGATCACCCCGGAAAAGCTTCGCCAGATGAAACCGTATCGGGCTGTCATCCGGCACAGTAACGGCAGTGTGACCACCCGACCGGTCCATCTGCCCCCGGTGATGGCTGACGGCAGCAGGGGCTAAAACGCTCGTCTAAAAGTGTATCTTTCATTTCCGAGAAAGCCGTCGCGCAAGCAGAACGAAGGGGGACTTACAGGCCGAAAAGACCCGATGAAATCGTTGGTTTTCCGCAGACAAAAACGCTCGGTCAGGTTAGGATATAAGGTCAGGCCAACCACCGCTAAAACAGCTGGAGACACCCTCCGTAAAACCGTTGCTGGCACACCGTCTCGGTCCGGCCCGAAAAGCCTGACACCTCAGGAAGCGGAGTTGCGCCGTGCCGCCGTCGAAACCGCGCATGGGCTGCTCGCTATTGAGGGATTGGCCCCTTCTGCGGAGGCGCAAGCCGACGATGCGGCGTGGGTGCGTGGCGAGCTGACGATGGAGGCAAAGATCGAGCGCACGCGCGCACGTGCTCGTGTGGTAGCCGCGCGGGAAAGCTAGCGGGCTTTTCATGGCCGATGATCCCTACCTGATTCCCGGGACTGCGGTTTTAAAGAACCTCCTGGGTGTCAGCTCCGATGCCACCTTGAGCCAGCTCGAAGCTGACCTCACGCGTGATCGTATTCAGCAGTTGGCGCTCGCACCGATCCCGGGTCGGTTCGATCTGACGCATCTCAAGAAGATCCACGCCCACATCTTTCAGGATGTGTACGCGTGGGCAGGCGAACCCCGCACCATTAGCATCAGTAAAGGCGCGTCGATGTTCTGCCTGCCGCAACACCTCGAATTTGCCGCCGAAGACATTTTCGGCAAACTGGCGCGGGAGAATCACCTCAAGGGACTTTCCAAAGAAACCTTCTCGGACCGTGCCGCCTACTTCTTCTCGGAAATCAATGCGCTGCATCCCTTCCGGGAGGGCAACGGACGAACCCAGAACTTGTTCCTCAAACAACTTGGGACCGAGGCAGGTTTCGAGCTTTCCATTGAGAAGGTTGGACGCGAGCAAATGATGGCGGTTGCCAGTGCTGCGCACCGGGGGGAACTGGACCTCTCTCGCGCGATGTTCTTGGACAACACCGTGGTGTTGCCTGAACGGATCGGAGCAGCGGCGCGGCAGGTTGGCGATCCAGCCTCGACTGTCGCTACGCAATGGCTCAGTGCTCTCCAGGGTTTGAGGGAAGCCCATCAAAACGCGGGGAGTGCTTCCGAACGCGCGCGCCTGGTCGAAGAGGCAAAAACGCTGGCCATGCAAATGGCAGGGAAGATGAGCCCTACGCAACGCACACGCCTCAAGCTTTTGTCGGTTGAAGCGGTACAGGGCAGCGTCACCACCACGCCGGAAAAGGTGGTTACGCAAACCACCCAGGCAAAGAGTAAAGAGCAGGGTAGAGGTCGCTAGACGACGACAGGGAAACGACGCCGGAACCGACCCGCCACGATCAATGCGCCAGCGTATCCTGCGGCGTGTGCGCGGGAACCGGAAGGTTCTACGGGCGTGGGTTCTTTTTCAGCCACTCCTGCACGAGGGTGCGGTAATCGTTGAAGACAAGTTCCGCCTTTTTGACGCCGACTCCGGCACAGAGCGCGGGCAAGTCGGCGGTGAACGCGAGGTAGCGTTTGTGAATGACACCGGGTCCCGGGATGATCACCCCCGGTTGCAGGCTGCCGAGGAAATTTCTGACGACCTTGATGACCGTTTCCACCTTGGTCCCGTGCGCGTGGATGTCTTGACCGCCGATGTCGGAGATGAACTTCTGGTATCGGTAGGGGTCCCGGTCGAGCACCAGGCAAACCTTCTGCGACTGCCTGGAGTTCCCGTATTCTTTCGCGCCGAGGAACATGCCCAACTCCAGGGGCATGTTAAAGCGTGGCAGCTTCGAGCTGGCGCTGATTTCCGTGCGGGAGATGTCGTGGATGCCCACCCGGCATTCGCGGATGATCCGCAAGATTTTGTGAACCCTGACCTCGCCGCCATCGTCCGTTTCCAGGGCACACCGCGCGATGAAGCCGCAGTCGATGACCGCGAAAACCACCGCGTAAAAAATTTTCAGATACTGCGGATCGAACGGGCAGTTGATGAAAACACTTTCATCGTATTCTGAGGAGGCAGGGGCAGCCATCTAAGGCTCTCTACCACTTACTTCGCGCCGACCGAAGCCATTTCGCTGGATCGGGCCTGCTGGACGGTTCCTCGCTTGGCCACGGACTTTCCGTTAGATCCACTGGTCTTGGCCGCCATGACCTTGGAAACCGCCATTGCGGCCGCCTTTCGAGTCACCGTGCCTGTGCGTCCTGCGGACTTGATCGTCCGATATGTTGCCTTCATGTCGGGATAACGCGCTGGGTTGAATCGCGGTTTGTGAAAGGTTTCACGAACACGCTCTCCTTACCTCTTAAGCTAGATCGGTGCGGTCGGCGAGCGTTTTCCTCGGCAAATTCCATGGTGAGATCGGCGCAAAACCATGACGGCGTTCGGTCGCACGTCACTGACAAGATGTTGCCGCATCCACCGCCCAAGACCGGTGTTGCCAAGCGGCTTCAAAACCCTTGGAAGCGGTGGCTTAAAAGAGCCATCAGAAATCGACGTTGTAGCGGGGCTTTTTCTTTGGCGTGGCTGCCTTGGTGGGTGGGGACTCGAAAAATCCTCCCGCCGTCGCCTCGGAAGAGGAAGTCTTCGTGGTCACCTTTACCTCTGTGAGCGCGGGGGCGGCGGGTGGAGGCTCCTCGAATCCGAGAGGCACGCGACCCTGTACCTTCCGTTTGTAAAAGGCATGCACGTCCTGCCGGGAGGTCGCGCACCCCTGGGCGGTAAGAACCTGCGCGATTTCAGACCACGTTTTGCGGCTGCGCCGCAAGGATCGGATCGTTTCCCAGTGCGGCTGGAGTTTGGATTGGAATGGTTTTCCCGGCATGAGGATTCAGCCCGATTTTTCGTGCTAGTCGTCAACAGTTGTCTGCACTGGTCCGTACCATATTGAGCAGGTGTCTGCACTCGTCAATAGTTCCCGGCCTCCAAGACATCGAAACAGCGGGCGTGCACTGCTGACAAGTGTTGACGCCGTCGGCACCTGTCAACGCTTTGCGCCGCAAGCATGAAAATGCTTAGGGATATGTGTGCTCAGAAACTTTTCGGCAGAAAGAGTTGCTGGTCCGCGCGGCGTCCTGTTACGGTGCGCTTCGTGGTCTCTCACGTTGCCTGCACTTCCGTCGAAGGAGCCGAGAACTATTTCGCTACTCACCTGCGCAGTGGCGATTACTTCGCGGCGGATGAGCCGGGACATTGGCACGGCAGCCATGCAGCGGCCTTGATAGGTCAGGCGATCACCGCTGAACCCTTCCGTCACCAGTTTCTGGAGCTGGAAACCCGGCAGCGCCAGTCCGACATCAAATATCAGGAGTTCACGTACACGGCACCCAAAGGATTCTCGGTGGCGGCGGCGGTCGATCCCCGGCTCAAGGCGGAACTGCTGTCCGCGGTCAAAGACGAGTTCACCTGGTTTGAAGGGTTCGCGCGGGTAAGGGATCGGCGTGGGACACTCGTTTCCACGGAAACCACGCGCGCCACGGCAAACCTGCGGGTCGCCCTTTTCGCGCATGAAACCAGTCGCACGAACGATCCGAATTTCCACGTACATGGCCTGGTTGCCAACGTCACTTTCGATGCCGAGCGCAAAGCCGATTTCGCGCTGCACTACGGGGAACTGATGCGAATGCGCAAAACCCTCGATGCCCGCATCCACAACAACCTGGCGCGGCGTTGCGGTGGCCTCGGCTACTCGGTCGAGGTCGCGGCCAACGGATTCGCGCTCCGGGAAGGTTCGCGGGAAGCGACGGAGCTGTTTTGTTCGCGCTCGCGGCAGGTGGCGACGGCCAAAGAGCTGCTGCGGCTGGGCTACTCGGTCCCGCAACTCCAGGAGGCGGCGTCCCGGCTTGGCAACGTGCGTGGCAGCGCTTATCTGGACGCGGGTCGGCTGCGCGCGGCCCTGGGCAACCTTGCGCCGAAAAACCGTTCCAACCGTCTAAAGCACGCGTTGGATGCCGAAGCCGTGTTGCTGACTCGCCCCAGCAAAGAGCAAATCACGGCAGCTACCCTGCGTGAAGACGTGGCCGCCCGACTCATGGCGGCGGGCCTCACGGTCGCCGTGCCTCCTTCCCCCGCCCCGTCGACGGTGCCGTCGCTTGCCCTCGTGGATCGGGTGTTGTCGGCCTTTGGCCTCGGGCACGAACCGGAGCCTCGGGCGCTCTCCCCAGATGAGCAGCGGTCGGTGGATGAACGCGAAGCTTTGCTCGGGAAGGTGTTCGAGCAGGCGAGCGAGAAAGTCTTTGCGACCGAGAGCGTGGTCAGGTTGGACACGTTTGTAGCGGAGGCGGTGCGCCTGGCTCCTGGCGAATTGACCAACGAGGAGATGACGGCCGCGATTCGCGCGAGCGCCCTGCTCTTTATCGCACGGGAAGCATCGGGTCTCGCTCCCGGCGAACCCGGGCACGAAATGGTGACCACCCACGCCATCATCGCAGAGGAACGCGCGCTCCTGGCTGCGGTCGGTGCGGGTCTGGGAAACGTGCATTCGCCCCTCGTTCGCAGCGAGGGCTACCGTGCACCCGCTTTCCTGCTCGGCACCCCGGAAAACATCGACCGGGTGTTGCGCGACGCCGCCGCTCTCGGCGAAGAGTTGAGCCGCGAACAGGCGGAAACCTGGCTGCGGCAGTTTTGCGCCATCTATCGGTATGTGGCGACTTCCACCGATCAGTTTCTCAACGTGCGCGGGGGTGCCGGCGTCGGCAAAACCTTCGCCCTGAAAATGCTCGTCGGTGAAAGCCTCGCGGCGGGGCGAAACGTGTTCGTCACCGCCCCTTACGGTGAACAGGCGCGCGTGGTGATGCGCTCGGAAGCCGTCCGGCTCGCTGGATCGGGCAGCGCCGCCGCGGCCGAAGTGTTCCGACAGGCGAACACCGTCGATCATCTTCTGGTGCGTGCCCGCAGTGCGGCGTTCACCCCGCAGCTCCGGGGAGCGGATATTTATGTCGATGAAGCGGGTTTGCTCGACGCCGCCAAGGCCCTCGCGCTCGTGCGCCTGGCGCGAGAACACGGCGCGCGGGTGGTCTTCCAGGGGGACACCGCGCAAATGGCGGCGGTCGGTCGGGGGCAGCCGATCAAGCTGCTCCAGGAACGCCTGGGCCTGGGTATGTCGGTGGAACGCGCCTCGGTGTCGCGTCGGCAGAGAAAGCAGGAAGACAAGAAACTGGCCGTGGAACTTTCCAGCGGTCATACGGATCGCTTCAACCGGGCGTTGGAAACACTGATTGCGCGTGGGCGCGTCCGGGAAGTACCCGAAGAAGCGTTGGTGAACGCTGCTGCCCGCAAGATCGTCACCGCGCGGGCCGCCCGCCTGGACCAGCTCGTCGTCTCCTCGGTACATCGTCTGGGGGAAGCCATTTCGGATCGGCTCCATGAATTGCGTTTGGAGGCAAACCCGCAACTTGCGAGTATTCGGATCTCCACGCACCGCTCGAAGGATCTGGAGCCGGCGGAGCGGCTCTCCTCCCAGTTTTACCAGACGGGCGACGTAGTGGAGTACCTTGCGCGCGCTGGTGCGTCCGGGCCGGTGCAGGGCCGGGTGGAATCTGTGGTCGGCGACTCGCTGCGTGTTCGCTGCAATGGTCGGCTGCAAACGGTAACCCTCGATCAGGTGTCCGGCGTGTTCACCCGTGAAACCATCGAGCGAACCTTGGGCGCGCGCTTCCTGCTGACCGGCAAGGTCAAGCTGGGCAAACAGGTTTACGAAAACAAATCGCTCCAGGTCTTGCGTGCCGCTGAGGGAAACACGCTCGTCTTTGCCTCCGGCCTGCGCCTGCACGCCGATGACGGCCGCCTGGCGCAGGGCGACGTGTTGACGGCTTACAAGGCGCAGGGGGCCAAGGCGGATTCGGTGCTCGTGGTCGAGGACAATCGCTCCCTGGGCGCGATGGCGTCCCGCGAAGCGATGCACGTGCTCTTTACCCGACACGTGGACACGGTGGAAATGCTCGTGGAATCCCATGCCGTGCTCCGGGAAGCGGCGGATCGTACTCAGGCAAAGCGCAGCGCCGTGGAATTCGCAATTTCTGGGCAACCTTCGGGACCGTCGACACCGGCCGGCGCAAAGCCGCCCACAACCAAGGGTAGGATTAGCCGGTCGTTCGCCTTCGCCTTGAACCGCACGCGGACCGTTTTGCGGCCCGTCCAGGTCCCCGTGGAAGAAGACAAGGGAACTTCCGCCAAACGACCCAAGACGGGCAAGGCGGGCGTCAAGGTCGCCGACTGGTTACAGCTCTGGGAACGCTTCAAAAAGAAAGCGGGTTTCCAGCTTCGTAGAACCGGGAAAGAAGTCAGCTTTGCGGACCTCGGCAAATCCACGGGCAAAGGGCAGACCGACGCTTTTCAAATTCGCACGACCGGCACGGAAGCCAGCATCACCCAACTGGCGGACGCGCTGGCCCGCAACAAGACGGCCCCGCCACCCCCTCAACCTGAACCGGAACAAACCCGGCACCTCGAACGATGACCACCCCTAAATCTGCAGCTCCCAAGGCGTGTGAGAGCTTCACCGGCTCCTCCAGCGCTCGCTACATGCTCACCTTCAAACGGGAGGGCGCGAACCTGGTGGCCTTTGCCTACATCCATCTCTCGGCGGTCACGCTTGCCAATGATAAGGTGGTGATGATCGATTTCGGCGCCTACGCCGTGCAGCTCGACGGCGAAGGGCTGACCTACATCGCCGAAAAGGTCATCAAGCATGAAGCCTCGGTCATCCACGAAGGCGGGACAAACACGGATGCCAGTCCGGCCGTCAAGGTCGCCAAGATCACTCTCGTGGACAAGAACAAGGATGCGGAGGGGGAGGATTAAACGTGCCCCGCCTTACGTGAACCAGCGGCAGCCGACGCGGTCTTGGCCGCAGCGATAAGCACGTGGTCCATGCCTTTCGGTCCCTTATTTTCATGCCGAGTGCCAGCCGTCCATACCGAATGCCTCCAGCCTGCACTCAATGGCCCCGCTGCTCACTCCAATCTGGAAGCCTGTTTCCCCAAACAGGATTTCGCCACGCGAAATCCGCTCCTTACTTCTACCCCGGCCACAGGAAGCGACGGGTCAAGAAGAATACTACCCGAGTCTGCGAGGGTGGAGATTGTTCTTGGACGCGGCGCGGTGGCCGGTGGCCCGGGGCGTTGCGGGGTGTCCCAGCTCGTGGTGGGTGTGATGGAGACCCATCGGGCTCCGGCCAGGGAGGAAACCTCCTCCCCCCTCCCCTGCCTTGGATTTTTCTTTACACCTCTACGCGGTCACCTGCGGCAGTCACAGCCGTGTGCGGGTTTCTGCATCCCCCTTTTCCGCAATCTTCCTCCGCGCAGGTATCAAATGTATTCATAATTTAAGATCATCTTAAACCATTGTCCGACTGCCATTCGCGGCACTTCCTCGACAGCCCTGTCGTTCGCTGATCCATGCAGCCTTCGATCCTTCCGATTGGGCTCTATCCCCTTCGGTTTCCGCCTGGTGCTTTCCCCGCTTCCAAGCCACGCGACTTCAGATGATCCTAACTTATGATGACAATAACACGTTGGAATCAGCCTTGCTTCCGCGCATTGATGTCACACCTACGCATAAGCACATCTAAATACATCACTCCGGCCTGCTCGCCGGAGGTCGCCATGATCAGTGCACACCTCTAAATTATGACAATCATAAATTACGGCGTGCGGTTCGTATCATCCTAATTTATGACATTATGATGAACCTTTTGCATTGCACGATCCTCATAAATTAAGATATGCATAAAACGTGATCATCACTTTTTGTGGACAGAAGGGCGGCACTGGCAAGACGACGCTGAGCTATCTCGTGGCTGAAACACTCGCCCAGGCGGGGAAAACCGTTGCCATCCGCGACGACGATCCTCAGGCGAGCGCCAGTCAAATCGTCCAGGAACTGCGTGAAGCCGGAAAAACCAACGTGGAGGTCTGGGACCGGCAGCGTGCCGGCAAGTTCGAGTTCGTCGTGGTGGACACCCTCCCACAACTATCCAGCCGCGTGCTCATCGAAGCCGTCAAGGAATCAGACCGATTGATTATGCCACTTAAACCCTCGATGGTGGACATACGCGCCACCCTGCCAGCGGTGCAGAAGGTCGAGGAGAATCTGCGACGGAACGCTAGGGCCTTCGTGTTGTGGAACATGGTCAAGCCGGGGACGAAGATCAGCCGTGAACTCGAAGGCTTACAGTCCATGATCAGTCTGCCGGTGCTCAAGACGACCGTCCCGGAACGGATCGGTTTTACCTACGCCTCCATGCAAGGCTATGCCGCCGTCAGCGTCGAGGATCGGGAATTGTTGCAGCGCCTCGTTCTGGAATTTCTGGTGTAGACTCGTTTTAGGAACATCATAAGTTATTAAATTATGGACGACTTCAAAAACCTGCTGGAGAAGCAGATGCAGAAAGCGAAGGCGAGCAGCGGCTCGGTTGATCCTGACGCCAAAGCACAGCCACGGGGTGGCGACGGGTCCAAGGCAGCGCAGGAAGAGAGTAGCGAAATCAGCCCCTTGCCTGCGTCGTCGGGAAAGCCCAAGCGGGCCCGGCAGGGGAGGGGGAAAGTTTCGGCCACCGCACCGGTAAGAAACAAACAAATCGTGCCTGCGAGCGCCAACTTGAATCGGGTCACCGTGAACCTGTTCGATGCGGATCGCAGAGCACTGGCAGTGATCAAAGAAAAGCTTGGCACCGCTGGGCACGACTTCACGAACCGGAGCGACTCCATCAAGGTCGCTTTGCGGATCGCCTCGAAGGCGAAGCGCGAAGAACTCGTTCAAGCCTTCGAACAGGTGAAAGCGGAAGATCGGCGTTTTAAGAACGTGGAATGAGCGGCTGGCAGCTCGGCCACGTTTCGTTGCACTTCAAGCTGCCGCCGACATCGGAGCCTTATTCAGGAGACGGTCGAGATCGGCTGGTGATTGTAGGTTGAAGCGGCGCAGGAACTCTCCGGTGGTCATCCACACGGTGCGCCCGGTTTCACTCGCTTTTCGGCAATCCACCAACCCTATGTGCTGGAGCCGATGGACGACCGCGCGTTTGTCGGTAGTGAAGTAGCCGTTGATCTCCGGCAAGCTCAACGGCTGTTTGAAGGCGATGCAGGCGAGCACTTCTAGACCCGTCGTGCTCAGCGGCCCTTCGGCTTCCTCGTGACCGGGCGCACCTTCGCTTCGCTGCGCGACGCTTTGTTCGGCCAAGGCCGCAAAATAGTCGCGGAGGGAAGGGGGGCGCACTTCGGCCGTGGTGATCCGCACGCTGCCGGCACGAATGTCGAGCCGCAGTCCAAGCTTCTCCAGCTTCTGCGTCGTCTTGAGCAGCACTTGGAGCAACTCGAAGCCGCTCATACTGGCAGCCGCCCGCACCGTGGCGTCCGGCTCTTGGACAAAGAGTTCACGCAACTTCTCGCGCAGGCTTTCCAGCGAAAACTCGCGGCCGCTCACGAACAGCAGCTGCACCACCGCTCGCTCCAAGAACGCACTCTCGGTCGGTGTCATGATCTTTCGCGACTGGCTCTGGATGGTTCCCAACGACCACGCAACGCCGGCAAACTCCCGCCCAATGCGTCCATGGTGCCACGGGTGTGTTCCGGTGCGACGTGGGTGTACCGGGCGGTGGTGCGAATGTCGCGGTGCCTGAGCGCCTCCTGCACCTCGCGCAGATTCTTGCCCTGATCGTTGAGCAGGATCGTCGCCGCGCTGTGCCGCAGCCCGTGGGCAGTGAGAATCGTTTGCAGACGCAGGTCTTTGCAGGCGCGGCCAAGGTGCGCATTAAAACTCTGGTTGGTGTACGGCTCGCCTCCGGGGCCAGCGAACACGTACTCGCTCCGGCAAAACTTGAGTCCACGGGCGGCAAACACCTTCATGCCCCGGTGCTGCTCTTGGATTGTGCGCCATTCGCCGAGCACTTCGGAGAGGACGGCGTTGACCGGCAGGGTAAAATGCACGCTGCCCTTACCTTTGATGCGCAGAGCCACCATGCGCCCGCTGCCGTCGAGCAGGCAGTCGTTCCAGCGCAGATGCGCGATCTCCGAATACCGCGAGCACGTGTAGAACAGCGCCGCAGTTAAGTGGTAGGTCAGGCTCTCGCCGTAGGTCGCTTGTTGCTGATTCAGGAATTCCAGCAACCGGGCAAGATCGTGCGCCTGCAAATAGCCGACGGGTGGGGGACTGCCGCTCCGGGGCGGCTTGATCTTGGCGAAGGGGTTCGGTCGATCCCAGTGCTCGTAGGCGAACGCCATCGCGGCGCGGGCCTGCACCTGGCTGCTTGCGGCCGTGCGCCCCGTGGTGGCCACCATCTCGCGATAGAACCGGGCGGCTTGCTCCTGGGTGAGCGTCACCGGGTCGAGCTTGGAAGCGCCGCTCCACGCCAACAGCCGCCGCCACGCCCGTTGGTACGCCAGAAGGGTGTTCTCGCTCAGGCAGCGTTCCTGCCGGGCGGCACGCGTCAGCGCATCAAGATCGGCGGCGACCGGCGGCTCCGGCAGGGTGGGGGAGGGGTTTTCCATCGGAAAGCTCGTTGCTGGAGTGGTTCTACCTCTGAAAACCTAAATTTACAATAATATGTGTTATTGTAAGGTAAGCAAGCAACCACCGTTGCGATCTGCGTGATTATTGTAAATTTATAGCTTCCGTCAGATTTTGAGCAGGGCGGGCTTTGGCAAAGCGTCTGGATCCGCATGCCACGTCGGGCTGGTCATGCCGACGTGGTACAACAATGATTTTCCCGGGAGGCTTCGGAGCGTTGTCATGGTCGGACAAACCTGCCAAGCTCCGCGCGGTGAAAGCAATTCCGGGGACATTGCAGGAAGGTGGGGCCACTTTTGAGTCGACGCATTGGAGCGTGGTTCTCCTGGCCGCGCAAAGTCTGTCCCCGGAAGCGACGCAAGCCGCGCTGACCGAATTTTGCCAGTCGTACTGGCCCCCGCTTTACACGTTCATTCGGCGTCGTGGCTACCCTCCCAACGATGCCCAAGACCTGGTCCAGGGGTTCTTCGTTCATCTCTTCGAAGCGAACACTTTGAGCCACGCGAGCCGCGAGAAAGGCCGTCTGCGGGCTTTCTTGCTCGGTTCGCTGCAATATTTTCTGACCAACGAACACGACCGTGGAAGAGTGCTCAAGCGCGGCGGCGGCCAACAGATCGTTTCCCTGGACGCGCATTTCAGGGAGGCTGAGGCCGCCGTGCACGCGGCAGCCGGTGTCGAAGCAACCACTTGCTATGATCGGGCGTGGGCGGCGACGCTCCTGGAGCGCTGCTGGGAGCACTTACGCACCGAGATCGTCGGGGAGGGCAGGGAGGCGTGGCTCAACGAGGTAAAACCGCTGGTATTTGGCGGGACGGCGGCATTGACTGA
Source organism: uncultured Chthoniobacterales bacterium (assembly GCA_964247665.1). Lineage (GTDB taxonomy): Bacteria > Verrucomicrobiota > Verrucomicrobiia > Chthoniobacterales > SZAS-18 > CAHJWO01. Next base: position 4,547 of record CAXTVY010000068.1, on the reverse strand, counting down.
TCAGGAGCAAGTCGCTGCTCGGCTCAGTGTGCCGCCCACGACCTTGCGTACCTCCTTGCACCGGCTTCGCCAGCGGTTCCGCGAAAAACTGCGGCAGGAGATCGCTCGGACCGTTTCCGCTCCGGAGGAGATTGATGAGGAGATGCGCTATCTGCACCGCGTCTTGAGAAGCTAAGAGTTCAACATAATCGCTCGGTTCACCGGTGTACGACGATGACTCCCGACCCGTTCAAAGCGAAAGCTGGGCACCAAACCTCTCCGCCGAGTGTTCCTTCTAGGGAAGATTCCTCTGGAGCGGACGTGTGCGCGCGGTGTGGCCAACCGTTGACCCAACGTACCGCTGATGGGGGATGTCTGCCCTGCCTGATGGATTTTGCCTTGTTAGAGGATGAAGAGGCAGCGGCAGGGGAGAATGCCGCGGTGGAAGTCCGTCGTTACGCGCACTTCGAGATTGTTTTGGAACCAAGCGGTTCCCTCCATGAACTCGGCCACGGGGCCATGGGGACGACGTACCATGCGCGGGACACCGTCCTGCATTCTCAGGTGGCCTTGAAGGTAATTCGCAAGCAAGTGGCCGATTCCGCAGCGGTCAGGGCGAGGTTCCTGCGAGAGGCCCGTACGGCGGCCAAGCTACGCCACCCGAACGTGGCCAGCGTCTTCCATTACGGCGAACAGGATGGCGAATGTTACTACGCCATGGAACTGGTCGAAGGAGAGACGCTCGAAGCGCGGGTGCGCCGGGACGGCCCGTTGCCGGCGAACACGGTGTTGGAGATCGCCACGCAGGTTGCCCGTGCCTTGGCGGCAGCGGAAGCACAAGGACTAGTGCATCGCGATCTCAAGCCCAGCAACATCATGCTCGTCGCCGGGCACGGCGGCGACAAGCCAAACGAATTGCTCCTAGTCAAGGTCATCGACTTCGGCCTGGCCAAGGTCGCGGCTGCGTCTGAGGAGGCGGCGGGCGACCATGATACCCGTCATGGTTTTGTGGGCACACCCGCCTACGCCAGCCCCGAACAGTTTGACGATAAGGGGGCCAGCCGCGTGGATACCCGCTCGGACATCTACTCGCTGGGCGTCACCTTGTGGTACCTGCTCAGCGGGCGCACTCCATTCGTTGGGCGCTCGCTGGAGGAAATCCAGGCCAAGCAGATCGGTCAGTCCCTGCCCATCGAACAACTCACGGAGCGCGGGGTCCCAGCAGGTCTTATCATCTTGTTACGCTCAATGCTCGCCGCCGATCCCGGCCGGCGTCCGCAGAACGCGCGCGAGTTGCTGGCATCTTTGCAGCGTTGCCGGGCAAGCCTGGAGACGCATCGTGGCGCGTGGCGTCGGCCGGAGTACGTGGCGATTCTCACGTTCTTGGGGATTCTACTCACGCTGATCGTTTATACGATGGTCAGAAGGCCACCGCCCGCGCCAAGCAGCCCGCCGACACACGACTCGGTGGCGGTGCTCCCCTTCGAGAATCTCGGTCCCAACAAGGCCGAAACGTTCTTCACCGCGAGTTTGCGCGACGAAATCACCCTGGGACTCGCGCGCATCGAGCAGCTCAAAGTCGTCGGTTACGAAAGCGCGCGCTTTTACCCGCCCGGCCAGCGTGACCTCAGACACATTAGCGAAGAACTGGGTGTCGGCCATCTCGTCGAGGGAAGCCTCACCCATGAAGGCGACCGGGTGCGAGTGACGGTGAAGCTCACGGATGCCCGGGAACCATCGAGAGCTTGGACGAAGGAGTACGAGGAAACGCTGCCGAACCTCTTCGCCGTCGAGCGCCAGATCACGCGCGACCTGGCGTCGCAACTGCGCGCCAAGTTATCGGCCGGTGAGCAGGCGATTCTCGACGAACCGCCAACGCTGGACCCTGCTGCTTACCGCCTCTATTTGCAAGCGATCGAACAACCGCACCTCTTCAAAGGACCGGACGACTTCCGCGAGGGGATGCACCGTCGGCTGGCGATGCTGGACGAGGCCGTCCGGCGCGACGCCAACTTCGTGCTGGCCTACTGCGCGATGGCCGGCATGCACGACGACCTGTTCCGGGCTAGCGCCGTGCTCCCCGAAGAGCGCACCGTAGACCACCGCTCCTTGGCGGACGCTGCCCTGGAAAAGGCGCGCCGCCTGCAACCGGACGAAGGCAGGGTGCACCTTGCCCTGGCATCCCATCTGCGGGCCGTCGGCGGCGACAACGAGCAGGCGCGCATCGAACTCGAACTGGCCCGGCGCTCCCTGCCCAATGACGCTGAACTCGAACAGAGCGCGGGGCTGACCGCGGTGCGTCAGGGCCGCTGGGATGAGGCTGCACGCGCCTACGAGAAAGCCGCCGGGTTGGAGCCGCGCGACACGCAAAATCTCGACCTGCTGTGTGAGGTCCGCCGCGCCCAGCGCCGTTATGCGCAAGCGGACCTCGCCCTCGCGCGTTTCCTCGCCATCAAACCGGCTACCGGTGAGGTTTATCACCGGCTTTGGCGCGCCGTGGGACCACTGGAAGAACGGGCGGAGCTAGAGCCGTTACGCGCCGCCCTGGCGGAGGTCACGGTAAACAATGGGCGTGATGATGCCGCTGACCCGGATATTTTCCGGTTCGTGCTGGCACTCTTTTCGCGCGACCCGGAAACAATCTCACGATCCGTAGCGGCGATACCGCGGCCCGAAGTCGTCGCCCGGGGACAGATTTATCCGACCGCGTGGTTCGACGGGATGGCGGCGAGGTTGCGCGGCGACCCCGGGGCCGCACGAACCGCCTTTGCCGCCGCCCGTTCCCGGCTCGCGGAGAGGTTCCAGGCGAATCCCCTGTCCGGCGCGACGCTGAGTTTGCTGGCGGTGACCGACGCAGCCCTGGGCCGCAAAGAGGAGGCGGTGCGCGAGGGACAACGTGCCTGCGAAATGGTGCCGCCGGAAAAGTCGGCGCTTCATGCGCCCGCCGTCGCTTGCAATCTTGCCATCGTTTACGCCTGGACGGATCAGCCGGATAGGGCGTTCACCGTGTTGAACGATCTGGTGAACCGCAACGCTAGCCTGAATCTTGTCTTCCAGCCCACCTACGGTGACTTCCGCCTCAACCCGGTATGGGACCCTTTGCGTCACGACCCGCGTTTTGAGGAACTCATCCAGCGGTTGGCACCGCCGCTAGGGCATTGAGGGTACTCGCATCCACCGGGCCGCAAGCGGCACTTCGCTGCGGAATCGTGGCGGATAAGCAGTCCGCGTCAGAAAAAATTGCAATTTTCCGGGAACACTCGTCCCGAAAAGCCGGAGTTCAGAAATAGAGCGGTTGTGCGGTGTCATGCATCGCCGCTCGGACGCATCGCGCCCAAATGCTTTGCGACTCTACAAAACGAACAACCCGAACGAGACCAAAATATGAGTGATCCCATTAAAAACGTAGTGCTTGTCCATGGAGCTTGGGCCGACGGCTCGAGTTGGTCGAAAATCATCCCGCTTCTGCAAAGTAAAGGACTGCACGTCGCGTGTACGCAGAACCCCCTGTCCTCCATTGCCGACGACGTGGCGTCCGCCCACCGGATCATCAACGCGCAGGATGGACCCGTCCTCCTGGTCGGCCACTCGTACGGTGGTGCGATCATCACGGAAGCTGGCAACAATCCCAAAGTGGCGGGGTTGGTGTACGTCGCGGCCTTCGCTCCTGACGAAGGCGAAACACTCGCCGGTTTGGCGCAGCCGTACGGGGCAACGCCGGCCTTTGCCCAAATCACTCCCATCGAAGACGGCTACCTGCTTCTCACCGAGAAAGGTGTGACGGAAGATTTCGCCCAGGACCTTCCTGCCGAGGAACAGAAGATCATGGTCGCCACCCAAGGCGCTACCCAAGGGGCCATCCTTGGGACTACGATCAAGAAGGCTGCCTGGCATGACAAGCCAAGTTGGGTCGTCATCGCCGCGAATGATCGGACCATTTCACCCGAGCAGCAAAAAAGCACGGCCAAGAGAATGGGCGCGAAGACGCGGACACTGCCGACCA
>CAXTVY010000068.1:0-555 GCA_964247665.1 uncultured Chthoniobacterales bacterium | reverse complement strand
TCTGCCTCCTGAGCGCCGTCTACGTACTCAGATACTTCGCTAAAATAATCATACACGGAGAAGACAAACGTATGGGCTACATCACTACTAAAGACGGGACGCAGATTTACTACAAGGATTGGGGAACAGGGCAGCCGCTGTTCTTCCATCACGGCTGGCCACTGAGCGCGGATGATTGGGATGCGCAGATGATGTTTTTCCTGGCGCGGGGTTACCGTGTAATCGCCCACGACCGGCGCGGCCACGGGCGTTCGACCCAGACGGACAAGGGTCACGACATGGACACCTACGCCGCCGACGTGGCCGAACTCGTCGCGTTCCTCGATCTCAAGAATTCCGTGCACATCGGCCACTCGACGGGCGGCGGCGAGGTGACGCGCTACGTCGCCCGGCACGGTGTGGGCCGCGTGGTCAAAGCCGTGCTCATCAGCGCGATCCCACCGCTTTTCATGAAGTCGGACAAGAATCCCGACGGCGTGCCGAAGGAGGTCGTGGATGGTATCCGCGATGGCACGGCGAACCATCGCTCGCAATTCTACATTGACATCACGATGC
>CAXTVY010000067.1:0-19343 GCA_964247665.1 uncultured Chthoniobacterales bacterium | reverse complement strand
CGCCCGCACGTTCCTGCGCACCGTGGACGGCCGGCTGCACGTGGGCATTTACTATTCGCGCCTGCTCATCGAGGAACTGGAGCGGCAGGACCCGCGTAAGGGTTTATGCGACGGCAACATCCGCTCGCTGATCGCCTTCGTGGAGGAAATCGACCACGCGTTGCACGCCTCCCTGCGCTTCCAGCGCGGCGAGCGCGCCATCGGCAGCGAGGCGTTCGCACGCAACCTCGAGCTCCAGGCGCAGGTGGACACGTACCTCGTGCTGCTCATGTTCGTGGCGTTCTTCCGCAAGGCGCAACGGATTTCGCGGACCGACCGCCGCTGGCTGCGCTTCCACCTCTTCGCGCGGCACGACCCCCGCGCCTACCGCGACCCCAATCTGCGCGGGCGCTACCTGGAAACGACGCAATTAGCACGGCGTTACACACGCTATCTCGACACGATCAACGGCTTGCGGCGATTGGAGGAAATCCGGGCGTTCCACGCGCTGGATTACCCGGCCAAGAAGCAGCGCATCCTCGCGCTGCCCGCACCCGCACGCACCCCGGTGCCGGAACCCGGCCCCACCCCGCCCGCGGAGTGACCGTCGTGTTTTGTCGCACAGGGCAATATCTACTCGTCAACTGGGGCAGATCTGGGTAAAGCAACACACTTTCCCATGGACCCTGACCCCTACGCACCACCCGCCGCCCATTCGCAAACGTCCACCGCCGCCGAAGGCAATCTCGGGTTCGCCGCGCCAGCCGGACTGGTCGCCGCGCTCGTGGGTGCCCTGGCGTGGGCGATGTTCGTCAGCGCAACGAACATCAAGATCGGCTTTGCGGCGGTCGGCATCGGGTTCCTCGTGGGTTGGTCGGTGCGCAGGGTTGGCCACGGGTACAGCCCGGTGTACGGCTACGTCGCCGCCGTGCTGTCGCTGCTCGGCTGCGTGGCGGGCGACGTGCTCACGGATTGTGTGGGCGTCGCGCAACAGGGGTCCCGGCCGACCCTCGATATCATCAGCCACCTCACGCCGGGCATCGCGTGGGTACTGCTCCAACGGGGTTTCCAACCGCTGGACGTGCTGTTTTACTTCCTGGCGGTTTCCGCCGGCTATCGGAACGCGTTCAGTCAATCCTAGAACCTGCCCTGACGGCAGCAGGGCGACGCGGGTAAAAATCGCCTTTCTTGTTTGCGCGCGGGGGTGCCGGTGGGATTATAGTGCGCGAAGCATGTTCACCCTCACCGTCCTGGGCAGCGGCAGCGCGGGCAACTGCGCGCTCCTCACCACCGACCATTGCCGCCTGCTGGTGGACGCGGGCCTGAGCGCGCGGCAGATCGTTGTGCGCCTGGAGCAAGCAGGGATCAAACCCGAGGAACTCGACGGCGTCCTGCTAACCCACGAACACTGCGACCATGCCAGTGGCCTGGAGGTGCTCTGCCGCAAGCACGAGTCGCTGCCCATCTACTGCAACCCGCTGACGGCCGAGGTGCTGCGGCGCGAGGGCAAATGCCTGGGTAAACACCGCAACTGGCGCTTGTTCCAAACGGGTGGAGATTTCGAGGTCAAGGACGTGGCCGTGCAGACCTTCGCCGTGCCGCACGACGCCGTGGAACCCGTGGGTTTCATGTTCCACCATGGCCGGGCCGCGCTGGGCTACCTGACGGACCTGGGCTTCGCCACGAAGCTGGTCCACGAGCGGGTGCGCGCCGCGACGACGCTGCTCATTGAGACGAACCACGACACGGCGCTGCTCAACGCGGACACGAAGCGGCCGTGGTCCGTCAAGCAGCGCATCACGAGCCGTCACGGCCACCTTTCCAACGAAGCGGCGGCGGGCGTCGTGGCGCAACTGCTCGCGGGTGGCGCGAAGCTCAGGCGTGCCGTGCTGGGTCACCTGAGCCGCGACTGCAATCGGCCCGAGCTGGCCATTGCGACAATGCGCCGTTTGGGCGGCGAGGGCGCGGCGGACCTGGAAATCCTGGCGGCGGCGCAGGGGGAGATCAGTGCGCGGTTCGTGGTGGAGGATCGGCCCGAGGACAAACCGGCCGCCGATGCCGGCGAGGCCGCCGCCCGCGTGGGCGAGGAAGCCCCGCCCCGGGTCGCCCGCCAGCGCAACGACCTATTGCAACTCGATCTTTTCGGCAAGGCCGCGGCCTAGCGCCCAAGCGCATTTCGTTTCCATGCTCGACCCCACGCCCGCCCCCGACCAGACGCGCATCCGCCACGAGGTGCAGGTCATGTTCTTCGACACGGACTGCGCCGCCGTGGTCCACAATATTGCGTACCTGCGCTTCATCGAAACGGCGCGCACGCTGCTGGCCGGGCAGTTGGGCATGAGCCTGGCCGAGATGGCGCGCAGCCAGCAATACCCGGTGGTCGTGCGCACGGAGATCGACTATAAGCGTCCGGCGGTGTTGGGCGACACGCTGCTGGTGGACGGATGGCTGGAGCGGGTGGAGAAAATCCGGTTCTGGTGCGGGTTCACGATCAAGCGCCAGGGAGACGACGCGACGGTGCTCATCCGCTGCCGCCAGATGCTCGCCCTGGTGCAGATGCCCGCCGGTAAACCTATTCGCCTGCCCGACGAGTGGCAGACGCGCTTCGGCCACCTGCAAAACGGCGATCCCGGCGAGGAAGCCGCGCTCACGCGGATGCACGGCGGGCAGGTGGGTTGAGCGGAAGATATGCGCCGACGACGCCGAAATCCCCACTGCTGCCCAGGTTGCAATGGCCCACCCCAGCGGGGATCACCACCAAGTCCCCGGCTCGCACCACCGCCGTGATGCCTCCCCCACCTTCGCCGCCGAAACGTACCGTCGCCTGCCCGGCGTACACGCCCAGCGCCTCGTGGCTCGTGGAATGGTAGTGGTGAAACCGGTACACACCGTCATGCCACTGGCGCTTTCAATCCCAGCGCGCGAACACCGCCTCGAACACGGCGGCAGGATCGTCCGACGGCAGTTTGAGCACCGCGCGATACACCAGCAGTGGCAAGGCGCGGGTTGTTTGGGATGGGGTCGTTGTCCTTGAGCGAATGGCTTTCCACCTCGGGCGCAGCGTTGAGGCGGTCGCGGAAGGGAAGGTCGGCAGGCAGGGCGGGAGCATCCATGTTCGTCACCCTGAATCGCACGTTCATGGCCGGTTCGGGGGTGGCGTGCCCAGCGTTTTCGGCGGATGTTCGTTTTGTGATGAAACTGTCGCTGACCTTCCACAAGGACGAAACCGAGAACACCGCCGGGGCGCGCACCGTCCCCACCCGCGCCGAGATTTCTGCCGCCGACACCTGGGACCTCGCCGCGCTCTACCCCGACGTGGCGGCTTGGCAAAGTGATCTGGAATCCGTCCGCGCCGGGTTCCCGCGCATGACCGATTTTAAGGGCAAGCTTGGAGCCAGCGCCGCCGACCTGCTCGCCGCGCTGGAATTTGAAAAGGAACTCAGCCTCAAGATCGAACGGCTCTACAGCTACGCCTCCCTGCGCACCAGCGAGGACGGCAGCAACGCCGACTTTCTCTCGCGTGAGGCACAGCTTGAAAATCTTCTCACCCGCATCGGTGAGGCCACAGCATTCTTCGAGCCGGAAGTCCAGGCCATCCCCGACGCGGCGTTCGCCGGGTTCCTGGCCGACCCCGCGCTCGCCCCCTGGAAAACGCGCTTGGAGAAAACCCGCCGTTTCAAGCCGCACATCCTCTCCGAGGCCGAGGAACGCCTGCTGGCCCTTGGCGCAGCGGCACTGGCGGGCCACCGGGAAACGTTCGGCCAATTGACCAACGTGGATATGAAGTTCGGCGTAATCGGCGACGAGAGTGGCCAGGAGGTCACGCTGACCCAAAGCGCATACTCCTCTTTCCTCAACAAGCGCGACGCCGCGTTGCGCAAGACCGCCTTCCACCAGTTTTACCGCGAGTTCAGCGACCATCAGTTCACACTGGCCTCCGCGCTGGCGAGTTCGGTCAAGGGCGACGTGTTCCGCGCCCGCGCGCGCCACTATTCCTCCGCCCTGGAAAAGGCGCTCTTCGCTGATCGCATCCCGACGAGCATCTACGATAGCCTCATCGCCAGCGTGCGCGCGAACCTCGCTCCCCTGCGCCGGTACTACGACCTGCGCCGCCGCGTGCTCAAGCTGGATACGATCCACCAGTACGACACCTACGTGCCCATGGTCGCCAGCGTGGAAACGAAAACGAGCTTCGACGAGGCCATCGGACTCGTCGTGGACGCCCTCCAGCCGCTGGGCGGCGAGTACGTCTCGAACCTCGACGCGGGCCTGCGCCGGGGCCGCTGGTGCGACCGCTACGAGACCAAGGGCAAACGCAGCGGCGCATTTTCCAGCGGCTCCTACGGCAACCCGCCCTACATCCTGATGAACTACAAGGCCGATGTGTTCTCGGACGTGTACACCCTGGCGCACGAGGCCGGGCACTCCATGCACACCTGGCACTCGCAACGCGCACAGACCTATCAGGACTACGACTACCCCATCTTCCTGGCCGAGGTCGCCTCCACGTTCAACGAGGAACTCTTGACTCACCACCTGCTCGAAAAAACGACCGACCCGCAGATGCGCGCCTACCTCATCAACCGGCAGATCGACGACCTGCGCGGCACGCTCTACCGGCAGACGATGTTCGCCGAGTTTGAGAAGATCATCCACGCGATGGAAGAGGCGGGCGAGCCGCTGACACTGGAATCGTTCAAGGCCGCTTACCACAGCTTGCTGGAGGCGTATTTCGGGCCGGATTTCACCCTGGACCCGGAGCTGGACATCGAATGCCTGCGCATCCCACACTTCTACAACGCGTTCTACGTGTACAAGTACGCCACGGGCATCTCGGCGGCGGTGGCGCTGTCACAGAAGGTGCTCCATGGCGGCCCGGTGGACTTGGCAGCGTACCTGGGCTTCCTCGGGTCGGGCGGCAGCGAATACCCGCTGGAAACACTCCAGAGGGCGGGCGTGGACCTGAGCACCCCCGCCCCGGTAGATGCGGCCCTGGGCTTGTTCTCGACCCGGTTGGATGAACTGGAAATGCTGCTGGCGTAGTTTGTAGGGCAGGCGCTCCGCCTGCCGGGGAACACGTCTTACCCAGCATGCAGGGCGTTTGCCCTGCCTGTCAAAACGCGCGTCGCGCTAGTGGCCCACAGGCGCAGGAACCGGCTCCGCTGGCTTGTCGAGAGTCAGCATCCCCGGGGAGAAGCTGTCCACCCGCCATGGACCAAAGAGGCCACGCACCAAAACGAGATCGGCCTGCGCCCGGCCATGCTCGCAGCGCATCCAGGCGGCGTAATGCATGGTCAGCAGGAAATTGTCCTGACTCCGGTCGAAGCCAGAGTGAAACTCGAAAGTTTCCTGGTCGGTTGTGCGCAGAGGGCCGAGCGGTGACAGGGTCGCCAGCGTGGAATTGCGGGGTGGCGCGGGCCAGATCACCAGGAAGGCCGGGGTGCTGAGGGCGTTGAGCGTCGGCGGGTCCCAGTGCTCGGCGATAGCGCGCAGGGTGTCCCGGCTGGCGCGCTCGGCATCGGGCCGCTGGTTCTCCAGCCACGCCCGGAACAGCGCCGGGCTGATGCACACGGCCAGGAAGAAGCCTGCCAGCCCGAGCGTGACGGGCAGCACCACCCAGGCTCGCCCCTCCTCGCGGCGATGCCGCGTGAAGCCGAGCACGTCGCTGGAAAAAGCCAGGTAGCCGCTCAGGATCAGGTACAGGAATCCGCTCGCCAGTACCGGAACGAGCAGCAGCGTGTCGCTCGGTAGTGGCTGCCCGGCCACTGTCGGCACCGACAACGCCGCGTCGTTGGCCGTAAGCACCTGAACGATGAGCCGCCCGCCGTAGAAGAACGCGACGGCGCTGAGCACCCAGCGCGGCCAGCTCTGCCCGAGCCAGAGCAACAGGAACACCCCGCAGAGCAGACCCAGGCGGATCAGGTCCGCGAGCGGAACCGTGCTCACGCTGCCGCTGAGAAAGGCGAACGCGAGACCGCAAGCCTCCGCAACGGCCACCAGACCGAACAACGTCCACAACACAAAAACGCCCCGCCGCCAGTTCATGTCCTCGCTGTGCCCGGCGGTGGACGCGACGAGCATGTTCGTGCGGCGCACGGGTGGCGGCACGGAGCGGATGCGCCTCGGCGCGCCGGGAGCCGGAGCGTCGAGGGGTGGCGGCACAGAGTCAGCCATGTCCGGGGTAGAATGCATTCGCCCAGGCACGGGCGTCAAGAAGGGATCCACGTCCGAGGCACCCACTCCTGCCCGGCTCAACCCACCACGTTCTGCGGCTGGCCGTCCATGAACGCGCGGATGTTCGCCACCACCACGTCCAACAGCCGCGAGCGTGCCGCCCGGGTCGCCCAGGCGATGTGCGGCGTCACGAAGCAGTTCTTCGCGGTCGGCAACGGATTGTCGGCTGTCGGCGGCTCGGTCGAAAGCACGTCCAGCCCGGCCCCGGCAATCTTGCCGGCGTTGAGCGCGGCAGCCAGGTCGGCCTCGTTGACCACGGGGCCGCGGCTCGTGTTGATGAGGTAGGCCGCGGGCTTCATCAGCGCCAGCCGCGCGGCGTTGACCAGCCCACGCGTCTCGGGCGTCAGCGGGCAATGCACGCTGACCACGTCGCTCTCGCGGAACAGCGTTTCCAAGTCCACCAGCCGCACGCCGGGCACCTCGTCCGCGTTCGTGCCGCGACGGGTGGCGATGACCTCCATCCCCAACGCCAGCGCCACGCGCGCCACGCCCTGCGCGATGGCTCCGAAGCCGACCAACCCCAGCCGCAGGCCCGCCAACTCAACCAATGGAAAATCCCAGTAGGAGAAATCTTTGCTCCGCACCCAGTTGCCCCCGCGCACACTACCTGCGTGGTGGCCGACACGGTTCGTCAGTTCCAGCAGCAGCGCGAAGGTCAGTTGCACGACCGACGCCGTGCTGTACGCGGGCACGTTCGTGACGACGATCCCCCGCTCGCGTGTGGCGTCGAGGTCGATCACATTTACCCCCGTGGCCAAGACGCCGATGTATTTCAGCTTGGGCAGTTGCGCGAGGGTTGCGCGGTCGAGCACGACCTTGTTCGTGAGCACGATCTCGGCGTCCTGTGCACGCTCGACGGTTTCCTGTGCGCTCGTGCGCTCGTAGAGTTTGCAAGCGCCGCCCAGGTCGAGCAGCGACTCCCAGTTCAGGTCACCGGGATTGAGGGTGTATCCATCCAGCACGACGATGTTCATCGCCGCAAGGATGAAGCCGGAACCGCCCCGCGTGGAAGCGAAAAAACGGAAAAACGCGCCGGGTGTCTTACGCCAAGCCGCGCAAAGCATCTTCCTGCGCCATCTGCGCCCGCTGCTGGGCCGCGATAATCTGGCAGGAGCGGTACATCATGCGGCCGAGCACGCCGAGGACGGCAACTACCATGAAGATCATGAAGAGCACGCCGAGGCTGAACGCGATGCTGTTGCCGTTGAGCGTCGTCTTGCCATCCACCATGGCCTGTTTGCAGCCTGGGCACGCCTGCGCGGCCTGTTGGGCGAAGACTAGCGCCATGCCCAGCATCCAAGCGCCGCGCCGGAAGAGAGAGGAACGGGTTTTCATCGGTCTGGTGCTTTCTATCGCACGCCAGTGGATGGGTTGCAAGCAGCGATGATCGTGCGGCAGGTCAAACGCCTCGCTATTTTGCTTGCGATCCTGAGCGGGGTGCAACGGAGTCGAAAGCCGAGTCCGCGAGACAGGTGGAGTCAGACTGCCCGCCGCCTGAGGCCGACAGGCAACATAGCAGGGCCACTCAATAATTATGGCAAGGTTTACTGATGGGCCGGAAGGTCCTTTAGCTGCACTCGCAGGTTCGCTCCACGCAGAAGGACAGAGCTTGCAAAGATGTTCCGCCAACCTCCAAAAAACCACCCCTCCGGCTACCTTGTAGACGCCGTACCCGGCTTCTCCCGCAGGAGGTTCCCAACATCTAGGAGCACCTTCTGCACGACCTCGGCATTCGTGCTGTCATAGTATCCGCGCACCACGCCTTCCCGGTCCACCAGCGCGATTTTTGTCGTATGGATGTATTCTCCCTGATCGGCTTCCTTCGTCGCGGGATCAGTCTTGAGTACCGGCAGCATGAACACGTCGTGCGCGACATGGTAGATCGCATCACGGTCACCTGTCAGGAAAAACCAGCGGCCCGGCTCGGCGTGGAAGCGGGCAGCGTACTTCGTCAACACTGCTGGCGTGTCCATCTCCGGCGCGATGGAGAACGACACGATCCGCACGCTGTCACCCTTGTCCTTTTCCAAGTCCTGCTGGATCTCCTGCACTTTTCCGTTCATTTCCAGGCACGGACCCGGGCAGGCGGTGAAGAAAAAATTCGCCAGCCACACTTTCCCTTTGAGGGACGCGGAGTCGAATGGCAGGCCGGTACGCTCCGTAAACGTGAATGGCGGCACCGATTTGAAGCGCGGCAGCGCCGTGTCGGCGACGCGCTCGGCCTTCTGCCACTGCTGGCGTACGGCGAAGACGAACAATCCTGCGATGGCCAATCCCAACACACTCCATACGGCCCACTGGAGCGTCCGGTTGAGCGGCGCACCCGCGCGCACGGGAGTGGCCGCTGGGTCGGTGGTAATCACGGAATGGGGTGGGTGCAGCTCAACGGTATTTGAGCCAGGGAACGATATACATGAGCGTGAACACGAGAATCCACACCACGTCCACGAAATGCCAGTAGAGCGAGGCGCACGTCAGCAAAGTATGCCGGTGCGGGGTGAAGTTGCCCAGCAGCGCACCGATCAAGGCACAGAATAATAGCACCACGCCGATGCACACGTGCAAGCCATGGAAACCGGTCAGGATGAAGAAGTTGGATGTGTACGTCCCTCCCGTGTTCCACCACAAACTCGCATGTCTGAGTTCGAGCCATTCGTGGGCCTGGATGCTCACGAAGATGGCCCCTAGCACTGTGGTGATGAGAAGCGGCAACGCGAGCGGCTTGTTCTTGAGCACGTTTTTTTCCGCCCACAACAGCGTGAACGAACTGGTCACCAGCAAAACCGTGTTGAAACCTGTCAGCAGAAGCGGCCAAGTGTTCAGGTGCTCCTTCGCCAAGTCGGCAGAATTGACGATCCATTCGGGCCGGTACTTGTCGCCTGCGCTGATCCAACTGATGAGGTACGCGCTGATCAAACCCGCAAAAAGCATCGCTTCCGAGGCGAGGAAAGTGACCATGCCAAATTTGGCGAGATCGACCTTCGGGGCAGCGTGGGCAGACATGGTTCCGGCAGCAGTGCTCATAAATGGTGTGATTGGGCGGCAGTTAAAAGGGATTCGCGGGAAAACTCAAGCGGCAAGGCCGATCGGGGAGCGTTCCCCCGGGATGGGCCGCCAGTAAAAGACGGCGGCGGGACGCTGCGGATCGACGATGCCACCCTTGGCACGCACGGTGGCACGCATCCACAACAGCACGGTCGCGCACAGCGCCAGAGCAAAGGCGATCAATCCTACCAGCAGCCATAAGTTCGCGCGGCGCGTCTTGGGAGGGATCGTCATAACGGCGTGACGTTGATCGACGGCAGCTTGCTCAGCGACAGGATGCCCAGCAGCAGCGGCAGATAGATGATCGACGCGAAGAACAGGCCGCGCGCGCTGCTCCGGTCTGGCTGGAGCTGCATCCGCACGGCGTAGTACACCATTCCCAACCCCAACAGGAACGCGCCGAAGAAATACGGCCGCCCGGCCATGCCCAGCAGGCTCGGCAACATGCTGACCAACAGTAGCCCGAACGCGTAGTTGACCGCCTGCCGCCCGGTGCTCGCGCCGGTCTCATCGAGGTTGGGCAGCATGACGAAGCCCGCGCGCGCATAGTCCTCGCGGTACATCCACGCGATGGCCAGGAAATGCGGCATCTGCCAGAAGAACATGATCGCAAAGAGCACCCAGGCACCCGCGTCGAGGCTCCCCCGCGCCGCCGCCCAGCCGATGACCGGCGGCAGGGCCCCCGGGATCGCGCCGACCAGCGTGTTGAGCGTCGTCACGCGCTTGAGCGGCGTGTACGCGAACAGGTATGTGCCGATTGTCAGCGCCGCCAGCGCGCTGCTGAGCACGTTCACCATCAAAAGCAGCCACGCGAGCCCCGTCACCGCCAGCCCGAAGCCGATCAGCAGCGCGGTGTTCGGCCCCATGCGGCCCGAGGGCAGCGGCCGGTCGTGCGTGCGGCGCATCAGGGCGTCGATGTCACGCTCGATGAGTTCGTTGAGCGCCGCCGCGCCTGCCGCCACGCACGCCGTGCCGAACAGGACGTTGAACAGGAGCGCGTAGTGCATCGGACCGCTCCAGCCCAGATAGAAGCCAGCCAGCGTCGTGGCCAGCGACAGGGTGATCAGCCGCGATTTGACCAGTTCGCAAAAATCCGCCACCAGCCCCGGGGCCGCCGCTGCTTTCCCCGCGACGATACCGTCGGCGGGAACATCATCGGCGGCGGTCGGCACGAGGGCACGATCCACCATGAGCCCCGGCGGCGTCAACGGCTCCAGATCCGATGGAGGCGGCAGGGCGACGGATTTCACGCGTGCACCTCCATCGGCCGCTCGACGGCCTGCGGCGCGCGCAGATCGCGCGACGGTTCGCTCCAGCGCCGTAGCGCCGCGTACAACAACACACCCCACACGAGTGACAGCGCCCCGACGGCGACGTGCGCCGTGGCCACGTCGGCGGCCTTGCCGGTCCAGATCGTGTACATGCCGAGCGTCACCTGCACGGCGATGAGCAACGGCCAGGCCATGGCAAACCGGCGGATGCTCCCCGGCAGACGGTCGCCCTTGCGCCACGCGCTCACGGCCCCGGCGACGACGCCCAGCAGGATGATGGCGGCCATCATGCGGTGGGTCATTTGCAGATGGATTTGCGCGAGGCTTGTCGGCGGCACGTGCAGGACCTCCGTGCGGTGTTGGTTCAGCGCGGGAATGTCTGCCCCATGCACCTGCGGCCACCAGTGGCCATACGCGGTCGGGAAATCGGGAATGGAAAGTCCGGCGTGCGCGTGCCGCATGGCTGCGCCCAGCGCCATCTGCGCGTAGATCACCAGCACGATCCCCGCGACGTGCCGCCGCAGGCCGCGCGTCCGCTGCCACGCTTCGCCGTTGTTCCGCGCTTCGCCCAACCGCAGCCACCAGCGCGATTCCGCGAATGCGATGAATGCCACCAGCGCGAAGAACGCTTGCGCGAAGCAGCCGTGCACGATGCCAATCCAATCCGCCCGTAAGACGACGCGCAACCCGCCGAGCACTCCTTGAAAAAGCACCGCGCCAAACGCCGCATAACCAAGGCTGCGCACCCAACGCCGGGGCTCCGACCGCCAGAGCCAGACCGCCAAGATGACCGTCAACCAACCTTCTCCGCTGGCGATGAGCCGGTGGGAATGTTCCAGCCGCACGCCGCCCGGCGCGAGCCAGCGCGACAACGGCAGGGCAAACATATTGTAACCGAACGAGGTCGGCCAATCCGGCACGGCTAGCCCGGCATCATGGCTCGTGACCAACCCGCCGCTGCAAACCAGCACCAAGATGCCGACAGCAACGAGCACCGCGTAGGCGTGCAACCAAGGCTGGTACACGCCACCCGCCGACCGGCCAGTGCCGGAAAGGCGACCTGCTACCCGGCTGGAAACGGCTGCGCGCGCATCATGCATCGGGCCGGGATTTCCTAGTGCGCCGAGATCGGCTCGCCGGTGCGCTCGACATCCCGCATGGGAATATTCTGCGGCAGGTAATCTTCCTTCATGCCCGGGATGCTGTATTCATAGGGTCCATGGTACACGCGGGGTACGGTCTCAAAGTTGCCGTGCAACGTCACAGGCGAAGGCAGCGTCCACTCCAGAGTCGTTGAGAGCCAAGGGTTATTCGGGGCCTTCTTGCCGTAGAACATGCTCCAGAAGAAGTTGTACCAGAACACCAGGAACGATGCCCCCAACCCGAAGGCCATGATGGACACGAAGCGGTTCAAAGGTTGCAGATTACGCAGGTGCTCGTATTGCGTCGGGTCCGCGATGCGGCGCATCATGCCTGCCAAGCCCAGCGTGTGCATGGGGAAGAACGTCAAGTTGAAGAACACGAACATCAGCCAGAAGTTCACCAGACCCAGCCGCTCGCTCATCATGCGTCCGAACATCTTCGGAAACCAAAAATACACCGCCGCTTGTAGCGCAAAGAGGCTGCCGCCAAAGAGCACGTAATGGAAGTGCGCCACGATGAAATAGGTGTGGTGGATGAACAGATCCACCGGCGTCGAAGCCATGAAGATGCCCGACAAGCCGCCGATCACGAACATGGAGACAAACGCCAGGCAGAAACACATGGAAGTCGTGAAGCGGATTGACCCCTTCCAGATCGTGCCCATCCAGTTGAACGTCTTGATGGCCGATGGCACCGCAATGACCATCGTGGAGAGCGAAAACACCGCCGAGGCGACGAGGTTCATACCCGAAACGAACATGTGGTGGCCCCAGACGATGAAACCCAGCAGACCGATGGCGCAGATGGAAAAAATCATCGCGCGGTAACCGAAGATCGGCTTGCGGGCGAACACCGGCATGATCTCACTCACCAGGCCCATTGCGGGAAGGATCATGATGTACACTTCGGGATGCCCGAAGAACCAGAACAAGTGCTGGTAAAGCAGGGGACTGCCGTTCGTACCGTTCTGGCCCGAGAAAAACGTCGTACCCCAATTTAGGTCGAGCCACACCATCGCGCCCGCCGCCGAAAGTACCGGCACGGCCAGCAGGAGCAGAATCGCCGTGACGAACAGCGACCACACTGCCAGCGGTAACCGGAACATCGTCATACCCGGGCAGCGCATGTTCACGATGGTCGTGATGTAGTTGAAGGCACCCATGATGGACGCCAGACCATTCATGAAAATAGCGATGGCCCAGAGTGATTGTCCGGCCTTCGTATGGTTATAAGCTTCAGTCGTGCTCAACGGCGCGTAGGAAGTCCAGCCACCTGCAGGCGCACCGCCCGGCACGAAGAAGCTGTACAGGAGCACGAACCCCGACGCCAAAAACACCCAGAAACTCAACTCGTTGAAGAAAGGAAATGCCATGTCCGGCGCACCGATCTTGAGCGGGATCAGAAAGTTACCGAACACGCCGATAAGCAACGGCATGATGACGAAAAACACCATCACCGTGGCGTGCATGGTCACCAACATGTTGTAACCTCCCGGCAGGAACGCGCCATCCGGTCCGACAATCACACTATCCTTCTGGAGCGAAAGCAGGTAGCCAATAACCGGCATCGGTTTGCCCGGGAAACCGAGTTGCCAGCGCACGGCCATCGCCAGCAAACCGCTGACGGCCCCGAAAAACATGCTGGCGAAGAGATACTGGATGCCGATCATCTTATGATCGTGCGACCAGACGTAAGTGCGGAAAAATCCGTGGTGTGCATGCTCGGCGTGGTGCGCGACGGGATGGTTGCCCGCCTCGGTCAAAACACCTGGATTGATGACTTGTTCCATGTTGCTATATTCCTAAATTTCAGGGCTGCGCGGCGGCGATCACCGGCGCAGGTGCAGCGGTAGCGGTCTTGTTGTGCTTCTCGTCGTAAGACTTGATCGCTGCTGCGCTTTTCTCAGCAACCAGCTTGGCGAAGTCTTCCTGGCTGACCACATCGATTTTGGCCTGCATGTTGTAATGACCACTGCCGCAAAGCTGGTTGCAAGCGAGCGCATAATGGCCCGGCTTCTCGGGCGTGAACCACACCCAGTCAATTGTCATACCCGGGACGATATCCTGGTACATTCGGAATTCCGGCACGTAAAAGGCGTGGATCACGTCTTGGCTGCGCAGAATGAAATTGACCGGTTTGTTGACCGGCAGCGTGATCTGATTCTCGCTCTGATAATCGTCGTGCCCGTTGGGGTCGTCGTGCGCCAAATCCAGCCCGAAGTTATTGTCGCCTTTTTCGATCCAGCCCTGGTTGTAGGAGCCCAGCTTGCCGTCCACGCCTGGGTTGCGAATGTGGAACCCGAACTGATAGGCCACGAGATCGATGGTCAACGAGTCAGCGGGCGCTTTGGAACGCAGTTGCAGCCACACGCGGTCGCTCCAAGCGGCCAGCAGGATAAAAATCAGAGCCGGGGTAGCCGTCCAGATCAATTCCAGCTTGTTGTTGCCATGGCTGTACACCGCCTTGACACCTTTACGGTAGCGGTACTTGACAATGAAGACGATGTACACCGCCTGGGTGATGATGAACACCGCCAGCGTCAGCCAGAAAATGACGTAGAGGAGCTTGTCCGTCTCGTGACCGCCAGTCGTTACAGCCTCGGGAATCCACCACATGTTGAACGAGCGCGTCTCCGCCTGGAGCGGAAGGGCGCTGCCCAGCAGCAAGGTTGCTACCAGCAATCCACAGCCGAATACGCGGGAAGCGCAACGGTGGAAGCTAAGGTGAAAAAGGTTCGAGAAAGAAGGAGTCATGGCAGAACGGAAACCGGGCCTGGACTCCTGCCGCGGGGTAAAAACAGATGAAGCAATCACGGCTATGAAACGGATTTTGTCAAGGTTTCGGAGTAGGCGCCGCGGGCGCGGGACCTTGCCCGCCCAGGGCAGCAGCAGGCTTGTCCGCCCCGGCCCCGGTGTTAGCTGGATTGGCGCTGACGTTCGGGCCGGTCGGAGCAGGCGCGGCGGCCGCCGGGGCACCGCCGTCGATGGGACCAGCGGGTATCGCCAGGAGCTCCGCTTCGCTCCAGGGGTCCGCGTGATCAGGAGTCTTTTTGCGGGCGTCAGCCATTTCCTCCTCGGTGATGGGTCCGGCGGCGTTGCCGCCGAGTTCGCCACGCACGTAGGTCAAAACATCAGCGATCTGCTTGTCCTTGAGCACGGCGTTCCACGCGGGCATGGCGTTGTTGTACAACCCGCCTTTGACGTGGATCGCACCCTGGATGCCGTGCAAGAGAATCTGCGTGAGCCGCTTGGGCGCGTCACCGATCACCCACTCACTACCTACCAGCGGCGGGAACTGTCCCGCCTGACCCAACCCGCTCGCCTGGTGGCACTGTGCACAGTTGGCGATGAAAAGCTTTTGCCCGCGTTGCTTGCTCGCGGCCACAGGATCGACTGGCCCCGTGGGACCCGCAGGCTTGTAATTGGCCTGCTCGTTGAACACGCTGCCCTCGAAACCACCACTGTACGTCCCGAGATAAACTCCTGCCCACAACACGAGGAATGCGCCGCCCGCGATCACCCAGGTTGGCACGGGCCGGAAGTGCTCGGTGGTCGAAGTAGCGATGGGGCTAGTGCGCGCACCTTCCGCGTGCGAGGCGGGCAGGTCGAGATGCTCGCCGGGCATCTGGTACTCGTTGAACGCATCATCGTCCTCTTCGAGCGTGTCGTGTGGATCGACATCCCGGATCGGCTGCTCGCGCGGCGACTCCTGGTGGTCAGGCGGCGCGATGGGACTGTCGTTGGTCAGGTTGTCGTCAGGTTTCATCGAACTCGGGGCAAAGCGGGCAGCGTAAGAGACGGAGAAAACGTTACGGGGCGGCAGCCTCTTCGGGTGCCTCGGGCAGCTTATAGCTGCTGCGCTTGAGTGAGATCAAGTAGGCGGCGAGCGCCTTGGCGTCGTGTCCCGGAGTCACCTCGGAGCCCACGGGCGGGTGCAGCGGTCCCTGGACGGCGATGGCCTCCGTCGAAGGCTGGCCCGCAATCTGGTGTGCGTCGAAGAGAAAACGCAAGGGCGGGCAATTTGTGCCGGGCGAAACAGTTTCGGGCTCAAACATGTGCTGGTACAACCAGTCAGCCTTGTCGCGGCGCACTCCGACGTTGGAAAGATCCGGACCCAGGCGCGAATCGCCCAGGTAAGCGACGCGGTCCTGGATGTAATCGCGCGCCACGGTGCGGCGCACGCCCCATTCGCGGTCGATGTCTGAGCTTTCGGCGCGGGAGCGCACCTGCTGGCTGTGGCAATACACGCAGCCGTTGGCGGCGTACACGGCGCGGCCCTGCTCGGCCCAACCTGAATAGGGGGCGGGCGTCTGGTCGTGGGTCACGTCGTCCACGTCCGGCAGCAGGCGGCCGACCTGAACGTAGGACGCCAGCACGATTCCCACCCAGGAGGTCAAGAATAGAAACAGCAGCCCGAGCAAGATGGATTTCGGCTTCTTCATGGAAAATTCCGGGAAACAAAAAAGGTCAGTGCGCGGCGACGGTCGAAGCAGGCAACGGGTTGCTGGCAGCAGCGGCGGCCGGGGCGGCGGGGCCGGTGGCGACCAGCGGGCGGCGCATCGTCGCCGCGTAGCCGATGCGCACCAGGATCAACGAGAACGAGGCGATCAGGCACACGTGGCCGACCAGCATCAGCAGGGTGGCCACGAGGTTGCTGGCCAGGAAAGGTTTGACGAAGCTCAGGACGGCGATCATCGGCACCTTGGGATCGTCCAGGCCCAGGCCCTGCACGAGGCCGCCCAGGAGCGACGACACGACGATCAAACCCAGGCCCACCGTGGCATACCAGAAGTGGCTGCGGATCAGCGCGGACGACGCCCACTCGGTGCCCAGCAAGCGCGGGACGATGTAATACACCGCGCCGAAGAGCGCGAACGACACGAAGCCGTACATCAGGAGGTGTCCGCCCGCGACGGAGATCAGCGTGAAGTGGACGACCTCGTTGACGCTGCGGAACCCGAACAGCACCGACGCAACCGTGGCCGCCACGAAGCAGCACACGCCTACGACCACGAACCGCAGCGACGGGCTGTGGCGCAGGCCGCCGTAGCGGTGGCTCATGGTCCCGAGCAGGTTCGTCGTGATGGCCGCGAGCGGCAGCAGGGTCAACAGGGAAGCGACGACCGCCACGCTGGACAGCCACGCGGGGATCGGGCCGTCGATCAGATCGTAGGTGCCTGCCCACGAGGCAAACAGGAGCCACGTCCAGAAGCCGAACTTCGCCCAGCCGTAGCGGTGGATCGGGTGACCGACCACCTTGGGGATGATGTAGTAAGCCACTGCCAAGGCGAGCGGCACGAAAAAGGTCGTCAGCAGGCTGTGCGCGTACCACGCCGCCACGATGGCTTTGGCGGGAGCCTGCACCGGCACGAAGAACACGAGCAGGTTGGCCGTGGCGTACATCCAAGGGAACCACAGGAACGCCGCCAGCGCGTACCACTGCGAGACATAGGTTTCCACGCCCTGCCGGTGCCGGTACAGCAGCACGGCATACACGCCGATGAACATCCACGCCGAGAACAACAGCGGGAACACGTAGCGCGGGAATTCCAGGGTATGATAGGACGTGCCCTGGCCGTACAACACCGCCGCCACGCCCAGGGTGACACCCAGGTTCCAGAGCAGCCACGCCCCGACCAGCACGCCGCCGTGTCGCAGGGGCACCCGGCCCAGGCGCGCCAGCAGCCACAGGCCCACGCCGATCCCCGCCGAGGCCGCCCAGCCGTAGGTCATCGCCGCCGCCGCCGCCGGGAGCACCCGGCCCACCGTCAGCCAGGCGGCGTCGGTCATCACAGCAAGCACCGGATGTAGGCACCAACTAATAAAAGCGAAGAATTCATGGAGCAGGTGACTAAAGAACCCAATGACGGCATACAGCCAACGGACATAAAATTGATCCCCGCCATTTGTTGAATAATCACCAACCGACCAGCTAGGTTCCATCACCGTCAGATCAGGAACGTTGAGCTTGAGTTCCGCGAACAGCGCCAGCGCCGAACCGAGCACGATCCAGCCCAGGGCCGACATGAAGAACAGGAGCACGGGCAGACGCACCGAGGCGTCCACCGCACCCGTTTCGCCCACGGGCACCTGCGGGTGCGCGGTGGCGTCGGATGCGTCGGTCACCGGGCGCGGCTCCGTGGCCGTCGAGGCGTTGGGCCGTGGCTCGTCGGACCGGACCGTTCCCTGGACGGGGAACTTGTGCGCGGCGTCGGAAAACGTCTCGGAAGTTTCGGAACTCATGGAATCGGGAAAAAAGGGCTGAAAACGATGATTTTAGTTTTCAGGCGTGTCAGACGTGTCGGGAGTGTCGGAAATTTGGACGGGGCGGAACGTTCCGGCGGTTCAGGGCGTTCCGGCGGGGTTCGCGCCGGGTTCATTCGGGCCGGGGGTCGGGGTCGGCGCGGGTCCGTTAGCAACCGGTGCGGTGCCGGTCGGCGTCGGCTGCGCGGGCGGGGTCGCCAGGGGCGCGGCCTTGGCGGCCGGGGTCGGCGTCACCTCCGGGGCGGGCGCGGGCATGGGTTCGGCATGGGTGCCGGGAATCGGTGCGCTGCCCGGGTTGGCGGCGTTGTTGCCAGAGGCCGCCGGGGCAGTCGGCGCGGCGGTAGCCGAAGGGGCCGGGGTAGCGGTCGGCTGCGGGGGCGGCGCGACGGCCGCGTTGCCGGGGGCCGGGGTCGGGGAAAGCGGCGAGCCCAGCGAGCCGGGAACCGGCAGCCCGGGCGTCGCGCTCGGGGCGGGCGTCGGCACCGGGTGGCCCGTCGTCGGGTTGCTCGCGGCCGGGTTCGTGGTCACGCCGGGGGTCGAGCCCACGCCCTTGTCGGGCGAGGTCGGCGCGCCGCTGTCCATCGGGGGTGTCGCGATGGGGTAGGCCGCGTGCGGCTTGTCGGCCTGGAGCAGCGGTAGGGTCAGGCGCATGGCCTCGTCGATGGGCACGCGCACCAGCCCCTGGTCCTTCTTGAACCAGCCCGGGGCGTCGTGCAGGTACTTGTAGTCCTCCGTCACGCGGTCGGTGAGGATCTTCTTGCGCTCCTCCACCCGCGTGGCGTCGGCGCTCACGAAGCGGCTCGTCGCGTAGTCGAACACCGTCCAGCCTAGCAGCAGCACCGACAACAGGAACAGGACACCCAGCGTGAACTGCCCGGCCAGCTTGAGCGGGCCCGGGACGCCCCGGGGCTGGGTCGGGGGTGGCGTGTGGGAAACGGTGGCCATGTGGGAGAAAGGCGGAAGTGGGAAGTCGGAAGTCGGAACCAGAGAAAGCGGCGGATCAGTTCACCAGGCGCAGGGATTCGGGCAGGCGCGGGTCGCGCAGCGCGTATAACGAGTGCTTGCCCAACGTACGCAGGAACACGATCACCAGCGGCGCGCCGATGGCCACCAGGGCCGCGAGGTCCACGATCATCGACAGCGGGTTGACCCCCGTCGGGTTCAGGAACGGGTTGACGATGAAATAGATGTCACAGGCGTGCATGAACAGCACCCAGAAACACACGTAGGACAGGTACTTCGGGTTCGTCTTCATCACGCGCGGGCAGAGCAGCGCGAAGGTGATGAAGAAGTGGCCCGCCACCTGGAAGCAGATCGCCCAGGTGTTCCAGCTCTCGGTGTTGCGCACCAGGAAGTATTCGGTTTCCTCGGGGATGTTCGCGTACCAGATCAGGAAGTACTGGCTGAA
>CAXTVY010000066.1:0-19428 GCA_964247665.1 uncultured Chthoniobacterales bacterium | reverse complement strand
TGTACGTGCCGTTGTTGTTGCTGTCCGCGTACACCACCCCCAGCACGTAGGCCACGTCCGGGTCCGCCGGGGCGGCGAAGTCCTGCGTCACGACGAACGGCCCGAAATCCCGCTGGCGCGTCGCTGCCGGCACGAGGGAAACGCCCACTTCCTTGAACGTCGGCGTGTCGGGCGTGAGGCCCATGATGTTCGCGCGGTGGTCGAACGAGGGTACGCCCCAGTCGGCGTTGAAGCCCACGTGGCCGAAGAACGGGTTGCGCACCCAGGCATAGATGTTCTCGCCCACGGCCGCCCACTCGTAGCCGGTGGCAGTGATGCGGCCGTCGAACGTCGAGCCGTCCGAGCCGGTGTGCTGCTGGACGCCGCCCGCCGCCATGTCGAGAGAATGGACGCGCGCGGAAGCCATCAGCCGGGCGTTCATGGCCAGCGGCGGCCGGGCGGTGTAGCCAGCGAAATCGCTCGCCAGCGCGGCGGGGTTGACCTTGAAGAACGCGTAATTGGCGCGGATGTCGCGGTCCGCCACGCCTGCGAGCAGGACGCCTTCGGCCGCCGGGTCGGCGCGGGCGCGGTTCATCAGCTCCAGAAAGCTCTGCTCGTCGGCGGAGGGATCGGGCTGCGGAAAAGGCTCACCGGGCGCGGCCAGGGCGCGCAGGCTGCCCCATCCGCACACGAGCAGCCACGGCAGGAGCAGCCGGAGCACGGAGCGCGGACGCGGGTTCATGGCGGGGGCAGTCGGTGGCCGGGCCAAGCTCCCGCCCCGGTAGCAACGGCGCCTTTGTACCCGGTTCAGGGCCGCGCCACAAGAACCTTTGCCAAACCTTCACGTTGTCCGCTGACGGAAAGGCCCAATGACCAATGACCAATGACCAAGGCCCAAACCAGTGAGTGCGAGCAACCGCCATTTGTTGCGTTCGGGTGCGCCAGGGTAAGTTCGGCTCAACTTCCACGTTGTTCGCCTTGGACCTTGGACCTTGGACCTTGAAACTTCCCCGAGGGTTTGACACACCCGACCCCGCTTCCTACCTTCGCCCCATCCCCGCATGGAACACTTTAAATACATCATCCTCGGGGCAGGTCCGTCCGGACTGTCCTTCGCGCACACGCTCCGCCTGCTGGGCGAGGAGTCTTTCCTCGTCATCGACAAGGAAGCGGTGGCAGGCGGCCTGTGCCGCAGCGTCGAGGTGGACGGCAAGCCCCTCGATATCGGCGGCGGCCACTTCTTGGACGTGAAGCGCCATGAGGTGCTTGAACTGCTCTTTCGCTTCATGCCCCGCGAGGAGTGGCGGGAACACCACCGCGTCTCCAAGATCCGCATCCGCGGGATGGAACTCGACCACCCGTTGGAAGGCAACCTGTGGCAACTGCCCATCGCCGACCAGATGGACTTCCTCGAATCCATCGCCAAGGCGGGCTGCCTGCGCGGCGAGCCCCAGCCCGAGGGGTTCGCGGATTGGATCTCCTGGAAGCTGGGCGAGTGCATCGCGCAGGAATACATGCTGCCCTACAACCGTAAAATCTGGGCGATGGACCCCAACCGGCTCGGCACCTACTGGCTCTACAAGCTGCCCAACGTGAGCTTCCGCGAGACGCTGCAAAGCTGTCTGGAGCACAAGATGTTCGGCGCACTGCCCGCGCACGCGACGTTCCTGTACCCCAGGGAATACGGCTACGGCGAAGTGTGGCGGCGCATGGGCGAGGCGCTCGGGGACAAGCTGCACCTGGGCGAGCCGCTGACGGCCGTGGACGTGGAGAGCCGGACGGTCAACGGGCGCTACCAGGCGGACATGGTCGTCAATTCCCTGCCCTGGACGGTCTGGACGCAGGCGGCGACCCTACCCGGGGACGTGCGCGCCGCCATCGGCCGGCTGGTGCAGGTGCCCATCGACGTGGACTACGTCGCCGAGACGCTGCCGAGCGATTCGCACTGGACCTACGATCCCGACGAGTCCAAGAGCTATCACCGCATCCTCCTGCGGGCGAACTTCTGCACGGGCTCGCGCGGCTACTGGACGGAAACGAACTCCGCGCGCGCGGTGGGCGACGGGTCGGACGACGGCAGCGGCGGCCCGGGCTTCCGGCACCGCAATGAATACGCCTACCCGGTCAACACGCTGGACAAGCCAGCGGCGGTGAAAACGATCACGGATTGGGCGCGGGCGAATGGCATCTTCCCGCTGGGTCGCTGGGGCCAGTGGGAGCACATGAACAGCGACGTAGCGACGAGCCTGGCCATCGCGGCGGCGCACGAGGTGATGGGAAGTGGGAAGCCGGATTAGCGAAGGGGGACAACTCCCGGAGCGGTGCATCCAATCTTCTCCAGTCGGCTGCCTGCCGATTTCCGCGTGCCGAGTTCCCACTTTCGACTTCCCCAACTTTCCGCTTGGCCCTCCGGCGGGCTTCGGCTGTAATGTCCCGCTCTTTCCCTGGCCCGGCGGCCGGACCATCTTATGAAATACTTTATCACGGGCGCGGCCGGATTCATCGGCAGCAGCTTGGCGGACCGCCTCCTCTCTGAAGGTCACACGGTGGTCGGCTGGGACAACTTCTCCACTGGCCAGCCCCCCTTCGTCAAAGGCGCGCAGGCACATCCGAATTATCGCCTCGTGCGCGGCGACAACCTCGACCTGCCCGCGCTCACCGCCGCGATGGAGGGCTGCGAGTTCGTCTTCCACCTCGCCGCCAACGCCGACGTGCGCTTCGGGTTGGACCACCCGTCCAAGGATTTGCAGCAGAACACGATTGCTACCTTCCACGTGCTGGAAGCCATGCGCGCGCAGGGCATCACCAAAATTGGCTTTTCCTCGACCGGCAGCGTCTACGGCGAGGCGGCGGTCATCCCTACCCCCGAGGACGCGCCTTTCCCGGTGCAAACGAGTCTCTACGCCGCCAGCAAGGTCGCGGGCGAGGGCATGATCCAGGCGTATTGCGAGGGGTTTGGCTTCGAGGGCTACGTGTTCCGGTTCGTGTCCATCCTGGGCGAGCGGTACACGCACGGGCACGTCTTCGATTTCTACCGCCAACTGCGCGAGCACCCGGAATACCTGACCGTGCTCGGCGACGGCACGCAGCGTAAAAGCTATCTCTACGTGCAGGACTGCCTCTCGGCCATGCTGCACGTCACGCGCGCGGCCACCGCCGCCAGGGCCAAGCACCACGTGGAGGTGTACAACCTCGGCACGGCGGAATACGTCCGGGTCAAGGATTCCATCGGCTACATTTGCGGCCACCTGGGCCTCCAGCCAGAGTTGCGTTTCACCGGGGGAGAGCGCGGCTGGGTGGGCGACAACCCGTTCATCTTCCTGGAGACCAGGAAAATCCGCGAAACCGGCTGGACGCCCGAGTTGACGATCCAGCAGGGCATCATCCAGACGCTGTCCTGGTTGCAGGAGAACGTGTGGGTGCTGGAGCAACGGTGATGAAAAGTCGGAAGTCGGAAGTATCTGAAGTGACAACTGCTGACCACTATCCGCAGCAAAACTGACTAAAACATGTCCTGCCCCGATTTGTATCCCTGCGTCCGTTCCATTTCCGACTTCCTATGAACATCGTCGTCCTGGGCCTGTGGCATCTCGGCTGCGTGACGGCGGCCTGTTGCGCGGAGCATTTCCCGGTCGTCGGGCTGGACTATGACGAGCCGGTCGTCGCGGGATTGCGCGAGGGCAAAGCCCCGCTGTTCGAGCCCGGCTTGGACGACCTGCTCGGCCAGGGCCTCGCTGGCGGCAGGCTGCGCGTCGTCCTCGGCGCGGACGAAGCCGCCCTGGCCGCCGCCGACGTGCTCTGGGTGTGCTACGACACCCCCGTGGACGACAACGACGTGGCCGACGTGCCCTACGTGCTCGCACGCCTGGAAAAGTGCCTGCCCGCCCTGCGGCCTGGTGCCGTCGTGTTGATTTCCTCGCAGATCCCTGCCGGAACCTGCCGCGCGCTGGAGGCCAACCATCCCGGCGTCGATTTTGCGTGCAGCCCCGAGAACCTGCGGCTGGGCAAGGCGCTCGACATCTTCCGGCATCCGGGGCGCATCGTGGCGGGCGTGCGAACCCCGGCCGCGCGCGCGAAACTCGCGCCGCTGTTCACACCGTTCTGCGACGAGGTGCTCTGGATGAGCCCCGAGTCCGCCGAGATGACCAAGCACGGCATCAACGCCTGGCTGGCGCTCTCCGTGACGTTCGCCAACGAGCTGGCCCGCCTGTGCGAGGCGCTCGGCGCGGATGCGCGCGAGGTCGAGCGCGGCCTGCGCTCGGAAGAACGCATCGGCCAAAAGGCGTACATCCGACCCGGCGGTTCGTTCGCGGGTGGGACGCTGGCGCGCGACGTGGTGGCCCTGACGAAGCTGGCGAAAGAAACGGGCGAAAACACGGCGATTTTCCCGGCGATCCTCGCGGGCAACGACGCGCACAAGGACTGGGCGCTGGGCCGCGTGCGCACGCTGCTCGGGACGCTCGCGGGCAAGACGGTGGCCGTGCTCGGCCTGACGTACAAGCCCGGCACGGACACCCTGCGGCGCAGCGGGGCCGTGGAACTGGCCGTCAAGCTGCTCGCCGCCGGGGCGCGGGTGCGCTGCTACGATCCGGTGGTCAAGGCGTTGCCGCCGAACCTCGCCGGGGCGGCGCTTTCCGCGAGCCTGGAGGAAACCGTCGCCGGGGCCGACGCTGCCGTGGTGGCGACCGAATGGCCGCAGATCAAGGAAGCGGCCTGGACCGCGCTGTTGCCGACGATGCGGCGCGCGTTGATCGTGGACGCCAACGGCTTCCTGCGCCTCCCGCCTGACGCCGCGCCCGGCGTCGAATACCTCGCCGTGGGTACTCCGGCGCGCGGATGAAAGTATCGACACGCATCGCCGGGCAGCCCCTGGCGCGACGATTCCATCCCCACGTTTTTCCATGAAACTCGCCCAACGCAACGTCATCGTCACCGGCGGCAGCCAGGGTCTGGGCCGCGCCATCGTCGAAGCCTGCCTGCGCGAGGGCGCGAGCGTGCTGCTCTGCGCCCGCGACGAGGCCGCCGCCACCGAACTGGCCGAGAGCCTGCGCCCGACGCTGCCCGCCGCGGCCCAGGGCCAGCAGGTGCTCGCCCAGGGCTGCAACGTGGCCAGGGAAGACGAGGTCGGCCTGCTCTTCACCCTGGCCGAGGAGGCGTTTGCAGCCACGGGCGGCGTGCACGCGCTCATCAACAACGCGGGGATTTATGGTCCCAAGGGACCGACCGACGAGGTGGACCTGGACGAATGGCGGCGCTGCCTGGACATCAACCTCATGGGCACGCTCATCCCCTGCCGCGCTTTCATGCGCCGCGTCCGGGCGCAGGCGGTCGGCGAGGGCGAGCCCCGGCGCAAGATCGTCAACCTCTCCGGGGGCGGGGCCACCAACCCGATGCCCAACATCAGCGCGTATGCCGCCAGCAAGGCCGCCGTCGTGCGCCTGAGTGAAACCCTGGCGTTGGAACTGGCCCCCTTCGGCGTGGATGTCAACGCCGTGGCCCCGGGCGCGCTCAACACGCGCCTGCTGGACGAGGTCATCGCGGCGGGTCCCGACCAGGTGGGCAAGGATTTCTACGAGCGCAGCCTGCGCCAGGCCAAGGAGGGCGGCGTGCCGCTCGAACTGGGGGCGGACCTGTGCGTGTATCTCGCCAGCACGGAGAGCGACGGCATCACGGGCCGCCTGCTCAGTGCCAAGTGGGACCCGTGGGCACGCTTGCAGGACTACAAGGAGCACCTCGGTCCCAGGAGCGACATCTACACCCTGCGCCGCATCACGGCCGAAGACCGCGGCCAATCCTGGCCGCTGGATTGATTTGCCTGCCATGAATCCTCTCTCCGGCACTCCTCTGATTCAGTGGGCTTCCCTGCTGCCAATCTGGCTGGTCTTCCTCGGCGGCATCGTGGCGGCGGTGGTTTACTGGGACCATTGTCCCAGGGCGGCGCTGCTGACCGTGCTGGCCGTGGTGTTTCTCGGCGTCGTCTTCGGGGTGCAACCCCTGGTCACTCACTGGCTCGTGAAGGCACGGGCCTCGCAGGACTGGACCGCCCAGCAACTCGGTTTCCGCATGCCCGGGGCTGGTGCCGTTTTCGATCTCCTCCGCGCGTTGGGCTACGGCCTGTTGTTGACGGCTGTTTTCGTCGGGCGGCGCTCCACGCTGCGGCCCCCGGCAGCGGGGACCGTCTATCCTCCCGCCTTTCCAGACACGCGAAACCTATGATCATCACCCGTTCACCTCTGCGCATCTCCCTGGGGGGCGGTGGCACCGACCTGCCCAGCTATTACCAGGAGCACACCGGCTTCCTCATCGCGGCGGCCATCGATAAATACGTCTACATCACGATGCACCAGACGTTCGTGCCGGAGCTGATCATCAAGTATTCCAAGCTCGAACGGGTCAGCCGCGTGGACGAGATCGAGCACCCGATCATCCGCGAAGCCATGCGCTTGACCGGCGTGGAAGCCACGGCGCTCGAACTCTCCTCCATGGCGGACATCCCCGCCGGGACGGGTCTGGGCAGCTCGGGCTCCTTTACCACGGCACTGCTCCAGGCGTTGCACGCGCACAAGAAGAACCTCGTCCACCCCGCCGAACTGGCCGAACAGGCCTGCCACATCGAACTGGACAAGCTCCACGAGCCCATCGGCAAGCAGGACCAATACATCGCGGCGTATGGCGGCATCACCTGTTTCGAGTTCCAGCCCGACGGCAGCGTCAAGGCGTGGCCGCTCAAGATCAGCGAGGAAACGCTTTTCAACCTGGAGGACAACCTGCTCCTATTCTTCACCGGCTATTCACGCTCGGCGTCCAAGATCCTCAAGGAGCAGGACGACAAGAGCAAGGGCGGCGACAAGAGCATGGTGGACAACCTGCACTTCGTGAAGGACCTGGGCCACCAGAGCCAGACGGCGCTGGAGGGCGGCCACCTGGAGGAATTTGCCCGCCTGATGGATGTCCACTGGCAGCGCAAGAAGGAGCGCAGCGGCGGCATGAGCAACCCCAAGATCAACGAGTGGTACGACAAGGCCATGGCCAACGGTGCCTTGGGCGGCAAGCTCATCGGCGCGGGCGGCGGCGGGTTCCTGATGTTCTACGCCAGCGACAAACAACGCCTGCGGCACGCCATGCGCGAGGCCGGCATGAAGGAAGTGCGCTTCCGCTTCGACTTCGAGGGCACGAAGGTCGTCGTCTAAAAAAGACGCGGAAGATTGGCCACAAAAAGCGCAGAAGACGCAAAAGCACGAAACTCCGCTTCTGTTTTTGCGTTTTTTGCGCCTTTTGTGGCTAAATGAATCTGTGTTGACCCAGATGAGCGACGCCGATCTAACCAACTGGACCGTTGCCCTTCTCGCGGGAGGGTTGGCGACGCGGCTGCGGCCCATCACGGAGAC
The DNA here is from genome assembly GCA_964247665.1 of uncultured Chthoniobacterales bacterium. Lineage (GTDB taxonomy): Bacteria > Verrucomicrobiota > Verrucomicrobiia > Chthoniobacterales > SZAS-18 > CAHJWO01. Next base: position 12,061 of record CAXTVY010000066.1, on the reverse strand, counting down.
GATCCCCAAGACGCTCGTACCCGTGGCGGGCGAGCCGTTCCTGGCGCACCAGCTTCGCCTGCTGCACTCGCACGGGTTCCGCCGGGTCGTCGCGTGCGTCGGGCACCTGGGCGAGCGCATCGTGGAGGAATTCGGCGACGGCGCGGCGTTCGGGATGCAGCTCGATTACTCGTTCGACGGCGAAAAACTGCTCGGCACGGGCGGGGCGATCAAGCGCGCGCTGCCGAAGTTGGGAGAGGCGTTCGTGGTGCTCTACGGGGACAGCTACCTGCCGATGGATTACGGCGCGGCCGTGCGGCGGTTCGTGGAAAGCGGTCAGCCCGGGCTGATGACCGTGTTCCACAACGAGGGCAAGTATGACACGAGCAACGTGGTCTTCGCCGACGGCACCATCCGCCGCTACGGCAAGAAGGAACTCATCCCCGAGATGCGCCACATCGACTACGGCCTGGGCATCCTGCGCGCCGACGCGGTAGCCCCGTATCCCGGCGACGCGCCGTTCGATCTGGCGGAGGTGTACCGTGACCTGTCGCGCCACGGCAAGCTGGCCGGGTACGAGGTGCGCCACCGCTTCTACGAAATCGGCTCGCACACAGGTTTGGAGGAACTGGACGTATTATTGAAGGGCGGAGATATTCCTTCCTTGCCCGACGACATACCGAACTGCTAGGACCTCAGGTAGCTAGCCCGATATTTTCCATGAGCCGAAACCGGTTTTACAAGAGAATACGCAGTGCGTATCTTGTCGGATTGATTACTTTTGCCGTTGGCGTTCTTACTGCGAGTGGCCAGATGTCAGCTAACGCTGATCCCGTGGGAGTGGGGCACTTTGATTCTCTGCTGGCAGATGGGCAGCACCTGTTCGAATCCGGCTGTTACACATATGCCGAAAACCTCTTTCAAGAAGCTCTTGAAGAGCAGCCAAACAGCATAGCTGCGTCGGCGGGCCTAGAAAAGGCTAAGCAAGCGGAGGCTCATGAGCAGGGACTTACTCCCCAAGCCCAAGCGGACAACATACAGCTCAGTCAGAAATGTGATAAGATCATCTTACCACAAGTGTTCTTTGATCACACACGGCTTACGTATGCCGTTGAGTATCTCTGGCGCGAAGGCATCCGGCTAGACACGGCACCAGATTCAGACCACCAAGGAGTGAAGATCATTGTGCAGTCCCCGACAGTACTACCTGATTCGGATAACGAGGCAATGGTGTCTGGTCTAACTGAGAAGAAACAAGCCGCGCTAGCCGCTACCGATCCCGCTGTCACGCTCGAATTACACAACGTCCCTTTCCTTCATGCAATACGTTATCTTGGAGCGCGTGCTGGTGGGAGGACTGTAGAGCTGCATGATGGCGCCATTTACCTAGTCGAATGCGATTATCATTCCAAGCAGGTTATTACTAAGCAGTTCCACATTACGCCGCAGATACTCTCCGCTTGGGCAAAAAGAATATCGACGAACGAATTGGTTCTCTCGCCTGAAGATATGATCCAATTTTTGAAAGCAGAAGGTGTCACTTTTCCGACTGGTACCGACGTTACTTATTTGCCCACCACGGGAGAACTTGCGGTCCACAACACGCAGGATAACGTCGATTTGATAGAATCTAATATTTTTGCCGCAATACACTATAAAGACATAGCTTCTCCCACCACCCCATGAGCACCTACGCCGAACAACACCTGCGCGAAACCTCCGAGATCGTCTCCAAGATCGACCCCGCCCTCTGTGAAAAAGCCGTCGAATTGCTCGTGGACGTGCGTTCGCGCGGCGGACGACTCTTCATCCTGGGGGTGGGCGGCAGCGCGGCCAATGCCTCGCACGCCGTCAACGACTTCCGCAAGATCGGCGGGCTGGAATGCTACGCGCCCACCGACAACGTGAGCGAACTGACCGCCCGCACCAACGACGAGGGCTGGGCCAGCGTGTTCGTCGAATGGCTCAAGGGCAGCCGCCTCAACGAAAAGGACGCGCTCCTGATTTTCTCCGTCGGCGGCGGCAACGTGGAAAAGAACGTCAGCCCCAACCTCGTCAGCGCCCTGCAACTAGCCAAAGAGCGCGGTGCTTCGGTCATCGGCATCGTCGGGCGCGACGGCGGCTACACGGCCCAGGTCGCCGACGTGGCCATCATCATCGCCACGGTCAACCCCGATAACACCACGCCGCATTCCGAGGCGTTCCAGGCCGTCGTGTGGCACCTGTTCGTCTCCCACCCGAAGCTCAAGATGCAGCAGACGAAGTGGGAGAGCACGAAATAAAGGCAGAAGGCAAAAGGCAAAAAGCAGAAGGTAAAAGGACGGAGCCGGAAGTGACGGCGGCACGCTGCTGGTGAGTGCTGGTTGGGGTGCGATGATGCAGATTGCTCCTTTTGTTGCCTCAGCCTCTGCCCTTTTGCCTTCATCCTTTTGCCTTTATGCACCGCGCCATCTTCCTCGACCGCGACGGGGTCATCAACCGCTCCGTCGTGCGTGACGGCCTGCCGTACCCGCCGGACACCGTCGAGGAGTTCGACATTTACGAGGACGTGCCGGCGGGCTGCGCGCGGCTGAAGGCGGCGGGGTTCCTCCTGGTCGTTGCCACGAACCAGCCCGACGTGGGCCGGGGCACGCAGAGCCGCGAATCCGTCGAGGCCATGCACGCCGCCATGCGGGCCGCCCTGCCCGAGATCGACCGCGTGGAAGTGTCTTACGATCCCGGCGGCAGCGGCCCGGCCGCCCCACGCCGCAAACCCGCGCCGGGCATGTTGCTCGACGCCGCCGACGCGCTCGACATTGCGCTCTCGGAATCCTTCATGGTCGGCGACCGCTGGCGCGACGTGGACTGCGGCCACGCCGCCGGGTGCCGCACGGTGTTCCTGGACCGTGGCTACGCGGAAGCCCTGCGCCAGCCGCCGACCTTCACCGTCGGCTCGTTCGCCGAGGCCGTGGCGGCGATCCTCGATGCCGCCTGGGCCAGGTAACGTTTTCGGAAAACGCTTGTTCTTGCCCCCGCGACCAACGATCATTTCCTGTTTATGAGCACTGACCTCCTGACCAACCTGCCCATCAAAATCTTCGCCGACGGTGCGGACCGCGAGGGCATGTTCGACCTGTACCGCAAGCCGTTCATCCAGGGCCTGACCACCAATCCCTCCCTGATGAACAAGGTCGGCATCACCGACTACGAAACCTTTGCCAAGCTGCTGCTCGAAACGATCAAGGACAAGCCGATCTCCTTCGAGGTGTTCTCCGACGACTTCGAGGACATGAAGCGGCAGGCCCTGAAGATCCGCGACTGGCAGGAGAACGTCTACGCGAAGATTCCCATCACGAATACGAAACGCGAGAGCGCGCTGCCGCTCATCAAGGAACTGGCGGCCGAGGGCGTGAAGCTCAACGTGACGGCGCTGCTCACGCGCGAGCAGGTCGAAGGCGTGGCCGGGGCGCTCAACCCCGAGGTGGCGTCGGTCGTGTCGGTGTTCGCCGGGCGCATCGCGGACACGGGCGTGGACCCGCTGCCGATCATGAAGGATGCGCTGGACACCCTCAAGGGCCAGCCCAAGGCAGAGCTTTTGTGGGCGAGCGTGCGCGAGGTGCTCAACATCTTTCAGGCGGCGGACATGGGCTGCCACATCGTGACGGTGCCGCACGACATCCTGAACAAGGCGATCAAGATGGGTGGCATGGACCTGGCCGATCTGTCGTTGGACACGGTGCAGATGTTCTACCGGGACGCCGTGTCGGCCGGATTTAAGCTCTGACGAAGGCGGAAATGGGAACGCGGAAGTCAGAAATTCAGATGCAGGAGCAATTTCCGCTGTTTTGCTGGTTCCGACTTCCGACTTCCGGCTTTCGACTTTCTTGACTTTCCTCGTCGTCGGCGACACGGCACGCAATCCGGGGCGTTCGGGCATCCAGACCGTCGTGCGCTCGCTGGCGGCGGCCTTTGGCGGGCAGCGCGCCCCGGTGCGCCCGGTGATCTGGAATGCCCGCCTGAGCCTGCTGCGTCCGTTGCCGCCCGAACTCGACGTGGGCCCCGGCGCGGAGCCCCTGCGTGATCCGTCCGAACTCCCCCGGGGCACCCTGCTCCGGCAGCCGTTGGCGTGGCTGCCGTGGCTGCTCAAGGGCGGCCGGGGCAAGCTCGTACCCATCCACCGGCATCCGCTGCACCGGCTGGCTCCGCGCGGCACCTGGGTGCTGCTGCCCGAGTTGATGTACAAGGCCAAGACCGGCCAGTTGGTGGATTACGTCCACCGCCGCGGCTGGCGGCTGGCGGCCATCTTCTACGACACGATCCCCGTGGACCGGCCCGACCTCGTCCCGGCCGACCTGCCCGCCAAACACGCGCAGTACATGCGCGAACTGGCTGGTGCGGATCTGATCCTGCCCATCTCGGAAGCTTCCGCCGGGGGCTGGCGCGCGTTCGTGGCCCGCGAGAAGCTGCCCGCGCCGCCCGTGCGCGCGGTGCCGCTGGCGTGCGATCTCGTCGGCACGCCGCGCGTGCAAACCTTGCCCCCCGCGCCCGCACCTGGCCAGCCGGTGCGGATGCTGTGTGTATCCACCCTGGAACCGCGCAAGAATCACGCCGTCCTGCTGGCGGCCTACGAGGCGGCGGTGGCCCGGCGGCCGGATCTGGCGCTGGAGTTGGACCTCGTCGGCGCGCCCTACATCGGCTCGCAAGACATCGCGGAAAACGTGCGCGCCGCCATGGCGCGGCTGCCCGGGTTGCGTTGGCACGAGCAGGTGGAGTACGCCCGGTTGCAGGAGCTTTACGCCCGCTGCGATTTCACGGTGTACCCGACGCTGCTGGAAGGTTTCGGATTGCCGGTCATCGAGAGCCTCTGGCTGGCCCGGCCGTGCGTGTGCGCGAATTTCGGTGTCATGGCCGAGAATGCCGCCGGCGGCGGTTGCCTGACGGCCGACGTGCGCCACCCCGAGGCGCTGATGGAGGCGATGCTGTCCTTGGCGGAATCGCCCGAGTTGCGCCTGCGCCTGACGGCCGAGGCCATCGCGCGACCGCTCAAGACCTGGGGCGAGTACGCCCGGGAAGTGCTCGGCTGTTTGGATGCAGCAGGGTGAGGAAAGGCGGAAGGCGGAAGGCAGAAGAAAACTTTCGATGGCCTCATCCGAGAAGGCAGATTGCCCTTTCTTACCAAACTCCCGCCTTTTCCCAAGGCGGTGAGTTCGCGTAGACTCGAATCTGCTTTGCTCTTCCCGCCTTCTGCCTTCTGCCTTCTGCCTTCCTTGCTCCTCTGCCGCCCCGACCGCGTGGGTGATGTCATCATCGCCACGTCCTGCCTGGAACCGATCCGCGCGCAGCGGCCCGGCCAATCCATCGTTTTCGCCGCCCGTGAGGTGATGCGTCCGCTCTTGGAGAATCATCCGCTTCTGGACGGTTTCATCGCTCTGCCCACCTCTGGCGACAAGGCCGCCACGGCGGCTCTGACGGAGCAGTTCCGCGCCCTGAAAGCCGACGTGCTGGTCCAGTTGCATCCCGATGCCGCCAGCCAGCGCGCTGCTGTCGCGGCGGGCATCCCGCGCCGGGTCGGCTACCGGAGCGGCCTCGGGCTCGACCGCACTCTCACCGACCGTTTGCCCGACCGCCGCCGCGCCGGGCACAAGCACGAGGCCGAACACAACTTCGACGTGCTTGCTCCGCTGGGCATCCAGCCCCCGCCGCCCGGGACCCTCCGTCCCCGGGTCCACCTGCCGGAGTCCTGGCGGCGGTCGCTCCGCCTGCGGCTCGCCGCCGCCGGGTTCGACGGATTCGACGAATCCGGCAGCGACTACGCCGTGCTCAACCCGACCGCCTATTCGCTCGACCACCGCTGGCCGCCGGAGCATTGGGCGTGGCTCACCCGGGAATTGCGCGACCGTGGTTTCGAGCGCGTTTTCCTGGTCGGTGAATCCGTGCACGACCCGTCCGCGCGCGCCCTGCACCACCTCCTCGGCCCCGTGCCCGGCGTGATCGACCTCAGCGGCCAGACCAACCTCGCCGAACTCGGCTGGCTGCTGCGCTACGCGCGGGTGTTCGTCAGCCGCAACACGGGCAGCACCCACCTCGCCGCCGCCGTGGGCTGCCCGACGGCCGAACTCTTCGGACGGCTCGAACCCACCTACGGCCCGGCGCGTTGGCGGGCACTTGGCGAGCACACCGCTGCCGTGGTTACTCCCATCGGTCCCCGGCACTGGCTCGAATCCCGGCGCGCTTTCTGGCGGCGGGGACATACGCTCATCGAGCGCGCCGACGTGCTGGCGGCCACGCTCAAAATGGCAGGCACACGGCCGGACCGCACGGCGGACGCGCATACAAAAGAGTAGTTCCGCTTCCCGTCCCCTCGCTCATCCTCTCCCCCCATGAACCCGGCTATTTCCCCTCTTCCGCGCCTCATTTTTGCCCTGGCGGCGTTCGCCGCCGCGCCGCTGGCTGCCCAGACGCCCACCCCGGTGCCAGCCGTCATCAACCCGCCCGGCGGCGGCACGATTGTCACCGCGACGCCCGCGCCCACCTCGATACCGGCGGTCATTCAGCCAACCGATGGTGGCACGATTGTCACCGCGACGCCCACGCCCACGCCCGCCGCCGTGACGACGCTCGCGGCGGCTGCCTTGGTGCACGAACGCCGGTTGGTCCGCGACGTGCAGAACAACACGGATAACATCAAATCGAAGGGGAATTTTGGCGCGCAACTCTGGCTGATCAACGACGCCGATTTTTTCCTGAACTGGCGCAAGCCCGAGACACCCGCCATCCGGCCCGTCGAGATCGCCGTGCGCGGACAGGCGTTGTACACCGCCATCGTGTTCTACGGGGCGGGGCGGGATGACAAAGGACTCTCCAACGTGAGCTACGACATCACCGTGCGCCGTCCCGACAACTCGGTGTACACCCTGAGCCGGGATCTCGTCGGTTTCCAGAATCTCGGCGCGACGGACGACAAGCAACTCTACCTGGGCCGCAATTACGTCAGCATCAATATCGGCCCGGCTGATCCGGCCGGCTTGTACACCGTCGAGACGAACGTACACGACAATATCGGGCGGACCGAACTGCCTCTGGTCCAGCATTTCGTCGTCCAGCCGAATTGAAAAACGCCCAGGCGTTTTTAGGGAAAGGAGATAGGAGATAGGGGCAGAGGGAAGGCAGAAGGCAGAAGACAGGGAGGAAGCGAGCAGAGCTATATTCGCTCGTCGGTTGAGCGGATCAGGCCACTGACGAGTCGGCCCGTGTGCAGGCAACGACCAAGCAGGTCTTGCTGTTCGGACGCAGAGATGAACTGACTGTCCAACAGGACATATGTCATCGAGCGTACCTCGCCACAGGATCGGCGCGCATAATTATAAGCCTGTTTCTTCTCGGCTGGGTGGATGCTTTCCCAGCCTTCAGCCGGTTATTCATCACGGACACGGACGCCCGCTGGAGTTGGCTGCAGAGACCAAAATCCCGTGCGAGCGGCTGCCGTCGGCACAACGCATAAACCAGCCGGGTAAGTTCCCGGGCAGACTGCCAGGCTTTCAGGTCCTCGAACGATTCCGGTGCCGCCATCTGTTTCCACCTTCATTCCTGCCTTCTGCGCCTTCTGCCCCCTCCGCCCTATCTCCTATCTCCCTTCCCTAAAAACGCCCGGGCGTTTTTCCTCACCGGGTGTCCCAACTAAAAAACCGGATGGCCAGCGCGGTCATCACGACGATCCAGCCGCCGAGGGCCAGCGCGTTCGTCCCGGCGGAATGCAGCGGTGGGGCGTCCACCATGGTCGTGCGCAGGGCGTCCGCCAGATAGTTGAGCGGCACCAGCCGGATGATGTAATCGAACACCCGAGAGACGTGGTTGACCGGGAAGAACACCCCGGAAAGCAGGATCATCGGCACGTTGATGATGTTGCCGATGGCGATGCAACTTTCCTCGTTCTTGCTGACGGCGGCCATGAAGAAACCGATGGACAGGAATACCAGTGTTCCCAACAGCACCCAACCCGAAAACAGCCACCAGCTCCCCACCATCGCCACCTTGAACGCGTAGCGGCCGATGAGCACCGTCAGCATGGTCTGGAACAGGGCCAGCGTCAGGCGGAAGGCGATGTAAGCCGTCAACAGCGTCGCGCGCGGCAGCGGCGTGGCGCTCAGGCGTTTGAGCACCCCCTGCACCCGCAACGCCACGAGCGGCTGCGCCGTGGCGAAGAGGCCCAGTTGCATGATGCTCAGGGCCAGGATACCAGGCAGGAGGTAGTCGATGGTGCGCAACTCACGCGCCTGGATGGATTCCGTCCGCAGTTCCGCCAGTGGCGGCTGGCCGGTGACGTGGGTGTCGAGCGCGGTCAGGATGTGCGAAAGCAGCCCCTGCAAGACCGGCCGCAGCAGTTGCCGCGCGGGGTCGATGGTCAGGGTGATCACCGAGGAAGTCAGGGGCTTCGGATCGTCCTGGATCACCTCGACCCGGCGAATCAGGGCGGACGGGGACGGTTCCGGCGTGATTGGCACAGGAGCGGCCGGGGTGGATGGCGCGACGGGGACCGGTGTCGATGACGACGCCAACGCCACGGCCGGGGTCGGCGTTTCCGCAGGCTTCGACGAGGGCGACGGGCCCGGCGAACGTCCCGCGCGCGGATGACTTGCGCTGGCAGCGCGCGTCTTCCGCTCGGCAGACGTGGCAGCGGCGATGGCAGGGATCGGCGGCGGGGTCGGCGGGGCGGATTGCGCCGCCGCCAGCGCCGCCTGCGCCCGCGGGTCGGACATGGCCTCCGGATGTGCCGCGGCCAGCGCGGCCAGCCGGGCGCGGGCAGCGTCGTCGGGCGTGGCGTCCGTGCCTGCCGTACCCCCTGCACCCACCGCACCCGCCTGCGGAGGCGGCGGGGCCTGCTCGCGCTGGAGCTTTTCGAGTTGTTCGGCCGCGTCGCGCAGGGCGTGCTCCTTCACGGCCGCCGCGTGGCTGGCCAAACCGGCCGGGATCGTGATGATGGCGTCGAGCCGCCCCTTGCGCAGCTCTTCGAGCAGCGCCGCCTTGGCGCCCTCCCGGAAGGTCAGTTCCGAGAAGGGATTCTTCTCGCGGTCCTTCGCCTGCACGGTGCCGTCGCTGGTGAGATCGCCTTTCGGGGCGCTTTCCAGGGCTTTGACGATCTCCGCGCTGACCGGGTCGGCCTTGTCCTCGACGACCACCCCCACGATGGCGTCGGCCTTGTCCTGGTTCGTGAACACCGCGCCGAAAATCACGATGAACAGCACCGGGAAAGCGACGGTCAGGAACAGCGCACGCCGGTTCGAGAGGAACTCGGTCAGATTCGCCAGGTAGAGTTTGCCCAGGGCTTTCATGGGGAAGCGTGGAGAACGGAGAAAAGGCGGTGCTACGAGCGGATGCGCCGCCCGGTGAGCTTGAGGAACACGTCCTCCAGCGTTGCCGTGTGGATCGACAGGCCGCGCAGGGCTACCCCGCGCCCCGCGCAAAGTTCCAGCAGCGCCCGGGTGGATTCCGGCGCGTCCGAGGACGACAGCCGTGTCCGGCCGTCCGCCTCCTCGTGGTGGTCCACGGCGGGCAGGGCCGCCAGCGCGGCGGTATCGAGCCCGGGGTCGCTCATGAACTCCAGCGTGGTGCGCTCGAAGTGCTCGGCGATCAACCCGGCGGGCGTGCCTTCGGCGATGACCTTGCCGTGGTCAATGACCACCAGCCGGTCGCAGAGCTGCTCGGCTTCCTCCAGGTAGTGCGTGGTGAGCAGGATCGTCTTGCCGTCGTCGCGCAGGCGTTTGATGACCTCCCACAAGCTGCGGCGCGCCTGGGGGTCCAGCCCGGTCGTCGGCTCGTCCAGGAAGACCACGGCGGGATCATTGACCAGCGCCGCCGCGATGGCGAGGCGCTGCAACTGGCCGCCGGACAGGTTGGAGCTGGCGGCGTCGCCCTTCTCCTCCAGATTGACCATAGCGATGAGCTGTTCGGCGGGCAGCGCCCGGGGGTAGAAGCTGGCGAAAAGCTCCAGGATCTGGCGCGGGGAGAGCTGCTTGAAGAACGCCGTGCTCTGGAGCTGCACGCCGATGCGCTCCTTGACCTGGCGCGGGGATTTGCGCACGTCGATGCCCAGCACCGTGATGCGCCCGCTGTCCGCCGGGCGCAGCCCTTCGAGCATCTCGACGGTCGTGCTCTTGCCCGCGCCGTTGGGCCCGAGCATCCCGAAGATCTGGCCCGCCTCGACCTGGAAGGAGACGCCATCCACCGCCCGGAGCGGTCCGTAGACTTTGACGAGGTCGGCGACTTCGATGGCGAGAGGCATGGCGGGAGACGGGCGCGGAGTGCGAAGTGCGGACATTGCACGGTTCGCACGTTACGTGCAAGCCCTCGGCTCAGGCTGCGCAAGCGGCCAGTCGTCACTTTGAGGCGATAGAGCGACAACGGAAGGGGAAATCAGGGAGAAAAGTTCAGCCGGAAAAGGGTGCAGAATAGAGCTAAGGTGAAAAGATTGTCTGAATCTTGGTTTGCTTCTGCCTTCTGCCTTCCGCTTTCCCATGTCTTCCGCCGTCCTCAGCGTCACCGACCTTGAAATGCGCTACGGCGTACAGACGGTCCTCCACAAGGCCACGCTCGCCATCAACGACGGCGACCGCATCGGGCTCGTTGGCCGCAACGGCACGGGCAAGAGCACGTTCCTGCGCATCGCCGCCGGGGCCATCACGCCGGATTCCGGGCAGATCGTCCGCCGGCGCGAACTCATCGTCGGCTACCTGCCGCAGGACTTCCAGCTCGACGACAACAAGACCGTCGAAGCCAACATCCTCACCGGCGCGCAGGCCGTGCTCGACCTCATCACCGCCTACGAAAACGAGCCGCCGGATTCCAACCGCTCGGGCGAACTGCTCGACCACATCAACCACCTCGACGGCTGGGAGGTGGAGCATCGCGTCGGCTCACTCATCAACCACCTGAGCGCCCCCGCCGCCGACCGGCTGGCAGGCGACCTGTCGGGCGGCGAGAAACGCCGCGTCGCGCTCTGCCGTGCGCTCCTCGCCAAGCCGGATCTGCTCATCCTCGACGAGCCGACCAACCATCTCGACGTGCAATCCATCGAATGGCTCGAACAATTCCTCAAGACATACCCGGGCACCTGCCTGTTCGTCACACACGACCGCTATTTCCTCGACCGTGTGACCACGCGCATCGTCGAACTGGCCAACGGCACGTTTTTCTCCCACCAGGGCAACTACACCGCGTTCCTGGAGCGCAAGGCCCTCCGCCAGGCTAACGACGAGGCGGCGGAAGCCGGCCGCCAGAAGTTCCTCAAACGCGAACTCGAATGGGTCCGGCGCGGCGCACCCGCCCGCACCACGAAGTCCCGCGACCGCGTGGACCGTTACCACGAACTCGCCGGGCAGGCCGCACCCGAGCAGGAACTGGACATGGACCTCATCATCCCGCCCGCGCCCAAGCTGGCTAACCGGGTGATCGAGTTGAAGGAAGTCGGCTTCGACCTGCCCGACGGCGGCCGGACGCTCTTTGACGGGGTCAACCTGAAACTCGAAGCCGGGCAGCGCCTGGGCATCGTCGGGCGCAACGGCCTGGGCAAGACGACCCTGTTGCGGGTAATGCTCGGCCTGCTGCCGCCCACGCGCGGCGAGGCGCTGGTCGGCACGCGCACGACGATCAATTACGTGGACCAGGGCCGCCTGCTGCTCGACGAGGAAAAAACGGTGTTCGAGGAGGTCGGCGAGGGCAGCGAATGGGTCAAGCTGGGCGAGGAACAGGTGTCCATCCGTGGGTATCTCGGCCGGTTTTTGTTCACCGGCGAACAGGTGAACTCGAAGATCCGCCTGCTCTCGGGCGGGGAGCGCAGCCGGGTCATCCTGGCGAAGATTCTCAAGCGCGGCGGCAACGTGATCGTGCTCGACGAGCCGACGAACGACCTGGACCTCGCTACCCTGCGCGTGCTGGAGGAGGCACTGGTGGCGTTCGGCGGCGTGGTCGTCGCCGTGAGCCACGACCGGTATTTCCTGAACCGTGTGTGCACGTCGATCCTGGCGTTCGAGGGCGGCGGGGAACTTTATACGGACGTGGGTAACTACGACGATTATCTCGCCAAGCGCGCCGCGCACCACGCCGAGGC